>CAZASB010000104.1:0-14701 GCA_964487655.1 uncultured Planctomycetaceae bacterium
ACCAAGGAAGCGGCTTGCTTGACCCACCCTACCTATCGTGAATAATCCGGGCTAACCGAGGATTGAATGGCGAATAATCTTCCTTGGGAACCTTCAGGCGTCCGAATCGGAGAGCGGCGATGCGTTGGGAACTGGCATGGGGTCTGCCGCATCCTGGGCAAACGGGTTAATGATCCTCAGCGGGGCGGACTTCTCGGCTTTCCTTAAAGTCGGCTCGCCCGTAACATAACCATTTCGCACCAGCACCGGCCTGACAGCAACCACTTCCCGGAACGTCATAATGGGGGGGTAGGCATATGGGGAATAGCCGTATGGTCTCGGGGCAGGATAACTGTAGTATACGGGCGGATGCTTGGCGAAATAGGGGATGTGCTCTGCGGAATAGTCCCTTGGACTAATCGCCCAGCCACACCAGCCCGTCAAGTAACCACGGCCCGCCCAGTCGCATGCATCAGCATTCCCCGGAGCAAGTACGCTTAGGGTGGCCCCCAACAGGAATAGACATCTCAGATTCATGGCAGTGCCTCTTGATGACAGTATTGTAGATTCGCCAAGCCACACAACCCTCTTAAACCTCCAGCTTAGACGAAACTCGGAGAAATGCAAGTGTGTGTTATGCCCCCGGCTGACCTGACCCGAGCACTGAAACAGCACGCCTTGTCACTTGGGTTCGATTTGGCCGGAACCTGCCCCGCAGTCCAACCGGCGGCGTGGCAGTCGTTTCGCGACTGGCTCGATGCAGGCTTTTCCGGGCAGATGAGCTATCTGGTCCGTCATGCGGAGGCCCGGCGCGATCCGCAAAGCATTCTGCCAAGGGCCCGGAGCGTGTTGGTTTTGGCCGTCAACTACCGCACGGTGACGCCGATTGCCGCTGGGCCCGGCCAGGGGAGTGTGTCTCGCTATGCCTGGGGAAGCGATTACCACAAGACAATCCGTGAACGGCTACGTTCACTCGGGCAACTGCATCGGCGTTTGACGCCCAATGAACGGTCGCGGGGAGTGGTCGATACGGCCCCGTTGTTGGAACGCGAGTTTGCCCGCCTAGCTGGCCTGGGATGGATTGGGAAGAACACGCTGCTAATCAATCGTCAGCATGGCAGTTGGCTGTTTCTTGCGGCACTACTAACCACTGCGGAACTGACTTATGACCAGCCTTGCGAAACGGAGCGTTGCCACAACTGTCGTGCTTGCCTCGACGCCTGCCCCACCGGCGCGCTGGTCGAGCCCTACCGACTCGACGCTCGCCGGTGTATCAGCTACCTGAGCATGGAACACACCGGCGATATTGCTCCCGAATTGCGGCAAGCGTTCGGCTCGCGACTGTTCGGCTGCGATGCCTGCCAGGAGGCATGTCCACACAACAAGAGTACGCCCTGTTCGTCCGCGCCGGCATTCCAACCTCGCGATGGCATGAACCCGGTCGATCTGAATGATCTGAAGTTGCTCGACCGCGCGGCGTTTCTGGCCCGCTTCGGCGATACCTCGCTTGCCTGGGCCGGGCAAGAGAGGCTTCTTCGCAATGCGGCGGTAATCGAGAGTATCAGGCGTACCACTCGTTCAGTACCCGCCCCCAGTCCTCCGCCGATCGCACCCGAATGAACGCTAGCCGGACGTCGTCCGCTTTCGGATGCTGATTGGCGTACTTGATGCCAAACTTGCGCATGATCGGCCCGGCACGTCGCGGGCCATGGGTTTCCTCGGCCAGCCGATAGTGTTCCACCATCACTTCGCGTTGTTCGCTGAGCGACGGTTCCGGACAAGGCAAACCGGAGGCCAGGGCAAGTATCTGGCGGAAAATCCAGGGGTTGCCGATTGCTCCCCGCGCGACGGCGACGCCATCGACGCCCGTTTGCCGCATCATGTCCAGGCAATCGGCCGCGGTAAACAGGTCGCCGCTACCCAGCACGACCGTTTTCCCAACATGTTCCTTCACCTCGCGAAGGAACTCCCATGAGCTGCGCCCCTCGTATCGCTGCCTCACGGTGCGGCCATGGATGGTAACGGCCGCCGCGCCGGCGCGAAGAACGCCGTCAAGAATGGCGTAGAACCATTCGCGGCTCTCGGACGAATCGTCCAGTCCGCGGCGCATTTTGACCGTCACGGGAATCTCGTGCGGCAGCGCATCGCGAACGCGGGCGACAACGCTTATTGCCATTTCGGGCCGCCCCATAAGATGGCCGCCACGATGCCGGCCCAGGACCTTTCGAACTGGACATGCGAGGTTGACATCGACGGTGTGAAAGCCGCTGTTGGCCAATGATCGCGCGGCCGCGCCTAGCTCTTCGTCGTCGCCGCCCATCAATTGTGCGCCGCAGAGGGTGCCCTCGCCGGTGGGCCGAACCAGCCGAGCGGCGCGGCTCCTCCGGCTAACCTGCACCACGAAGCGCGCCAGCAAGGCCTCGGACAGCGTAAACGGGGCACCCAGCCGGGTTGCGATGACGCGCATCGGCCAGTCGCTGTAACCGGCCAATGCCGCCTGCACAACCGGGAATGTGATTTCGACGGGCCCCAAGTGCAGCGAGTGAAGTGGCGACGATTTCATGGTGCCGTCTCATACCATGCTCGGACGTTTTCGTCAATTGGCGGCAGGTGCAATCATGGCTTGTCACTGTGGCTTGCAGGAGAACTGCAAAGTCCAAGACGAAGGGGTCGGGTCCATGTTTTCAGCCAACGGTTTTCTCGGATGGCCGCGTGGATTGGCCGAAAAATGGACCAGCCCCCAGACTTTGCAGTTCTCCTGCTGTGGCTTGCCACCGCGAAGATTCTGGTGGATAATTCAGGTAGTTCGGCTGCATCTGTGTTTCAGCCGTCCTCCACGTCAACAGAAAAGGAGTATCCCGCATGAAGGCATCAGCACATCCCTACGTTCGTCGTCGTGAGTTCCTTGCCTCGCTTGCCGCAGGCTCGGCGGGGCTGCTCCTCCCGCATCGAGTCTGGGCCGATCAGCCGGCCGGCGAACTACTGGTCGGCGAAGGAGTCGTCGATACGACCCCGCCGCTGGGAATTGAGCTTGGCGGATATCACCGAGCGCCGGGCAACGAGCGGCGAGTTCAAGGTATCCGTCAGCCAACGGCCGCCCGCGCCCTTGTGCTCAAACTCGGCGATACCGAAGCGGCGATCTTGTCGATTGATATCGCCACGGTATCGGACGAGTTCACCCGCCGCGTGCAAGATCGCGTGGCCCGCCAAACGGGTATTCCCGCGAAGAATGTGCGCGTGTGTTCAACCCACACGCATTCGATGCCCGCGCTGAACTACCTGCGGCAATGGGGCGCAATTCCGATCGACTACATGAACGACCTGGAGGCCAAGTGCGCCGAGGCCGTCGCGCTAGCCCGGCAGGATATTGTGCCGACTCGAGTGTCGCTAGGCAAAAGCCGAGCGGTGGGCGCTAATTCCAACCGGACCACCAAGAACTACAAGACTGACGAGCATTTCGCGGCCGACTCGACCGACCAAGAGCGATGGTTGGACACCATGGTCCACGCGCTACTATTTGAACGGTCGGGTGGCCGAAAGAACCTGCTGTGGTATCACTTCTCGGCCCACGCCGTGTGCTATGCCGACGAGCAGGCCGGCCCCGATTGGCCAGGCGCCGTGGCGGCTCGCGTACGCGACAAGTTCGACCTGTCCCCATCGTTTCTCCAGGGGCACGCTGGCGACGTAAACCCGGGCGATGGCGATCCGTGGCGAGGCGACATCGACAAAACGACTAACGGCGTGTTCGACGCTTTATGCCGCGCGATGGCCGCTTTGGAGCCGCTCCCGGTCGACCGACTCGTTTCGCGTTCCGCGCCATTCCAGGTACCACTCGACATGGCGTTGTTCGAGGCATGGCGGGAACAATATCGTAATGATCCGGCATCCTGCGCCGGCGGTCCTTGGGTGGACAAGGGCTTTGCGGAAGACTGGTATCGGGGCAACGCCGACCGCGATCTGGCGAACGCACACCTGCCAATCACACTCAGTGTATTGCAGCTTGGCCCGCTGGGCATGGCATTTCATCCGGGCGAGATGTACAGCGTGTATGGTCTGACGATCCGTCGCGATTCGCCACTGGCGAACACCCTCGTGGTCGGTTACGCTGACGGCATCATCGGCTACCTTCCTGATCCGGCCGCCTACCAGGCCGGCGAGTATTCAGCGATTACCGTGCCGAAGATATGCGACATTCCGCCCTACAAGCCCAATGTTGGCCGCGAAGTGACCACGGCTATCCTGCAACTACTACGAGACACGGTGAGCTAGGTAGCGACAGCTTCTATCGCGGAAGGGCGTACGAATCTTCCGTAGCGACATCGTTTGTGCTGACGGCCACTACTGAAGCATTCAGTTGGGTTCCGAGAAACACACAATGAAACATCGGTTTTCAACAGTCAAGAGAGGAGGTGTCAGGTACAACCATGCTACAACGATCTATTTTCGGACACTGGCGTCTATGTGGCCTTGTCGGTTGCCTTGTCGTGGCGGCACGGTTGGCGTGCGCCGAGGAACCAACCTCGCCTAACTGGGTATTGGAAACGAAAGACGCCGGTTGGCGGGCGCGAGATTCACAGGGTGAGATCGTGTTCGGCAACCGGCTGTGGGTCATGGGAGGCTGGTTCGGTTCCTATGAGGCGCCGCCGCGCGACGTGTGGTCCTCGGCCGACGGTCGTGATTGGACGCTCGTTACTCAGAGCGCTCCGTGGGTTCATAGCGATCTTTCGATGAGCATCGCCTTCAAGGATCGCATGTGGATAATGGGTGGCTGGTATAACGGGCGGCTGCCGGGCCATTCGGCAAGCAATCAGGTCTGGTGGTCGACCGACGGCGCGACATGGCAGCAGGCAACGAACTCCGCCGGGTGGTCGCCGCGTATTGCCTCGGCCATTGTGGAGTTTCGCGGCCGGATATGGATTCTGGGTGGAACGGAAGATTACTACTTCGGCGACGACCGGAGCTTGAAGAACGACGTTTGGTCGTCGGCCGATGGTATTGATTGGAATCAAGAGACGGCGGCTGCCCCCTGGTCTCCGCGTTCCTATCATCAGGCCGCCGTGCTCAACGACAGAATCTACGTATTCGGCGGCGGCAATTACGTTCCATCCTACCACGCGAAGAATGATGTCTGGTCGTCCGAGGATGGCGTGCATTGGACACGCGAGACGGAATCTGCTCCCTGGCAACCGCGCATGTGGTTCTCCGCGGCCATCTATCGCGACCGCATGTGGGTGCTCGGCGGCTGGTCGAAGGAGAAGGACAACTTCGACGACGTCTGGCACTCCCGAGACGGCAAGACCTGGAAACAGCTTCAAACCGCCGCTTGCTGGAAGGCACGGCACGAACATTCGGCGTTCGTCCTGAACGATAAGCTCTGGATTGCCGGCGGTCACGCCCGGCCGCTCAGCAGCGAGGTGTGGTCATTGAACTTGCCTGCAAACTGGAAGGAATGATTGCCATGAAAAGCTCCGTCCATGCTCTCTTTCTAGCGACAGTCGCAATCGTGTTTTCCGGCCAGGGCGTCCGCGCCCAAGGCCAGACGCCTCCAGCAAACGCCGAGCGGTCCTGTGTTTGCCTGGCACCGGATCTCAATCGCGGGCTTGCGGCGCACTGGCCTTTGGCAGGCGATGCAAAGGCGGCAGTCGGCGGTGAATGCCAAACGATTCCTCGCGGCGCGGTCGACCTGGAAGCGCCGGGGGCTTCGACCGCATTCAAGGGATGTGGAGCCTGCCTGGAAGTGCCCGCGGCTGATGCTCCGCAGTTGGGCAAAGGCGAGTTCACCATCGCGGTGTGGATGCAATCGGACGAGGTCGCGGACGTTCTGTCCGGTGATCTCGTAAGCCAATACGATCCGGCGAAGCGACGCGGATTTCACCTGACCCTCAAGAGCAATTCGGGCGTGACCGCTAGCCAGGCCAACTGGCGTCACTTGCAGTTCGGCATTGATGACGATCGGGCCTTGGCATGGCGCGATTGCGGTCGGCCAGGGCAGGCGCTCTTCGCGTTCGCGCTTGCTACCCACGAGGGCGCGCTTTATGCAGGTACGTGCGAGCCGGGAAAGAGCGACTCTGGTCGCGTGTACCGTTATGCCGACGGCGACCAGTGGATTGACTGCGGCGCGCCGGATGGGGCAAATACCGTTTCCTCACTCGCTGTTCACGATGGCGCGCTCTACGCGGGAACGGGAAAATATCGTCTGGGCGGCTCCGCGCTGCCAGAGTCGGAGAACACTACCCTTGGCGGTCGTGTATTCCGGTACGACGGAGGCGATCGGTGGATGGATTGCGGCCAATTGCCACAGACGGAATTGGTCGGTGGGCTCGTGGTGTTTCGTGGCAAGTTGTACGCCTCGTCGTTATACCGACCCGCCGGGTTCTTTTGCTACGAAGGCGGCGACTCTTGGAAGGATTGCGGCACTCCGGACGGAAAACGTGTCGTGGCCCTGACAGTGCATGACGGTTACCTCTATGCCGGCAGCTACGATGGCGGTCATGTATACCGTTACGACGGCGCGAACTGGACGGATTGCGGCCAACTCGGCGACAACACGCAAACTTACTCCTTCGCATCGCATGAAGGGCGTTTGCATGTCGGTACCTGGAGAAGCGGCAGCGTCTTTCGGTTCGAAGACGTCGGCAAATGGACCGACGTGGGCCGGCTCGGCGAGGAGTTGGAGGTCATGGGCATGCTTGTACACAATGGACGCCTCGTCGCCGGCACACTACCGTTGGCTGAGGTGTATTCGTATGAAGGCGGCACGGCATGGAAGCTCTTGCAGAGGCTCGATCTTACGCCCGACGTAACGTATCGCCGCGCCTGGACCATGGCCGAGCATGATGGGCAGGTGTTTTGCAGCACCTTGCCTTCGGGGAAGGTCTTCGCCTTTGAGGCGGGCCGGCAGGCAGCCTGGGGGCATACGCTTTCGTCCGCATGGCATCACGTGGCCGCGGTGAAATCCGCGAGCCGTCTCATGCTCTACCTCGATGGCGAACTGGTCACCCAAACCCCTGTCTTTGACGCGGCTGAGTGGGATATGAATACCGCCGCGCCGCTACGTATCGGCGCCGGAGCCAACGGTCCCTTCAACGGACGCTTGTGCGACCTGCGAATCTATCGCCGAACGCTCCATGCGGACGAGATTCGACACCTCGCCACCGAAGCGAAGAGGGCGGAATCGTCATCCATGGGCAAATGAACAGTCACTTCCTCACGACTCAAGGAAACACTCTCGATGAGACAATCTGTCCGAGTGCTTGCTGTTGGCATCTGTGTCGTCCTCGCATATTGCGTGCCGGCCGTCGCGGTTACGCTGCACGTTGCTCCCGACGGCAACGACGCCTGGACGGGACATCTTCAACGCCCGAACGCCGAAGGTAGCGACGGGCCGCTGGCATCGCTGGCCGGCGCGCGTGACGCCGTGCGCAAGCTCAAGCAAGAGGGGATCCTAGTGGAACCCGTTCGCGTCCTCTTCGCCGACGGCGTCTACCCGGCTCTGGAAACCGTCACGTTCACCGTGGAAGACAGCGGCACCGAGGCGTGCCCCATCACGTATGAGGCGGCTCCCGGCGCGAAGCCCGTCTTCTCCGGCGGCAAACGCATCGGAGGCTTCCAACCGGCCGAAGGCGGCGTGTGGCAAGCTCGCATTCCCGAGGTGGCCGATGGAAAGTGGATGTTCGAGCAGTTGTGGGTCAATGGCCGCCGTGCAACCCGGGCACGCAGTCCCAATGCGTTCTATTACTACACGCCTGAATCCGCCGGATATGGGATCGATCCGGATACGGGCAAGGCAGGCGTGCTCAACCACCGCGCGTTCCGCGCGAGGGCGGAGGACATCGCCCCACTGCTCGACATCCCGAAGGAACGACTCAGCGACGTAACGGTTGTTGCCTACCATTCCTGGGAAGTGTCGCGCTGCCGCGTGGCGCACGTGGACGGCAAGGCGAACAACGTCTTCATCACACATCCGATGCCCTGGGCGTTCAATCGTTGGGGCGAACGGCAGCGATACCATGTGGAGAACTTCCGCGCGGCGCTCGACGCACCGGGTGAATGGTTCCTCGGCCGGGACGGCGTTCTCCACTATATTCCTCTTCCCGGTGAAGACATGGCCACGGCCGAAGTGATCGCGCCTGCCGGGGCCCAACCTTTCGTCGAGTTTGCCGGCGAGTTAGCGCTGGGACGACCGGTGGAGCACATCACGCTGCGCGGCCTGGCGTTCCGGCATGGGCAGTATATCCTACCGGCTGAGGGGCACGGCGATGGACAAGCCGCCGTTACCATCCCCGCGGCCATTATGGCCGACGGTGCGCGCCACGTGGCCATTGAGCAATGCGAGATCGGGCACGTGGGCATCTACGGCGTCTGGTTTCATCGGAGCTGCCACGACTGCTGCGTTCAGCAGACCTTGCTGCACGATTTGGGGGCAGGCGGCATGAAGATCGGCGTTGGCTGGCAGGCCGACATGAACGATCCGGCCAATCAGACCGACCATATCGTGTTCGACAACAACATCGTTCATAGCGGCGGGCGCATCTTCCCCGGCGCCATCGGTGTGTGGATCGGCCACGGCAGCGACAACCGCGTGACGCACAACGATATTAGCGACCTGTTCTATACGGGAATCTCCGTCGGCTGGACCTGGGGATACCGCGATACCGTGTCGAAACGAAACACGATCGACTTCAATCACATCCACCACATCGGTCAGGGCGTGCTCAGCGACATGGGCGGTGTCTATACGCTGGGCAATTCCGAGGGGACCACGGTCAACAACAATGTGATCCACCACGTCTACTCGTACGATCTCTACGGTGGTGGCGGATGGGGACTCTATAACGACGAGGGAACCACCCACATTCACATGGAAAACAACCTTGTTTATAACACCAAGACTGGCTCCTACCATCAGCACTACGGCAAGGAAAACATGATCCGGAACAACATCCTGGTCAACAGCATGAACGGGCAGATTCAACGCTCTCGCGTGGAGGACCACACGACGGTCATCCTTGAACGCAACATCGTCTATTGGACCGAGGGCCCGCTGTTCGTTCGTCCCCGCATGGAGAACGTCGACACCGTGCTGCGTTCGAACCTCTACTGGAAGGCATCCGGGGAGCCGGTCCTTTTCCACGACTGGACGCTCGCCGAGTGGCAGGCGTTGGGCAAGGATGAAGGCTCGATCGTGGCCGATCCCCTGTTCGTCGACGTGGACAAGGGTGACTTCCGCCTCAAGCCGGGCTCACCGGCCAGCAAGATTGGATTCGTGGAGTTCGACTATGGCAAGGCCGGTCTTTATGGGGACGACACCTGGGTGGACGTGCCGAAACAGTTCGCATTCGCCGAGGTCGAGTTTGCCCCACCAGCGCCGCCGCTACCCCCGTTTTCGGTCAACGAGGACTTCGAAGAGGCGCCACTTGGCGCTCCACTTGCCCGCGCGCGAGTCCATGTGGAAGGGAAGGGCGACTCGGTTACCGTTGTCAACGAGCAGGCAGCGGGCGGGAAGCAAAGTCTGAAGGTCGTCGACGCGCCCGGCTTGACGTATGCCTTCAATCCGCACTTCTACTACCTGCCCAATCACACCCGGGGCACAAGCCGCGTGTCATTTGCACTGCGGCTTGAAGAAGGGGCCCGTATGGTGCATGAATGGCGCACCGCCGAGGCGAATCCCTATCGGACAGGCCCAAGGTTCGAAATTCACGACGGCAAGCTGCTGCTCCCCGGCCACCAGCCGATGGAACTGCCGCTCGATGCATGGGTCCAACTGGAAATTACGGCCCCAGTGGGTGAAGACGCCAACGGCAACTGGTCGCTTACGGTTACTCTCCCGGGTCGGGAACCTCAGCGGTTTGACGAACTGCCCACGGGCCATGCCGATTTCGCCGACCTGACCTGGGTCGGCTGGATCAGCGGCGCTACCCAGCGCCGAGTGTTCTACTTGGACGATATCCGCCTGACAACCAGCGCGGATGCCGACTGACCAGTCGTCACCGCTTCGGAGCCGGAGCTTCGCGCACCACCGCCCCGTGCTCGTCGCTCAGGATGAGCACGGCGAACGACGCGGCGCCTGCCTGCTGATTCCCGCTGACCGACGCATAGTCGAATCGGCCGCGGAGGTCGGTATAGCCGTCCTTGTAGAAACGCACCTCGCCGTCGGCCATGCGGGCATATACCTTGACGTAGACGCCTCCGCAGCCCCGCTCCACGCCGTGCTGCCGTACTTGAAGCTGGCCGTAGTTCTCCATCATGCGCACGTCAAGGCTGTTGGAGAAGTACGTCGTCGACCGCTTCAACGGCCCGCCGACCACCTCGATCATAACGTTCCGCTGCGCCAATTCCTCCGGCAGGGGAATCATCTTCTTCTCGGCATCCGCGGCCAGTTCCACCGTGTCCGTCCGGTTGGGCCGGATGTAGGCGAACTGCCCGCCATACTCGGTCACGAACGGCTGGTTCGAGAACAGAAGCTCAATGTCCATCAGGTAGTAGTGTACCTGTACGCTCGCAAGGTTGGCATGGGTCAGTTCAATCTGGCTGCCATCGACGCGAACCTCGAGGGCCGGGCCCGTATCGGCCAACTGCTGTTGCTGCTGGTCGCGGTCGTCGGTGTCCGCGAGTCGGCCCGCGGCCTTGCCCTCGATCTGATTGATCTGTGCCAGTACGTTCTCGAATCGCTTTCGCCACCGCACTACCGGATACTCGGCGCGGCCGGTCGCAATCTTCCGAGCAAGCTCCAAATCGCCGATGAACAACGCCATGTATGCCTGCAAGCAATCGTATTGCAGGTGGATGTCAAGTTCCTCTGGAGCAACTTGCTCAAAGAAGCCGATCGCCTCGGCAATCCGGTCTTGCAGCAACAGATAGTAGACAACGGTCATGCGGTCGTTGGCGTCGAACACGGCCTTGTGCGCCAGGATGTCCAGCGTCGCCATGTACTGATTGTAGACGGCCGCGTTGACAATCTTCCGCTCTGGTCCGAGTTGATGCGCCCGGGCATTGACCAGCGGATCGTACTCTAGCAGTTCCCAAGCGCGCCGCTCGACTGGGTCGATGTCGAGCAGTGTCGATTGCAGGTAACTGCCGCAACCGTGGACGAAGCCATCCTGGCACCGCAAATACTGGCGGATGGCCGGCAAATGGTTGTGCATGAGGCTGTACGACCAAAGCGTGTCATCGTAGGCGAAACGCGCATCGAGCACCTCGACCACCTGTTTGAAGAAGGCTGCGTCGCGCATGCGCCAAGCAATGCGATCCAGCTTGAGCGACTCGACGTTGTTCTTTTGGAGGAACTCAATCACTTGCGATCCCTCTCCTTGCTGGGAGATGTAGTCCCAGCTTTCGCGATCGATCCGGGTCGGTTCATCGACTACCTTGAGCCGGACCGGCTGGGCGAATGCCACCAGGCTTTCGCGGTGCGCTACGTGGACCGGGAAATGGGCATAGTCACCCGCCTCGGGGAAATAGAAGTGATATTCGATCTTCAAGGTTTCAAAAGGTTCGAGGCTGACGTGCCGGCTTCCGAGCGTCTTGTCGCCCAGCACGGGCATGGCGCCCTGGGGTACTTGCAACAGCACGTCGAGACGTTGGCGGCTGGACGTCGGGTTGGTCACCACGACCTGCGCGCCGTAGACAGTCTGTGTGATGAACTCGTCCGTGATGAACTTGTCTACTCGTTCGTTCTCGACCATACGATAACGGTCCGCGTATTGGAAGAAGTTCTGGCTCACGAGGATGGGTACTTCCTCGGCTCCCGGCTCGACCGCCTCCACCTGCCGGTAGAAGGCCACCAACGGAGAAGCGGCCGTAAGCGTCACGGGTTGTGCCGTTTTGGCCTCCGGATCGGGGCCCGCGAGCTTGTGCTCTCCGGCCTCGAAGGGGAGGTCGAGCACGGCGAGGGCCAGCATCATTTCGGTGAAGTTGCCGTGAGCCTCGGCCAGCTTGGTGGACAGGAAGTGGCCATCGCCTTCATGGCAGGCGTAATCGCGCCAGAACGCGTTGACCTGAACCAACTCGGCATTGTCCTGCACGATGGGTAGTCGATAGTAGTTGTTCTCGGCCCATTCCATGGTAGGCGCGACGTCGCGGTAGAAACGCCGGACCTGCTTGCGATCCTCCTTCGCCTTGTCCAACGACCGGATGGCTTCGGCATCCTTCTTTGCCAAGGCTTGCGGCGGGGGCGGCGCCATGGCCGCGGCATTTTCGGGCGCGGCGGGTTCAGCCGGCATGGCCGCCGGCGTGTCAGCCGCGGGTGGAGCGCCCGGCGCGCCGTTCCGTGCCGCTTGCAAGGCGCGACGTCCTCCCAGGGACATGCTCTTCTTCTCCGCCTTCTCGTCCATCGTTTCCATGACCAACGTGTCGAGTTCGCGCGCGAGGCCTTCGGTGGCCAACACGCGCCCTTGCAGGGCAAGCTCGAATAGCCGGTTGTCGCGTTCGATGTCGGGAGGGATTAGGTTAAACCGGTCCGTGACGTGCCGCGCCATTTCGGCCTGCTTCTTCAACCGCTGGCCCAGCAGCACGCGTTCCACCGCGTTGAGCTGGTTGAAAGCCCATCGCTCGGCGTACGGACTCAGGTCTGCATCCAGCAGGTAGCGGTCCATGAAGGTCTTGTCCTTCTTGTTGGCCAGGTAGGGGCGCACAACCTCGTCGAAGAACGGGCGATCCTTGTGGTACAGGAAGAAGTGCAGTTCATGGCAGGCGAACTCGGCGTACTTCTCACGCCTCTGCTCCGGCGTGAGCTTCGGCCACTCGACAACGAAAGCGAACTTACCTAGGCGGTGGTCGCTTCCGCCCTCCCCGTTGAGTGTTATGAACAGCGCATAGACGGCCGCAAGCGTGTCGTACGTTTCGATCTTTGCCTCGGTCAGATCGGGGAATGAGATTGCAGCCTCGGTATGTAACACTTCGATGTTCCGTCTCTGAACGAAGTGCCTGGCCGGGTCAAGCGGTTGCACCACGCGGCGTTCGCGAAGGGCTGGCACTACTGCCGGAAGGGCGAGCGGCCGCCAAGCGGTATGCAAGCCGTCCACCGCAACGATCCACAGCATGTGGCGATCGCCTAGTTCGGCGCGGTCGATCTCGATGACGCCATTCTCGTCCGGCCGTAGATTCGCCTTAACGATCGAGGGCCGGGCCAGGAAATTGAAATCTTGCGGGTCGGACCTTCCGACAAGGGCTGCTTCGCCCTCGGCGGCTCGCCCGGCGGCCCGTTGGCGTTCACTGGAGTGTGCGTTGTACTCCTCGCCCGCAGCGGCCTGCAATTCGCCCGTCTCCGTCTCGCGGACAGCCCAGGGATTCAGCAGCAGCCTCGGCCTTGCGAGCATATTGCCCGGATACCGCCGGGTGGCGCGGCGGTCGAGGATATAGCGGTATTCGTCCCCGATGTCGCGTCCCACCACGTACAGCGAATCGGCCACCGGCAGCGTGGCAATCAACGCCGCCTCGCGCCCTTGGACTTGCAAACTCGCCCATGCGTTGAATGCGTCCATGTACCGGGTTGCGAATACGTGGACGCGAGTGTCGGAACCGGCGTGCCGCACGCGAAGCCGCACCTTGGCCTCATCGACTTCCGGGGCCAACAGGGCCATCGGCCGTGGGCTAACGCATTCCAAATAGCGAAGGTTGCCCAGGATATGGCCGTTGTGAACGGGGCCTTCGCTGATGTTCACGCTGATACGCCGATTGTCTCGCTTCACCAGCAACGTGTAATCCCCCGGCTCCAACCCGCGAAGGACAACGTAGCCTGCCTCCATCTCAACCGCATCGAAGCGGTCGGCGACCGGCTTGCCGTCGCGCAATTCCAGGAGCCCCACGTCCTCCCGAACCGGCTCTTGCGAGTCGCGCATCCAGGGCAGCAGAATCGGCTCGCCGGCAACGCTGGTGACGACCGGCAGGTAGCTGTATGTCGGTTCATGCAGCGTCCATGTTCGTTCGAGGCCGTCGGCCATTCGCGCGTTGACTGTTGTAATTTCCGCAAGTGCGCCAAGATGCGCTCGTCCAAGTTCGTCACTCTGCAGAATTGCCCTAATGGGGGTCTTCACGTCGCGATGCCGCAGCGTTATATGCACCAGTTCGCCGCCACGCATCTCGCCGTTTCGGCCGCGCACCTCCAGAAGGTAGTCACTGGCGTCCCGCGTCAGAAACGGCAGGGCGAGATTCTCCGTGGTGGCCACCTCGTTGACAGTCAGTGCTTCTTCGGCCGACAGCTTGACGTCCTGGCCGGTGCTCACGCTCGGCACGGTGGCATCGAGTCGAACGGCCAACTCCCTCGCCCTCGCCGGAATCTGGAAGCGATGGACTGTCTCGCCGTTCTCGTTGAGCTTGAAACCCACGGCCGTTTGCGAAGTGGTCACGCCATCGAGATCGCCGGCCGAAACGGTCAGTCGGACGTTTTCCAACAGACCTATCGGCAGTGGGGCGCCGCACAGCCGAAGCGTCGGGCGAATGATCAGCTCCGCCTGCTGCCCGTCGCTGATCAGCTCCCGGTCGAGATGGAAACCGGCGTCAAAACGGTACGTCTCTTGCTCATGCTCGAATGAGTCGAGCGTGGCAAAATCGCCGTCCAGCATGATGATCTTCTGACGCCCCGGTCGCGTGGTGTACGGCACTATGATCCGGCCGTTGGCATCGGGCTCGTATCGGTGCCCTTCGACCAGAAGCGAGGCCTTCGGGCGAGGCTGGTTGGCCTGATCGTAAACGTGGAAGACATGGCCCGCGGGCCCGTTCTGCA
>CAZASB010000105.1:0-14680 GCA_964487655.1 uncultured Planctomycetaceae bacterium
AGGTCTGCGCCGACCTCCCGCCGATGGGCGGGCGCGCCTGCATCTAAATCCTTGCAATATAACGCTTTAGATCGATTCGGGCGGCATTGTCCGCGCATTTGTCGAACGGGCGCGCATGGCGACTGTTCGATAATTCGTAACCTCTTGCCACGCAAAGGTTTACAACCGATTTTCGCCTCCAGCGGACGACGGCCGACGGCGACTGAGGAATCGACGTAAATCTATCTGTGATAACGACTTACGTCAACTAATGGCGAATAAACGAACAGTCGAAAAACCCTTGGGGCGTTCGGAAAATGCCCGGTGTTCGTTTTATACCCCTTGGCGGGCTACGGCGGGGGGCTCGTACCGGTCGGTGGACGGCAAGTGGCCGAGGCACGTGCCACTCGACCGCCAGAAAATCTGGCCGCACGCTGCTTTTCCGGCTAATTGACAGGGCGTGCGTTTTGGTGTTAAACTGAACCCTAAACAGGTGGGGCTGGGGGCTGGCAAAAGGGGAGTTCATACGCGACCAACAGAATGGTCGGCGCGACGCGAAGTTGCTCCGTGCGTTCCGCTCTGCTTGTTGCCGCCAGGAATGTTCCTGTTGGGCCGACAACGCGCTTGTCCGACAGACCGTGCGGAGTGCCCACGCCTTTCCACGCATCATGTCAAGAAAAGGGAGTTATCGCAATGCGCAAGTACGTGGCACTCGTCTTGTTGACCCTGACCGCCGGTTGGATGCCGTCCGTGGGAGCGGGCGCTGAGCGTCCGGCCGTAAACGAATCGTCTCGGCAGATTCCCATTGCGTACGAGGTCGATGTGGCCGTTGTGGGCGGCGGAGTCGGGGCAGTCTCGGCTGCGGTTGCCGCGGCCGAAGCGGGGGCGACGGTGTTCCTGGCCGCGCCGTATCCCTATCTGGGCGATGACATGACCGCAACGCTTCGCATGTGGCTGGAACCGGGTGAGCGGCCCGAGCATCCGCTGGCGAAACGTATCTTCGAAGACCCGCTCGAATCTCGCAATTCCCGGAATGCTCTGAAGTTTTCCTACCAGACCGATACGCCCAGTGCCAAGCAGCATTGCGATACGGAGCCGCCTTCCCTCCTGGTCGACAGTTTCTGGGGCAATGCCGCCAATCAAAG
Source organism: uncultured Planctomycetaceae bacterium (assembly GCA_964487655.1). GTDB lineage: Bacteria > Planctomycetota > Planctomycetia > Pirellulales > Thermoguttaceae > PWXP01. The sequence goes on from CAZASB010000105.1 coordinate 1,125, forward strand.
CGTTCAATACGACGGCGACGTAACCATCACGGCCGATCTCGGCAAATCGGAGCGTATTGAGGAAGCGCGTGTCATCGTATACCGTCGGGAAGTCGAGAACGTCGCCGGGAGCGGTTTCAATGTCGAAAGTCTGACCGTGTCGGTGAGCGATGACTCGCAATCGTGGCGACAAGTGGGCCGGCAGCAAGGGCAACCTAGCGGCGGCGATGACTGGTACGCCCTTTCCGTTCCCGTTGGCGCTACGGCACGATATGTTCGCATTACGGCGGAGAAACCGGAACAGTTCCACCGTATCCTGCTTGGCGAGGTTGAAATTGTGGGGCCATTGGATGCGACCGTCGGGCCTCATTATGTGTTACCGAGGCCCATGCACGTGAAGAAGACGCTGGACGAAGCGCTGCTGGCCGCAGGCGTACAGTATCTCTATAGCTGTTACGTGACCGATCTGCTGCGCGATTCGCAGGGCAAGCCGGCCGGCGTGGTCATGGCCAACCGGGCCGGACGGCAGGCAGTGCTGGCCAAGACGATCATCGACGCGACCGATCGGGCTGAAGTCACTCGGCTGGCCGGTGCCCAGTTTCGCCCCTATCCGGATGGAATGCACACGTTCCGGTTTGTCGTCATCGGCGGCGAGGCGCTCGCCCCCGAAGGAGCCAAGGCGCGAGTCGTCGGCCTGCCATTGGAAGGGGCCAACGTGGCCGGTCAGTTTCCGGTGATTGAATACACGCTTCAACTAGCCATGCCTGACGGAAGTTACGCTTCATGGGCGGCGGCCGACCAGAAGGCGCGGTCTTTGACCTACCATCCCGACCAGCAATGGACTTCGGATCGGCTATTTGAGATTCCGCCTGACACAATGCACGGACAGAAGTCGCTCGAAGGTCCATGGAAAGGCGCGGACAAGCTGCCGCTGGAAGCATTCCAGCCGAGTGGGGTTGAGCGCATCTACGTACTGGGTGGTTGCGCGGATGTGTCGCGCGCGTCAGCCGAGAAATTGTTGCGCCCTCTGTCGCGAATCGACCTGGGTGTCCGCGTCGGTAACGCGGCGGCAGAACTGGCGTCCTCACTCCCGCGACTGCAAGGCATAAGACTGCCCGGACAGCCGGCCGCCACACCGGCGGCCGAGGGCGATGTGCGCGAGTTGCTCGTTGGCGTGCGGCCGATCGACGATAGGCCCAAAGTGCCACAGGATGCCCGCGCTTTGCCCGTGCTGGGGCATTATGACGTGGTGATTGTCGGCGGCGGAACGGCCGGAGCGCCGGCCGGCATCGCTGCCACACGCCATGGTGCAAAGACGCTTGTCGTGGATTATCTCTCCTGCCTGGGTGGGACGGGAACCGAGGGCGCTATTGCCATTTACTACTGGGGCAACCGGGTCGGTTTTACCGCCACGGTACAAGAGAATACCGCCTCGTGGCACGTCGAGCATCGAAAAGAGTGGTGGCGACGCGAACTGCTCGACGCCGGCGCCGAAATCTGGTTCGGTACGATCGGATGCGGCGCGTTTGTCGACAACGGGCAGGTAAAGGGCGCCGTCGTGGCCACGCCCTTCGGACGCGGCGTTGTGCTGGCCAAGACAGTCATCGACGCCACGGGCAACAGCGACGTCGCCGCCGCGGCTGGCGCCGACACCGACTACACCGATGCCGCCGAGTTCGGAATGCAAGGCGCCGGTTTGCCCGGCCGGAAGCTCGGGGGTCGTTACAACAACACCGACTTCACCATTGTCGACGAAACCGACATGGTTGACATCTGGCACGTATTTGTCCACTCCAAGAACAAGTACGCGGATGCTTTCGATCACGGCCGCCTGATCGATACGCGGGAGCGGCGGCGCATTGTCGGTGAGGCCACGGTTACGTTGCTGGACGCAGTCAATCGCCGTACCTATCCCGACACAGTCGTCCGCACTCGCAGCGATTTCGATACGCATGGCTATACGATCGAACCGCTGCTGCTGTTCGAGCATCCGGAGTGCCGGGAAGGGTTTCTGGTTGACATTCCCTACCGGGCCATGCTGCCGAAGGGGCTGGAAGGCATCCTGGTGGTCGGGTTGGGCATCAGCACGCACCGCGACGCCGTGCCGCTGGTTCGCATGCAGCCCGACATCCAAAACGGCGGATACGCCGCCGGCGCCGCCGCGGCCATGGCCGTTCAGGCAGGAATGCCGCTTCGCGGCATCGATATTCGGGCACTCCAGAAGCACCTGGTCGAAATCGGCAATCTTCCCGCCGAGGTGCTGGAGCACGGCGATTCGTACCCCATGTCGGCGGAAGCCATCGCCGGGGCCGTTCGGTCAATTCTCGAAGGTACCGGTGCGGCGGTGATACTTTCCCACCGGGAGCAGGCGTTGCCCCTGGTGCGGGAAGCCCACGGCAAGGCGGAAGGGGACGCCAAGTTGATCTATTCAAAGCTACTGGCCGTTCTCGGTGATGCTTCGGGGCTCGATACGATGCTCGAAAAGCTCAGCGCGGCGGCCGAATGGGACAAGGGCTGGAACTATCGCGGCATGGGCCAGTACGGAAGTGCTTACAGTGAACTGGACTCGCTGATCGTGGCCATCGGAATGACCGGCCAGCCGCGCGCCGTTCCAGCGATCCTCGAAAAGGTCGAGCTGCTCTCGACCGGTCAGGCCTTTTCGCATCATCGTGCGGTCGGCCGGGCGCTGGAATTGATCGGCGATCCTTTGGCCGCCGAGCCGCTTGCCCGACTCTTGGCCAAGCCCGGCATGACTGGCAACCATCATCCGAACATCGCCACGGCCATCGAGCGCGAGACGCCCGGTGGCACAAACGCCGAGATTACCCGACGCGAGTCGCTTCGCGAGCTGTTCCTGGCCCGGGCCTTGTATCGCTGTGGCGATCATGAAGGCATCAGCCGCAATATCCTGGAGAACTACACCACCGACCTTCGCGGCCACCTCGCCCGCCACGCCCACGCCGTGTTGGCCGAGGGGAGATGACGGGCTCACGGGGTTCGAAACCGGCGCCAGTCGATACCGAGCTTGCGCATCTTGGAGCGGAGAGTGTGAGGGTTGATGCTCAGCAGTTCGGCCGCGCCGCGCGGACCTTCCACCTTGCCGCGGGCGGCAGTTAGGGCTCGCTCAATGTGGCGCCGAATGGCCGCGTCTAGCGATTCCATGGCCGCCGCCGCTTCGGGTTCCGGGCCGGAGGACGTCTCGGCGGCGCGGTTCGCGCGTAGCATGACGGTGTTGCCGCCGCTGCCCAACGCCTTGGCGACTTCGAGCGCAACGCCGTTACCCAGGATGGCCGCCCGGTCAATGACCGTGCCTAACTCGCGCACATTGCCCGGCCAGTCGTAATCGCACAACATACGGAAATCGTCGTCGGTCGGCACGACCTCGGGCAGTCCGAAACGGATGGCGGCGCGGCTTGCGAAATGGCGAGCCAAATCTGGAATGTCGCCCCGCCGCTCGCGCAGCGGCGGCAGTAGGATGGGGAATACGGCCATTCGGTACCAAAGGTCTTCTCGGAATTGGCCCTCGGCCACCATGCGAGCTAGGTCGCGATGTGTCGCGGCGACAATCCGCACGTCGACATGCAACGGTTGCTGTCCGCCAACGCGTTCCAGCCAGCCGTCTTGCAGGATGCGCAGCAATCGTACCTGGGCGGCAAGCGGCAGCTCGCCAATCTCGTCGAGGAACAGCGTACCGCCATCGGCCCGCTCGAACCATCCCTTCCGCTGCTGCTCCGCGCCGGTAAACGCGCCGCGTTCGTGACCGAACAGTTCCGCGTCGATCAGGTCCGGCGGAACGGCCCCGCAGTTGACCCGGTGGATCGGCCCGGCCGCGCGGGGCGAACGCTGATGGATGACACGGGCAATGAGTTCCTTGCCCGTGCCTGTCTCACCAAAGATAAGTACGGGCGCATCGGACCGAGCGACCAATTCGACTCGTTCCAATACCCCGGCCAGCCCCTCCTTTGCCCCGACGATCGTATCGACGAGTTCCTTCCGACCAAGCCGGCTGAGCAACGACTGGCGATCTGCTTCGGCGGCATCGCGCTGAGCGGCTAGCACGCGCAGCCGGCGGTCGTTTTCCAGCACTAGCGAAAATGGGTCAGCCAGGACGGCGGCCAGTTCTTCGTGCCGCCGGGAGAACCGCTCTCCAGGCTTGGCGACGAAGAGCAGCAGACCGATCAGCTCGTTCTCCCGTTGTAATGGGCAAGCCAAGGCTTCGTCTTCCACTGGACCGGGGAGCAAGAAACCCAGGTTGTGCTTGCTTCCGGCCGGGGACTGATCTTGGAGCCGAGCAACTCGTCCTGCCCGGCTCCAGTCGTTCAGAGAGGCCCATTGCTGGTCGCTACAATGCGTCCATGCGTTCCTCGGCGCGGCGCCGCGCGGGAACGCTTCCTCGGCCATGGTCTCCAGACACTTCCGACGAGTATCGACGCGTCGGATCAGGAGCTGGGCCAGGGGCAGAACGCCGGTCAGCAGGCTCGCAATATCGGCCGCTACTCGCTCAATCTCGATATCGCGGCACGCCTCACGCCATATCTTCAGAAGGACCGGTTGGAACGCTTCCATGATTTCCCTTGACGCGATGGACGAACGACTTCAACTGTGATTATCCACCAAGCGTGCAGGATGCGTCAAGGTCTCGCGGCAAGAACACGGATGGAAAGGACTGATTAGGGCGTTGACTCGGGCGGTTGAATCATCTGGGCTAGGCGCAAACCTTGACGGCGGCCGGCGTCAAGCAACCGAGTAAATTATGCTATCCGGTTGGCTCGCAATCGCCCTAAAGCAATGCCGTGGAGAAGTACCGTTCGGCTCGATCGGGTAGGACGGTGACGATGTTGCCCTTGATGCGCTTGGCCAACTGGCGGGCTGCCCATACGTTGGCACCGGAAGAAACGCCGACCAGAAGCCCCAAGTCGCGGCCAAGTTGTCGAGTGGTCTCGATGGCGTCGTTGTCGGTTACCTCGATGACCTCGTCGACCAGGGAAACGTCGAGCACGGCGGGGATGAAACCGTCGCCGATTCCCTGAATTTGGTGCAGACCAGGCTCGTGACCCAGTAGTGCGGCAACGTCCTTGGGTTCGACCGCGACAATACGCACTTCGGGCCTATGCTCGCGAAGGAACATGCCCACGCCTTGGAGCGTGCCGCCACTGCCCACGCCAGCCACAAAACAATCGACCTCGCCGCGCACTTGCCGCCAGATCTCGTGGGCCGTTCCCTCATAATGGCAACGCGGATTGTCTGGGTTTTCAAACTGCTGGGGCACGAAGATACGGAGATCGGCCGCAGCCATTTCGGCCACTTTGCGAACAGAGCCTGGGATGCTCTCCCGGTCGGGCGTTAGGATCAGTTCCGCTCCGAATGCCCGGATGATCTTTTTGCGTTCCTCGCTCATGCCTTCCGGCATGACAATCTTGACCTGGTAGCCCTTCAATCGACCGATTAACGCGACTCCGATGCCCGTGTTGCCGCTGGTCGGTTCAACGATAATCGAGTTCGGCTTCAGCCGTCCGTCGCGCTCCGCCCCTTCGAGCATGGCCAGCGCCACGCGGTCCTTGATCGAGCCGCCGGGGTTGAGGAACTCGGCCTTGCCGAAAATCGACTCCGTGCCAATGCGAACGAGGGGAGTATTGCCAATCAGGTCGAGAATGTTTGCGGCGAGCATCGAAGTACAGCTTTGGGTGGGGCATTGCCTAATGGAGGCGGCCAAGGTCGTCTGTAGGCGAGTCCACATAGCATAGCAGGGAGTGCGGCCGTTGTCAGTCCCGCCTTTAGGTGATTTCTTTTTACCGGCTAAAGCTGGGACTCCAGCGGGGTGCAACGCGTACCTAGAGCGCGCACCTGGTGACGGAAAACCTCACTTCTTACGTCCCGTCGCCCTTGCTCGTCATGCATGGCCTCTTCAGTGACACGTCAACTCCCCTTTGCCTTTTGCGGGCACGGCTAGTAATATGGTTGCGTTGAGCGTAACACCGAAACCTTTGGAGCTTACCGCAATGCTTGATGCCTCGCCGGACCCTCGAATCGCCTTCTTTGACGAACTTGCCTCGCACTGGGACCGGGACGGCCAATCGCCCTCCGAAACGGTGCAACGGGTTTCCGCCTTGGCCCATAACTTGGCGATTGAGTCGGGCCACGACGTACTCGAGGTCGGATGTGGTACGGGCCAGTTGACCGGTTGGCTTGCCGAGCAAGCAGGCGCGGACAAGGTGGTGGCCGTCGATTTTTCGCCCACCATGGTAACGCAGGCCCGAGCGAAAGGCATTCCTGCCGAGTTCCGCGTGGCCGACGCGTGCCGCGACGATCTTGGCGCCGACCGCTTCGATCTAGTGCTTTGCTTTCACAGCTTCCCGCATTTCCGTGATCAGAAAGCGGCGCTGCAGAATTTGGCCAGAGCAATGAAACCTGGCGGACGGCTCATTGTCATGCATCTTACAGGCAGCGCGGCGATCAACGCTTTTCACGCGGGCGTAGACGGCGTTGTCTCGGTGGACCACTTGCCGGTCGGAGACGAGTGGCTGCCGCTGTTAGCCGCCGCCAGCCTTCGGCTCGTCTCGCTTGTGGATCGAGACAATCTTTTTCTACTAGTGGCGCAGTAGGATAGCACGGTAGAATGCGTTACGATTCGATGCCCGTGCGAGCCATGACGCCTTGCCGGTAGTAGTGCTTGACCTCGCGCATTTCCGTCACCAGGTCGGCGCATTCGATCACACGCGGGTGGGCCCATCGTCCGGTGATGACCAGTTCGGTCGGATTGCAACGAAGAGAAATCAGTTCAAGCACCTCTTCAACGGCAATGAGCCTAAGAGCTGCAGCGACGTTGATTTCATCGAGCACAACCAGCCGATGGTTCCCCGCGAGGAGAATCTCGCGGCACTCGGCCAGCCCCTCCTCGGCACACCGGCAATCGGCCTGTTCCGGAACGCAATCAATGAAGCAGGTACGCCCGAACTGGCGGATGGTGACACAATCGGCCAGTCGCCGGAGGATGGGCAACTCACTGTAGCTCATCCCCTTGGCGAACTGTCCGATGAACACATTCCAGCCGGCGCCCGCCGCGCGCAGGGCGAGGCCCAGGGCGGCGGTCGTCTTGCCCTTGCCGTTGCCCGTGTAGACTTGAACAAAACCTGCCTCCGATTCGAACTCGGAATCCATCACGGTATCCTTTCCTGGGGAGGCTGCTTCTTCGCGGGTTCGTGCAATGGTTACGCCAACTGCCGCTTGCGCCGTCGGCCGAAGCACGCTATGCCAGCCAGCCCGCCACACAGCAGTAGGAATAGGGCCGACGGTTCAGGAATCAGTCCCAGCGTCAGGTTGTCCATGGCGAAATAGGCGGGCGTAGCCATGCCCCACTGGCTGCTGTCGGAGGACGATAGCGTGAACTGTAGCTGCGTGGCATCTTCCAGGCTGCTCAGGTCAACCCACGTCCAATCGCTGACAATGTAGTCTTCGGCGTTGTCTTCAAATCGGTAGTCGGCCAGATAGAATTCGACCGGGCCGGTCGTTTGCTCGGAATCGTTCAGGCCGGTGATGGTCAGTAGGAACCAATCCTCGTCATTACCGCTTTCGCCTCCGAACTTCTTCGCGAAGCTGTCGCCATTGAGCATCGACATTGCCGTGTAGGTCGTATTGGTGAAGTATGCTCCCCGCAGCGTGCCTGCCGGAATGCCGGTCACGGTGGTTTCAACATCGAATCCTTCAAAGTACACCGCGTAGTTGTCGGATCCGCCGTATCCGCCGCCATTCGGCGTGACGTACGCGCTGTGCTGATTGCCAAAGCCGAATGATGTTGTATCAGTCGTGTTCGAGTAGCCCCATCCATTCCACGAGGTGTACCATAACTCGCCTTGTGAATCCCGCCACTCTGTGTAGGTGTTTGAAAACGCAATCCCAGCGCTGTCAAAACCGCCGTAATAGAATGTTCCTGGTCCCATCCAATGGCCCGGGATGTCTTGGCCGCTAACGGCCTTATCAGAGCCATTCCAGTAGCTTTCCGACGAAAGCGGCAGCTCATCAAACGTGGCAACCTGGGCGAACGCTCCTCCGCCAAGCAAGACCATCGCGGTCGGCAGGAAAGAACAGGTGAGAGTCAACATGGTGCGATTCATGACAGTGTCTCCGGAGTTGAGTGAGGTGTGGCGGGCGGTGCCCGCGTTTAAATCATGGTGATTCATTGCCGTTGTCTTCATGGGAGTTCCACGATTTCGCGCCCCGCCCGCGTACAAATAGCGGCCAGAGTTTTCAGGGCCATGGACTCGGACAGAAATCGGGCCGAACCGTCGCAAAACAGGCCGTTCGCGCCGCCCGGGTGGTTGCTGCGGATATCGTTTTCCGACGGCGGGGCCTGGTTGATCCCATACGCCTGATCGAATACGTTCAGGCCATTGATCCATTGCCCGTCTCCGAAGTCGCTATCCTCGGAAATTGCCAGCGTGTTGGACGTTCCGTCGCGAATCTCGGCAATCGAGAGCCATTGGTCGTACAGCATGGCACCCTTCGGAGGATTGTTCGGGCTGGTGATCCGCTCGCCGTAAATGCCGCCGTAATGGCATGGACCACGACCCGCGACGAGCTGCCTCCCTCCCGGCGTGCTCGGACAAATGTACACGGTAAGCACCGTCGCGGCGGCCTCGGCGTTGTCTTCGGCGTCATAGGGCTGTTCGAGGTCGATCTGCTCGTACAACGCCGTCTGTTCCATGTAGGGCAACAGGAAAACCGACCATGCCAACTGTCGGCCGCTCGCGCCGTAGCGTTTGCCGGTGCTCGGATTGATCATCCAGCGATGCTCAATTCCACCCGGCGGGAAGGTTCCCATTGCGTTGTGATGATTATGCATGGCGATGCCCATCTGCCTCAGGTTGTTTAGGCAACTCATGCGTCGTGCCGCCTCGCGGGCCGCCTGCACCGCCGGCAGTAGCAGGCCGATGAGGATGCCAATGATCGTAATGACCACCAGCAGCTCAACCAAGGTGAAGCCACTTGCGCTTTGGCGAGGGCTCTTCGGTAGGAAAATCATGGCAATTCGCCAGTCCCAACCGGTTCATCGCAATGAGATTGCAAGGCAACCCGGGCGAGAACACGTTGGGGGAGCTGGATGCCTCCAAACGGACCGTGTTCCGCAGACTCCGTCCCTCGCGGAGCGCTGCCGACCCGGCGTTGGTAGGTCTTCTGGCTTCCGAGCCGCCACCACCCGGCCTTCTCGTCGCTCTTAAGGCGACAATGGCACTCGAGTCGGGCGTGGCACTACTGCTCGGTTACAGCGGCGGGGACCGCCCCGGAATCGCACCGGGTTCCCTGTTCGTCGGCCTTTCCAGCAGGAAAAACCGACCACCAACGCACACGTAAACCGCCATTCTACAGCAATCGAATACGATTGCAAGACGGGGCGCGAAATTACCAGCCCATGACCATGTTCGATTCAATGGCCTTGCGGGCACCTTCCAGGTCCACGCCGGTTTGGTGCATATAAATGCGAATGGCGTGGACCTTGTCGCCCTGGGCCTTGTGCAGGGCGTCGCGGGCGGCGGAGCAGGGATCGGTCTGGCCGGAAATGCCCAATGCCGCCTTCGAGATGACCCACGTGTCGCGCGGCCGACGCGTCACACGAGCCGGTTCTTCGTCTGGATAGCTCTGCTTCAGGTTCTCGATGGCGGCCGATTCGGTTTCGGCCCAGGTAATGACAATGTGCGCGTCAGTCTCAATCTCGAACAGTGGCATGAAAAATCCTTGACTTAAATCCTTGACTTTTCAGGCGCGGCCAGCCCCCATCCCGGCGAGCGCGCCTTTCGGGCTGCCAACGCCATACCACGAGGACCGGGCCCACGCCCAGGGAACGAACCCTCCGACTTCAACTGCGGAGGACGACGAAAGGGCCCATTGTACACCGTTCGAGTCATTCAGGACAGCCGGCACGAGAATCAGAATTGGATGAGCACGTCGCAATCCAGCAGCAACTGCTCATTGCTGGTACCGTTGATGAACGGACGCGAGTTGCGAGAACCGGCCCAGTCCCACCGTATCGAGGGGCGAATGCGCAACCGGTCGCTGGGTGAGTAGTTCAGTCCCCAGGCCATCTGGTAGTAGTCGGCTGACTGACCATTGACCACGCGCGTGCCGTCATTGTCGCGGAACCACTCGAAGCGATACCCGAACTTCCATTGTTCCGTGATCTCGCGGAACAGGTACATATTTACTCCGTACCATGTTGCGTCAGAGCCGTCCTGAAGAACCCCCCGATCGATGCCCAAGTCGTGTTGCAGCGCGCAGGACCAGGGGCCGTAAAAATCGTGGGAAAACACCATGCTGTACGTCGTGCGCGTGTTGGTTGCCGGCGAAAGGACTTCCTCTTCGCGGCCCGTGTGCAGGGCGAAGGCCAACGACGTGCGTTCATCCTGACTGGTCCAACTCATGCCACCCAGGAAGCCGTAGTCGTCATTGCTGTTTTCCCAGTTGTTCCAGCCGCGAGTGAGGCCGGCTTGCAGTTTGACCGGGCCAACTTCGGTGGCCGCCAGGCATCCGGTGTGCGTGAAAGGCTCGCCGTACTGCTTGGTGTAGGCATGTGAGTAGAAGAAGTTGTCCGGGGCAGGTACGCTTTCGTAGCCAAGAATCGTGTAGAAATGACCCATTTTGAAATTCACGCCGGGGCCAATGGGAGCGAATGCCTCCATGTAGAGCTGCGGCATGGCCACGCCATAATCCTCGCTGTTCCATTTTGGGCTTCCATCACCGTGGACTTCCAGCCCTCGAGCCATCGTGTATCGGTGATCCGTGCCGTAGAGCAGATCAACGCGGCCACCGACGCTCCAGGCGTCGTTTCGAACGGCCCGCTCGGCTATCAGGTAGAGTTGGTTCAGTTGGTAATCGTTGGATCTGTCGTTGAAGGTTACCGGAAAATTGCTTCGGTTGCTCGGGCTCCGCGTGTTCAAGGTGACGCCTTGAGCAAGCCATCCTTCCCAGCGGACACCCAGAGGCAAACCGCCGTGTCGGAGGCCTGTAGAAACACATGGGACGCAGTCTTCATATCGTGCATCGCGCAGCGCATTGCAGAGCATTCTACGGAATGGTGAACAGGATTGTTCCGTACGGCAATCGGCACAGACATCGGTCCCGCACGCTTCGGCCGAGCAGCCGGGCTGCCATAGCTCCTCTTCGGCAGGTGCGAATGCGGTGGGCGGCAACGTGGGCGGCGGCGGAATTGGGCCTGCATCGAAATCGGGCGGAACCATGGGCGCGGGTGGCTGTACTCGCGGTGGTGCTACCGGTATTTGGTAGGCCGGGTCGGGTGGCATCACTTGGGCCGGCTCATCCGCCATGGGCTGCTTCGCCGGAGGGACCGGATCGCGCGGCATTAGGTTCGAGGGTTTGTCGGCCGAAGGTCGCTTTGCCGGGCGGGCTGGCTCTTCTTCAAAAGGATCCTCAATCTGATGAGAAACCTGTCTCACGGCAAAGTGCTTCCAGATGTTGCCTTCCGATGCGAAGCTCGCCGAAACGCAGCCAACGACCAGGATGTAAGCGCCTACGCCTACCCACGAATGCACTCGACAGTTCATTGCCTTTCCCCCCGAAAAGATCGACCGAACAGACGTTAGAGACAAGAAAGCGGGAAAATCCGCCTCTCTTTAGAAAACGTCGGCAGTTCCGATGGGGGAATCTTTGTTTTTTGGGGGAATTTTACCGGTTATGCCGGAAATGCCGGATCACGGGGCCAAATCGAGTTGAGAACGCGAATCCATGCGATTGGCACATAGGTCCTATCGCGATTCGCAAAGCCCTTGGGCTTCCTACATTCGCCCGTCGCAACCGTCGGCGAGGGCAACTTCTTCGACGATCGACTCGACCTTCTCGCCGTCGTGCCGCCACGCACAATTGCGGCCGGCGGTCTTTGCAGCGTACAAGGCGGCGTCGGCCCGGGCAAGCAGCGATTGCTGTGTATCGCCCTCGACGGCCGCGCTTACACCGACGCTCACGGTAAGGTTTGTGGCTTGGGCAACCTGGCAGCGGAGTCGCTCCCCAAAGACACATGCCCCGAACAATTCCGTTTGCGGCATGACGATGATGAACTCCTCGCCGCCGTATCGCGCGACGACATCGGTCTCGCGCACGCACTCGTCAATCAGTTTGGCCAAGTCTTGGAGCACCTTGTCGCCATGGAGGTGTCCCTCGCGGTCATTGACCTGCTTGAAGTGATCGATATCGAGCATCGCAACTGAGAACCAGGTATTGTAGCGGTTCATCACGGCGAATTGGGCGGAGAGGGCGTCGTCCAGGCCGCGACGGTTGTTTAGGCCGGTCAGCGAATCCGTGCGAACCTCGGTGAAGGTCATCAGGTTCGCGCTCTGCTGACGGATTTCGTCGTACGCGCTGGCCATCTGAGAGGCTAACTGGAGAGTTGGTCTTAGAATATCCTCGACCTCGCGACGCAGTTCCTTCCAAGCAGCTTCCTCCTGCTGCCGTTCGTTGAGCTTGCCCACGCGGGTCTTAAACCGCGAAAGACTCGAATGATGTCGCGCCAAACTCCGGCGAACCTGCCAAGCAATGCGTTCCAGTTCCGTGGCGACGGCATGGGCGCGCCGCAGTTCGCGGCGCGACCGATGGAGGGAATCCTTGCCGTCTTCCTTCCTTCGTCGGCCGAATAGGTAGCCCAAGGCAGCCACGACAGCCAAGGCCATCGGAATGGGGATATGAATGCTCCACAAGTCCATCGTTGATTTCGTCTTCCGCTTTGAACGCCAACTTCGCCGCCTTACTCGCGGCCTAGTAGTTCGATCGCGACCCGAAGCCCTTCATACAGAAGAAGCCAATCACAATCACCACACCGAGCACGAGAACCCACTCGGTCGGTCCCATCCGGTCAATGAAACGGAGGATTTCTCGAAAATAGGACTGCATTGAACCCACCAGCAGGGTCATAATCGTCGCCGAGATCCACTGCCAAATGGTTCGCGACAGGCAAGGAAACGGGTAGAGGCAGTACATCCCAGCCAACTTTGCCAAGCCCGCCATTCAATAAAGCCTAGTTTATGAAACGCATTCCGGTGTAACTTGCTATCGAAATGCACCCTTGCGACGGAAGTCTTCCCCCACCTCTTCAGCCATGGCAGGTAACCAGAGTCCATCAAAAAGAGGGGGAGGTTGCGAGAGAAATGGAAAAATGAAGCCTGCCCCTGTTGCAGACCGATCATTGGGAGGTATAATTTCAAAATCACGCCACGGGGGCGTAGCTCAATTGGTTAGAGTACTGGACTGTCGATCCAGTGGTTGCGGGTTCGAGTCCCGTCGCCCTCGCTTCAAGAGCCCGTTGCAATGCGTTGCAAGCGGGCTCTTACTCTTGATGCAGTAAGGGGTTACGTCAGGATCAGCGTAAATATTCGCCGAAGGGGGTGGAATGACTGGCGCGAGGTCGAGGATCGGTGTGCAGATCCATTTGCCCTACGCGGTTGGGGCGGAATGAGTTGACTTGAGGCGGGCCGGGACGGTTCGGACTAGTGCCGTAAACCGCAATTTTCAGCCCACCAGGGCCGAGGTTTGCCTATTTTCCGGGCATCTTGCCCAGCTTTCCTTCCAGGTCGCCGGCC
>CAZASB010000106.1:0-14417 GCA_964487655.1 uncultured Planctomycetaceae bacterium
CATCCACCCTACGTCTTTTCACCACGGACTTGCACCCAGAAACGGAAGAGCCATTTTACATGCAGCTTCGAGGTACTGCAACGGGGTGCAGCCGGATGAAGTACGGCAAGATTTTCGAGCGGCTCAGTGGTAGCCCCCTGGGGAACAAAGGGCGGAAACCACGATCCCTCGTCAAAGTCGCGGATAGAGCCCCGCGGCCAACTGTTCCAGGGCGTCGCGATTGAGTAACTCCAGGTGCGTATCGTCCTGCTCACCCACCAAGCCGGCGTCCATCAGCCGGCGAAGGATGCGGGAGAAGGTTTCTCCGGTCAGGTTCAGGTGGCTGGCTACGTGCCGCTTCAGCCCCGGAAGGACAATGCATCCCTGCGAATCCGCCGGAATCTCCAGCAGGAAGCGGGTCAGCCGCCCCGCGGCGTCGCGCAGGACGATGTCTTCAAGCAGTTCGATTAACTGGCGAACCCAGAACGTCATGCCGGTCATCATGCCCAGGCATAGGGCATGGTCTTCCCGTAGACCGCGGCGCAACGGATCAAGGGGTAGCAATACGCACGTGGTGTCGGCCATGGCCGCGGCGGCGGCCGGCATGGGAAAACCGCCAATGGCCGCGACTTCGCCGAATGTCTGGCTCGGTCCGACCAGATGTAGGACGTGTTCCTTGCCACCGCTGCCCGTCTTGAATACTCGCACGCTGCCCGAGCCGACCACGTAGGCGCCGGGGCACTCGTCGCCGTCGCGGAAGATGAGCGTTCCTTTTTCAAACCGCTTGAGTCGGGCCATGGCGACCAGCCGGGCGAAACCGGAGGGGGGAACCTGCGTGAACAGCGGGCAGGCGTGCAGGATGTCGACCACGTTTTCGGATATGTTATGCACTTTCCGTTTCCGTTGCCCGGCACGGTCTGGCGAGGTCGCCATGCCAGCCTACAAGTCTCGATTCACGAGGAATAACCGGCGCTTAGCGCATGGACGGCTTCCACCAGCGCCACGGCGTTCTCCACCGGCGTTTGCGGCAGAATGCCGTGCCCCAGGTTGAAGATGTGACCGGGCCGGCCGGCCGCCAGGTCGAGAATACGCTTAACGTGTCGCTCGATTTCCTTCGGCGTGGTCAACAGCACGGCGGGGTCCAAATTACCTTGAACGGCGTGGTCGTGGCCGATCGTTTCCCACGCCCGATCGAGTGGCACGCGCCAGTCGACGCCCACTACCTGTCCGCCTGCCTCGCGTTGCGATGCCAGCAAGGCCGGATTACCCGTTCCGAAGTGGATGACCGGTGCATGGGGCTCGACCGCCTTGATAACTGCCCGAATGTAGGGCATGACGTATTGACGATAGTCCTCCACGCCGAGGCAGCCGACCCAGCTATCGAACAGTTGCGCCACCTGGGCCCCGGCCTCGATCTGGGCAATTAGGTAGCGTGCCACCGACCGGGCCAGTCGCGACATCAGGGCGTCCCACGCGCCCGGGTCGGTCATCATCAGCCGCTTCACGTGGAGGTAATTTCGGCTTCCGCCCCCTTCGATTGCGTACGCGGCCAGCGTGAACGGCGCGCCGGCGAACCCGATCAATGGCAATCGCTCGTCCAAGCCTGCCCGGGTCTGGCGGACCGCCTCCATGACGAAGTGCAGGGAGTCGCAGTCATCGAGTTCCCTGATGCGGTCGACGTCGGCCGCCTCGCGGATCGGGTTATGAAGGACCGGCCCGTCGCCCTTGGTGAACTCGAGTTTCAGGCCCATCGGTTCGAGGATTACCAGCAGATCGGAGAACAGGATGGCCGCATCAACCCCCAGCCGTTCGACTGCGGTGAGCATCACCTCGGCACACAGGGCCGGGGTCTTACACAGTTCGATAAACGGAACCCGCTCGCGCACGGCCCGATACTCGGCCATATACCGTCCCGCCTGCCGCATTAGCCAAACCGGGGTGTGTGGGACCGGTTCGCGACGTACTGCTCGCATGAAAGGACTATCGTGCCAGAGATCGTTCATTGGCGGCGCCACAGGGGTGCATGTTGGTCATGGGGTGATTGAGCCCCTGCTTTCTAGCGTAGCCATCATGAGTTTTCAAGGGCCGTTGAATTTCAGGTCCGAGTCGCGTATGGTATAGTGTTCGACACAATTTGGTGAGCCACCTGCCGTGGCACGCACGTTTGAGGAGTTCGATCGAATGACCGCAATCAACGCCACCCCCAAAGCAGTTGGGGCAGCTTCCCCGCCCTTAAACGGTGCTGACATCGCGATCCAGACGCTAGTCAACCACGGCGTGGACACCGTCTTTGCGTATCCTGGCGGGGCCAGCATTCCATTGCACCAGGCACTCACGCGGTTCCGCGGCCGGTTGCGCGTGATCCTTCCGCGGCATGAACAGGGAGGTGGCTTTGCCGCGCAGGGTTATGCTCGCAGCACGGGCAGGCTCGGCGTATGCATGGCTACCAGCGGTCCGGGAGCCACGAACCTGATCACGCCAATTGCGGATGCGAAGCTCGATAGTATCCCCCTGCTGGCCATCACCGGGCAAGTGGGAACGCCGGTGATCGGCACCGATGCCTTCCAGGAAACCCCGATCGTCGAAGTCGCGCAGAGCGTGACGAAGCATCATTACCTGGTCACCGACGTGGCCGACGTGGCTCGTGTTTTGCGCGAGGCCATCCACGTGGCCACCACGGGCCGGCCGGGGCCAGTGCTGGTCGACCTGCCGAAAAACGTGCAGCTTGCCGAGACGATCCCAGACTTCGACGTTCCCATGCAACTGCCCGGCTATCGGGCCGAGGCCCCGATGGCGTCGACGGCCGAAATCGATATGCTAGCGGCGCTGATTCGCCGTGCGCGCCGGCCAGTTCTTTATGTTGGCGGTGGCGTGATTGCCGCCGACGCTTCCGAGGAACTGGCCGAACTGGTCCGCAAGACTCGTATTCCCGTGGCCATGACCCTCATGGGGCTGGGCGCCTATCCGGCCGGGGACGAACTGTCGCTCGACATGCTGGGTATGCATGGAAGCGTGTACGCCAACCTGGCTATCAGCGAGGCGGACCTGCTTATCGCATTGGGGGTGCGATTCGACGATCGGGTTACCGGCAAGGTGCGAGAGTTCGCCAAGCGTGCGACGATCGTCCACGTCGAATTGGACCCATCGGAAATCAACAAGATCAAGTGCGCCGATCTGGCCATCAACGCCAACGTAAAGGATGTGCTCGCACGACTGAACCAGACGGTCGAGCCATCGGAGGACCTGGCCGATTGGCACGCGCAAGTCGCCGCATGGAAGAAGGCCGACCCGTTCCACTACAGGACCAACTTCGACGGCATCCTCCCGCAACAAGCCATTGACGAACTGTGCAGACTCACTTGCGACCGGGACACGATTATCGCCACCGGCGTGGGGCAGCATCAGATGTGGGCGGCCCAGTTCTACAGGTTGCGCAAGCCGCGCCGGTGGATATCCAGTGCGGGGCTGGGAACCATGGGATTCGGCCTGCCTGCCGCGCTCGGCGCCAAGGCCGCCAATCCTGATTCGCTGGTCATCGACATCGACGGTGACGGCAGCCTGCTGATGAACATCCAGGAAATGGCCACCTGCCATTGCGAGAAACTGCCGGTGAAGGTCCTGCTTTTGAACAACATGCACCTGGGTATGGTCGTGCAGTGGGAAGACCGCTTTCACCAGGCGAACCGAGCGCACACGTATCTGGGCTCCATCGACGATCCCGAAGCGATTGGGCACGGCAATGGCATTACTCCAGACGTACGCTACCCCGACTTCGTCGCCATTGCCCGCAGTTTCAGTTGGCAGGCGCGGGCGGTGCGTGAAAGAGTCGACTTGCTCGACGGACTTCGCGAGATGGTGGAATCGCCCCACGCTTTTCTGCTGGACGTGCAGGTACCCTATCAGGAGCACGTGCTTCCGATGATCCCCGCCGGCATGACGGTTAGTGAGTTAATCAGGGAATAGCTGCCGCATTTCCGACCTCCGTATTTTTCAGCCCTCGCTTTTTCCGTTATCCTGCCGCCTTTGGCATGAACGCTGTATTTCTCGCCAGGTGACCTGAAAAGAGGAGCAGGAACGCTAATCGGCACGAATCCTGGAACACCTTGATTCGTGGGGAAGGAAAAAGTGAATCGAGTGCCCTGTTGTACTCTGTGTGTGCCTGGGCCCCTTATCGGCCGAAGGGGACAGTCCCCCGTGAACAGTTCCCGTTTCTTGGCCGTTTTGGTTTTCACAGTAATTTTTTCGTGACTCGCTTCGCCGTCTTAACCTGTTGTTTCCAAACGGTTTACGTTATCCTCCCCACCCCCTTGCCCCCCGAAATAACCATCGTTCCGCCAATTTCCGCATCAAGTAATTTGACATTGGGGTAACTAGTTGTTATAAATAAAGTTGCTCTTCCGTTTCTAGGTGCAATACTGCAGGAATACGGCCTTTAGGCCGGCGACATGAGACAGCGGCTTACGCCCCCCCAGGGTTATGTAATCGACGCTGCGCATTTGACAAACCCCGGTTGTTTCTACTAAACTAGGTTTCATGCTAGCGGTCGGGCTGCTGGCCTCGGCAAAGCGGGCGTGCCGTGCAATTGCCGCAAGTCGCTCGAAACGAAACCGTGGCGATTGCCGTTTTTCCCGGTGTTTGCACCTAGAAACGGAAGAGCCCATTCTTCCCTACATGGAGCAGCAAGCGCTTTGGTCGCTTGGCGCGGGACTGACGGGTACGGCGAAGGCGGAGAAGCTGGCCGAGTGTATTCGCACTCCGCTTTCCTTCCAGAACTGTCCGAGCCGCCGCCGCGCCATGGCATATCCGAACAAGACCACTTACTTTCTTGGCGTGTCGGTTTCGCTTGCCCCGGTTGCCGGACGCAGCGACTACGCGGCCAACATGGGCAGCACCAGCTACTGGGGTGGTAGCAGTCCGACTTCCTATAGCGCCGGCGATGCGCTGAGCGAGCAAGAGTGGCTCGATAAATACCAGAGTGGCAACATGTACAATGGCATCGTCTACCGTCGTAGCGAGATACCCGTGGCGGTGGTGCGCGACGGCCTGAGCAATACGTACATGATTGGCGAGAAATACTTGATGCCGGATCATTACACAACAGGCCATGCGGGCAACGACGACCAGGCCATGTACGTCGGTCACGACCAGGACGTGCTGCGCAGCACCTTGTGGCAGCCGCTGCAGGATCGTCTCGGCGTGAGTGGATACTATACTTTCGGCAGCGCGCACAGCGGCGCGTTCAACATGGCGATGTGCGACGGCTCGGTCCGCCCGATCAGCTATGCCATCGATTCAAAAACGCATCTCGCCCTGGGCGCGCGTGCCGACGGCCAGGTGATCGACCAGAGCGGCTTTTGATGGACCACGGAGAGACCGTGTGCATGTGCTGGAACGCCTGAGCCAATCGTGCGGGAAAAACTTGCCGCGCACGCAGTTTTGACCCGCAGTCGTTCGCCCGCTATAATTCGTGGTGGAGGTGTGCCCATGCCGACTTACGAAACCCTGCTTACGGAGGCCACGAGGCTTCCAGTTGCGAACCGATTTGAACTGATTGACGCGATTTGGGATACGTTGCCTGCGGACGCACTGCCGCCGTTGAGCGACGAGTGGACCGCCGAAATCCACAGACGCTCGGCTGAATCTGGCTGCGGCTGATGGACTTTTCCGGAGCGCCGGGGCGTAAACAATGGCGTTTCACATTACCATTACCGAAGAGGCCGACACGCAAATGCGATCCCTGCCGGCTCGCGAGCAACGTATTGTGGAGGCGGCGGTGACCGCTCGCCTGCTGGATCAGCCTGCCGTGCCTACAAAGTCGGTCAAGCGGCTACGGCCAAATCCGTTCGCCCAATTCGAGCTGCGTGTACGCGACCTCCGGGTCTTGTATAATGTGGAGGAGGAGAATTCCGAAGTCGTCCTGCTCATCGTGGGACGAAAGGTTGGCAATCAACTGATCGTGGGCGGAGAGGAGTTCCATGAACACCAAAATAATCCTTCTGAGTCAGCTCCAGATGCAGACTCCGGAACTGCTGGCGAGGTGTTGTGATTCCGGGCAGGCTCTGGTTGTAGAACTGCCCGATCATCGCCTTGTGGCGATCCAGCCGCTGGACGCCCGGGACGAGGACGATTCCCTTGTCAGTGATTTGATCGAGTCCAATCCAGCCTTCCGAGCATTGCTGGAACGATCCATCGCGGGCATGCGCAAGCCCTTTCCAGTAACAAGGTAGTCGCGAACGAAGCAACCCGCTAACGCCGATCGGGCGAACGTCCAACCGACCCCTGATATCTCACTGCGGCCTGTTGCCGCTTAACCTACCGAGGAAGACTGCCATGAGAGATTCAAACCGACGTCGTTTTCTGAAAGATTCGATGCTTGCCACGGCAACCGCCCTCGCCGCGACGAGCCCCGTTGCACGCGCGCTGGGCGACGATAAGCCATCGAAAAGTCCCAACGAAAAACTTTCGGTGGCCGTCTTGGGCGTGCGGGGCCGCGGCGCCGCCCACGCGACCGCCTTCGGCTCGCGCGACGATTGCGAAATCACCTACGTGTGCGAGCCCGATTCGGCCATCGGGCCAAACCGCGCCGCGCAGATTGGCGAACGTCAGGAAGGGCGGGCGCCGAAGTGCGTTGCCGACATGCGCGAGGTGTTCGACGACCCTTCGGTCGATATCGTCGTGGTCGCCACACCCAACCATTGGCACGCACTGGCCGCCGTCTGGGCCATGCAAGCGGGCAAGGACGTCTATGTTGAAAAGCCGGTAAGCCACAACGTCAGCGAGGGCCGGCGCATGGCGCAGGCGATGGAGAAGTACAAGCGGATATGCCAGGGCGGAACGCAGTATCGATCCGTGGGGAGCAACCGGGCGGCGGCCGAGTACATCAAGTCGGGTAAACTCGGCAAGGTCAGCCTCGCGCATTTGCGTATGTATCGACCGCGGAACCACATGGGCCCGGTCGGCGAGTTCGATCCGCCGGCCACGGTGGATTACAACCTCTGGGCCGGCCCCGCGCCCATGCAAGTACCCGTCCGGCGGCCACATTTCCATTATGACTGGCACTGGGTCTGGGACTATGGCAACGGCGAATTGGGAAACAACAGCGTCCACGTGGTCGATACGATGCGGCTGATCCTCGGTCTGAAAGGGCTGGGGCGAGGCGTACTGAGCTACGGGGCCCGCCAGTTCGATGACGCTGGCGAAACGCCGACCACCCAGATGACCATCCACGACTTCGGCGACCTGACGGTCGTTCAGGAGATTCGCAACCTGAAGTCAGCCGCGCCGGATCGCGGCGGTGCGCTGTTGATCGAAGGAACCGAAGGATATCTGGTCGGGTCGCTCGGCTCGAACACCGTGTTCGATCCGGATGGCAAGGTCGTGGAGAAGCTCGCCGGGCCGAGCGACGACCACGTAGCCAACTTCATCAAGGCGGTGCGAAGTCGCGACGCAGCCGACCTGAACGCGCCGATTTGCGAGGGACATATCTCGACGGCGCTGGTCCACGTGGCCAACATCTCACAGCTCCTGGGTCGGCCGGCCTCGCCGGAGGAGATCACCGGCCGGTTGGAATCGCTCAAGGTCAACGGCGATCCGGTGGGCGCCTACAACGGCATCCAGAAACACCTAGAAGAGAACGATTTCGACCTGGAGAAGCGCCGTGTGGTCTTCCCGCCGCTGGCACTCGGCCCATGGCTGGCGATTGATTCGGACAATGAAACCTTCGTTGACAATCCGGAGGCCAACGCCCTGCTCACGCGAGCGTATCGCGAACCGTTCGTCATGCCGGCCGCCGACAAGGTGTAGATAAATTTACTCGGGCGGCACGGTGCGGGTGGGCTGTTGGGCGTCGTCGGGCAGACGCATGACCACTGGTCCCAACTTGCCGGCGACCGCCGCGTGGAACTGGCTTGGGGTGCGCACCGCCTTCTTCTCGACGTGGCTGACCAGCGCGCCGGGTCGCAGGCCGGCCTCCCAAGCGGGCGAATGTTCCTCGACGTCGGCCACAATGACACCTTCGTCGAACGCCGGTGGGCGGACGCGCTGCCGGAATTCGTCGAGCCACGCGCTCGGGTAATCGACCTGCATCCCACGCCATGACGAACTCGGCGTTGTGACTATCTTGCGCCCGCGCACGGGATACTTTGAAAGTGTCACGTCGATTTCCCGGGTGTCAGCGTCGCGAAGGATGGTCAGTTGGGCCACGGTCTGAACGGGGAGCTTACCGACCTCCAGGTACAGTCCGTCAGCGTCATGGACCGGCTTGCCGTTGACCGCGGTGAGTATGTCCCCCTCGCGAAGCCCGAAGCGGTCGGCCGGCGTGCCCGGCACGACCTCGGTCAGCCGAGTGCCTCGCAGCCCCGCGTGGACCTCGCGCGGCGCGAGGTTGGTGGGCCGAACTCCCAGGAACCCGTACTCCACTTCGCGGCCTTCCTTGAGCGTTGCCAGCACGCGGTGGAACGTGGCGTCGACCGGAATCGCATAGCCGGCTGCCAGTTCATGCCCGGTCGTGGCGGCCAGGGCCACGCACAGACCGATCATCTCGCCTTGGCGGTCGAGTAGCGGGCCGCCGCTTGTCCCCAAGGTGAGTCGGGCATCGGTTTGAATCAGCGTGCCGAAATGGTGGAGCGTGCCGCGACCCGACGAATCGAACTCGCTGGGCGATGGCGGCGCCTTTCGCGACAGATTCGATACAATGCCCCAACTCGCACTCGCTCGCCCATCGCGGGCAATCGCGTAGGGGTTGCCAAGCGCGATCACAATCTGTCCGCGTCGAACCTGGGCGCCGTCGCCAAGGCAGATAGGCGTCAAGTCGGCGGCATCGACGGCCAGGACGGCCAAGTCGCTGCGCGGGTCGGCTCCTTTCACCCAAGCCCGATAAACCGTTCGATCGTGCGTGGTAATGTAGTACTCGCTCTCCTCGTCGAGCACATGGTGCGCCGTGAGGATCAATCCGCGGGCATCGACCACCACGCCCGTGCCGTAGGCGCTGGGGATGAAGTCGGGATCGGTCGGCCGCGGATCGGGGGCAGGCGCCAGGCGGCGGCCGAAGGGGTCGGGTCGGAACTCCAGCGGGAACGTATCGCCCGGCTGGGCCTTTCGCACCCGGGCGATGGCCACAACGGACCGCTCTGCCCGATCGATGGCCTGCATCATCGAACGCTCAATAGCCTCGACCGGGTCAGGTTCCACCGGATTCTGAGCGACCGCGCACAACGGGAGCATTGAAGCGAAGAGGGCCGGCAGCAAAAGGCGGGCCGGCAGCAAGGTGGACCCGAATCGCATGGCCGTTCTCCCAGTGACAGACTCCCGCTTAAGTATACCGCGCCGCGGGAGGCAAGGCAGGGGAGACATGCGTTCTGTCGTAACCGTTCACGGAGCGGCGCAGATAGTTTTCGCCGTTAAATGCGAAGGGGACAGTCCCATTTTCGCGGCGGAAACGGTGGATCATTGGAAAAAAACGCCCTTTGTGCCGCGAAAATTGGGACAGTCCCCCTGTGAACGGTTACGTTCTGTCTTACGGCGCCGGTACGGCGAGCCCTTCGGCGACCATGACCTTTTGCCGCAACTCGGCTACCAGGCCCGGGTTCTCCTTGAGGTAATCTCGCGTCTTTTCTCGGCCCTGGCCAAGTTGCACATCGCCATAGCGGAACCAGGCGCCGGTGCGGGTGACGAACTTGTGGTTCAGAGCCAGGTCGAGCACGTCGCCCTCGTAGCTGATTCCGTTCGTGTGCATCATGTCGAACTCGGCTATCCGGAAGGGCGGGGCCACCTTGTTCTTGACTACCTTCGCGCGCACGCGCTGACCGACCACTTCCTCGCCGTCCTTCAGCGCGCCGATCCGCCGCACGTCGATCCGGCAGGAGCAGTAGAACTTCAACGCCCGACCGCCGGGCGTCGTCTCCGGCGATCCGAACATGACCCCAATCTTCTCGCGAATCTGGTTGATGAAGATGATGGTCGTTTTTGACTTCGAAATGGCGCCGGTAAGCTTGCGCATCGACTGGCTCATCAGTCGTGCTTGGAGCCCGACGTGCTGATCGCCGATCTCGCCCTCGAGTTCCTTGCGGGGCACGAGGGCAGCCACCGAGTCGATGACGACGATATCGACGGCGTTGCTGCGGATGAGCATTTCGGTAATGTGTAGGGCCTCTTCGCCACAGCTCGGCTGGCTGACGAGCAGGGTTTCCAGCTCCACGCCAAGCTTCTTGGCCCAACTCGGGTCGAGCGCGTGCTCGGCGTCGACGAAGGCGGCAATGCCGCCGTTGCGCTGCGCCTGCGCGACCACGTGCAGGGCCAGCGTAGTCTTGCCGCTCGACTCGGGGCCGAAGATCTCGATGATCCGACCACGCGGGACTCCCTGGCCGCCCAACGCGATATCGAGCGATAGGCTGCCGGTGCGAATTCCGACGATTCGGCCGGTTCGCTCGGCGCCTAGTGGCATGATGGCCCCTTCGCCATACTGCTTCTCGATTTGCGCCACAGTGTTCCGCAGCTCGGGATGCCCATCGAATATCGCGTGAGCAGGGGCCTTCTTGTCACTCTTTTCACTTCCAACGTCGGCTTTGGTGGTTTTTTTGGCCATTGCTTGTTTCGACCTGGTCTTGGAAAGGGTAGCGGAAACCATGATCAACCTCGCGGGACTTGTGGTACGGAAAACGGCACACAGTATTAGTGTACAAACATTCACGCTCCCGTGCAAGCCCCCTTGGCGGCCGAATTTTCCAGCGCCCCTTCTTTGCGGGGTCATGCCTCCGGCCTCCAACTGGACTGAGCATAACACAATAGCGGCAAGAGGCCAGGGGGCGGGGAGCGTCGCATCCACTCATTTCCCCGCCTTTCCGGCGCGATCTGGTCGCCCCCTGAAGGTAGATGTCGGCGTGGGGTGATCCTGCCTGCTGGTGGATCAGCAGGCGCAAAGAGCTGTTCATCTCATGCGACGACTTCCCCTAGTTCATAGACCAGCCGGTCCGAGTGCTGCTTAACGTGGAGGAACCCCGTCCCGGCCATTTCCACTGGCCCGACATCGACGTCGACTTGACCGAGGAGATCATCGAACACCCGGAACGCTTCCCGTTGGTTGCCCGTTCTCCCGCAAAATCTACCAGCGGGTAATCCCCTCGGCGGCCAGTTGGTTTAATTCGGCTCGTTGGGCAACTGCCGCAGTGCAGCCTTGGCGGCCGCATGTTCGGCCGTCTTCAGCTTCGGGGCAACGTACCAGGCGGTTGCGATTTCAATGGCATTCGAGTCAGACATGGCATTCCATGGGGGGCACCACGAAAGTCAGCCCAGCGGGGCGCGGCTCAGGACACTATGGATGGGGCCTTCCGGGGTCAATTCGCTGGCGAAGACGGTTACCTTCTCGACCACTGTGGCCCCGGCCTGAAACGAAACGTGTTGCGCCAGTAGTTCGGCCAACCGCGCGATGCCGGGGCCGGCGCGACGCACGCGGCCGAGCGTCAGGTGTGTCTTGAACTTCCGACCCTCCGGCCGGTAGCCGAGCTTCTTCAGCCCATGCTCGACCGCCTGCTGAAGCGCGGCCATCGCCAACCGCCCCTCGTCGGCGCCCAGCCAAAGCGTGCGGGGCCGCTCAATACTCGGGAATGCGCCCATACCAACCAGGTCGAGCCGGAAAGGCTCGATCCCCGACGCGGCACGCCCCACGGCCTTACAGACCGCGTGAATCTCCTCTAGCGGAACCTCGCCGAGGAACTTCAGTGTCAAGTGCAGGTTGCCCGGCTCGACCCATTTCACATCCGCTTGCGACTTGGCAAGGTCGCCGATCAGCCGCGAGGCGCTTCCCAGCACCGATTCGTCCATCTCGACGGCAATGAAGGTTCGGGCCGACTGCTTCATGGTTTTCATCCACGCAAAGCGAGTTGAAGGGCGCCCTAGAAGGCCAGCATCTTCCGGTACTCGTCCATCCGTTTCTCGATGTCTTCGCGGCGAATCTTCTTCAGTCCATCGAGGCTGAACCCTTCGACCGTGAAGCTGGCGGTGAGAGTGCCGTAGGCCATCGCCTTCTTGAGCGTCTTCGGCTCGACGTTGCCTTGCTCGGCCAGATATCCCATCATGCCACCACCAAAACTGTCGCCTGCCCCGGTCGGATCGACCACGTTTTGTGTGGGATAGGCAGGCAGGACATAGGTCTCGTGCTCGCTGAAGAACATGGCCCCGTGCTCGCCCTTCTTAATGACCACAAACCGAGGGCCCATCGCGCACGTGGCGTGCCCAGCGCGAACGAGGTTCTCCTCGCCCGTGAGCAGCTTGGCCTCCGAGTCGTTCAGCACCAGGCCATCTACTCGCTTGAGCAGTTCGTCCAGTTCGTCGCGGGCCGTGTTGATCCAGAGGTCCATCGTATCGGCCACGGCAAGCTGCGTTCCGGGGCACTGATCCAGCACTCGCAACTGGATGGCCGGGGGCCCGTTGGCCAGGAACAGGTACTTGCAGTGGCACTGTTCCTCGGCCAGTTTCGGATCGAACTGCTCAAACACGTTCAGATGGATGGCGAGCGTTTCTCGTACGTTCATGTTGTCGTGGTAGCGGCCACGCCAAAAGAATGTCTTGCCGCCAGGCACCTTCTCCAGGCCCGAGGTATCAATGCCACGCGACTCGAGCAGTTGGGTATGCTCCTCCGGCCAGTCGTCGCCCACGACACTCACCAAACGGATGGGGTTGAAGTAGCTTGCCGCGTAAGAGAAGAACACGGCCGAGCCGCCAAGGAGGTTCTCTCGCGTTTCCGTGGGCGTCTCCACGCTATCCAACGCGACCGATCCGACAACAACCAACGGCATAGCCAAATTCCTTCCTTGCGAAGTAACGATTCCCAGAACCGATGTTCCCTATTATCGAATTGTGGCGAGATGAGGCAAGGGGCGGTGGATTCTCCAACCTACTGAGCGTTCTCCTCATGCGAGCAACTGTCCAAGAGGAATTGCCCAAATGCGGTCGCCCAAGTCCACGGTTTCACTTCCATTGTATGCAAGTACCGCGGCAATACAGTCTGGTGTCCGCGTTTGAAAGGCTCGTAGGCCGGAAAGATCGCTCCCACTCCAGCGGGTGGCGGCTTTCACTTCGATCGCAATGACTTTCCGAGCCGTTTCGATGACAAAATCCACTTCGTGCCGGCCGTGCTCATGCCAGTAGGACAGTTGTGCGTCGGGCAGGTGGGCCTCGAGCAGGGCTGCGAGATTCTGTGCAACATACGTTTCAAACAGGGCTCCGCGCAATCGATCATCGCGTCCCGGCTCAAGCTGGGTTGCACCGGCCAGATGAGCCGCCAGCCCGCTGTCGGTGAAGTGCAGCTTGGACGATTTGATCAGCCGCGAACTCCGATTCTTCAGGAATGGCGGCAGCCGGTGGATCAGGAACGAGGCTTCCAGCAGGTTTAGATATCGCCCGGCCGTCGCGGCGTTGAGCTTTGCATCGCGGGCCAGTTCGCTCACGGTGAGTATCTGTCCGGTACGCAAAGCCGCCAACTGCACGACGGTTCGAAAGGCCACTAAGTCGGCAATTTGTGATAGCTGTCGCACGTCGCGCTCGACATAGGTTTGCACGTAAGCGAGAAACCACTCTGTCGCGTCGTCACCTGCCTCGAGGCACGCGGGGGGTAAACCACCTGCGAGAACCTCTTCTTCCGTGATGGGGTCGATTTCGCCGGCCGGCTGCGCCCGAGAGGCAAAAAACTCGACGAGAAAGGGTGGCCGTCCGGTTTCCTTTCGCTGCTCGCGTCGCGTCATTGGGTGCAGGCTGAAATAGCCGGCCCGCCCAGCCAGAGTCTCCGACACGTGGCCGAGCAGGGCCAAGTTGGCCGAGCCGGAGAGGATAAACCGGCCCGGCTCTCGCTGGGTATCGACGCTCTGCTTCAGCGACATCAGCAGTTCGGGGCAGCGCTGGACCTCGTCGAGAATGGCGGGGGTCGAAAGCAACGATTCGGGGTTTGCCCGCGCTGCCGCCAGGGTGGCGAAGTTGTCGAGCGTGCGATAGGCGCGGCCTTGCGCCAGCGATGCTTCTTGCTGTAGCAGCGTGCTCTTTCCGGCCTGCCGTAGCCCGGAAAGCACCACCACGGGCAACTGGCGCATTGCCCGTTCCAGCCGCGGTACGATCTCACGTGGAAGATAGGCTGTCATAATAAATCATAGTATAGTGTCATATTGACGCTACGACAAGACTCATTGTGACAAAAATAAGCGTTCACGGGGTACATACCGGGAGCGGGGAGCCGCCGAGACTGGCACGAATGAGACAGGATCACGAATCCCGCATGGCTTCCGGGAATCGGGCCATGCCGGGAACCTGACGAGTCCGGTTCCCGCATGTTACAATACAATCGTTTGCCATTCCGCTGGGGGGCTCGGCGTGCCCCAGGCTCGTGAACGGTTTCTCGAAAGGAAATCACCATGGGTTTGAAACAGATTGTTGCCGTTGTTACTGGCTGTCTT
>CAZASB010000107.1:0-14273 GCA_964487655.1 uncultured Planctomycetaceae bacterium
CAACGATCTACGCGACCTCGACCCACCCTACGTAGATGAATAATCCGGGCTAGCCGGAGATTTCCAAGTTGGCCCGGCAGGTACAGCCGGAAACGACCGCACAACAAGAGATGTTCTAATCACAGTGAAAGGATGGCCATGGAATACGTCAACCGCAAGGACGACACCTACTATTTACAGCAGGGGAAGACCAAGACGGGTAAGCCCAAGTACTACTTCGGCCGCAAAGTGACCGCCGTGCCGCTCGACATCCTGCCCGCAGGCTACGAGGTCTATGAAAGCCCGGAAAACGCCCAGGTCTATGCGCGGAAGGTCCGAGCGACGGCCATCAGCCCCATGGAGCGGCGTCTCGTCGAAACGCAGGTCGCGCGGATCGCCGGACTGAAGCACCTGATCGTCGACATCGAAGCCGACGCGATCGTGGTCTACTTGCCCAGTACGGAAGACAAACTGCTGGGAAAGTTTGTCGACTCGTTTGGGCTGACGGAAAGCCGGATCGCGGAGTTTCAAGATAAGATGGCAAAATGGGCCCAATACGATAAGATGATGCGTTTTGAACTTGTCGACGAAGACGAGCGGCTTTACATCGCCCAGCGTTGGTGTTTTCGCGGCTCGATCGACGACTGGATCTTTCTTGCCGGGCCGGTGCCGCTGGAGCGGCTCGTGGAGCAGTTCGCCCCGCATCTCGGCAAAGAGAGCTTCTTTGAATTGATGTAGACACAACCGGAACGGCAGTGGTACCAGACAACCAGTGATGCCCCCCATTAGGACCATGCAGTGAATCGCCCTGTTCCCATTGGCCCGCAGCAGGTAGAATAGGGGGGGTCAATACTGGAGAAAGGGACACTAATCGATGCAAAGTAGTATGTTACGTTATTTCACCGCCGGCGAATCGCATGGCCGGGCGTTGCTGGCGTTGGTTGACGGATTCCCCGCTGGGCTTGACATTGACCAGGAGGCGATCAACTCCGAATTGCGTCGGCGTCAGGGAGGCTATGGACGCGGTGGCAGGCAGAAGCTCGAAGACGACACGGTTGAGGTTCTTTCGGGCACATGGCGAGGCACGACCCTGGGCAGCCCCATCGCGCTGCTCGTCCCCAATCACGACTATAAGATCGAGAGCATGGAGGACCTCGACCGGCCTCGGCCGGGTCACGGCGATCTAAGCGGCTCACTGAAGTATCTCACGTCTATTCGAGCGATTCTCGAACGGGCCAGTGCACGAGAAACGGCCGCACGCGTCGCCGCCGGGGCACTGGCCAACCAGTTGCTCGCCGAGTTCGGCATGGCGGCTTTCGGCTATGTGGTGCAGGTGGGCCCAGTCCCCGTGCCACCCAAACCGGGTACGATGACGGAACAACGCCAGCGGCGCGATCGGAGCGCGTTGTACACGCTCGATCCGGATCGTGACGAAGAGCTGAAAAAGGTCGTCGGCCAAGCCGGTCGGCAAGGCGATACGCTCGGAGGCGTCATCGAGATCAGGGTGGAAGGCGTGCCCTTCGGGCTGGGAACGCACGCCCAATGGGATCGCAAACTCGACGGCCGGCTCGCACAGGCCGTCATGGCCGTGCAGGCGATGAAAGGCTGCGAGATCGGGCTCGGGTTTGAGTGCTCCCGGCGACAGGGCTCGCAAGTTCACGACCCCATCCAGTTCGATCCCACGCAAATAGACACGCCCACGCTCGGCTTTTCGCGGCCCACCAACAATGCCGGTGGGTTGGAGGCAGGCATGACCAACTCGCAACCAGTCATTCTGCGAGTGGCAAAAAAGCCTATTTCCACGTTGTACAATCCCCTCGAATCGATCAACCTCCGGACAAAACAGCCCGAGCAGGCATCCTATGAGCGGAGCGACATTTGTGCCATTGCAGCCGCAAGCTGTATTTTGCAGAATGTCGTGGCGTTCACCATGGCCCAGGCCCTGGTCGAGAAGCTTGGCGGGGACAGCGTACAGGAGATGAAGGCCCGGTACGACCTGTTCCATCAGTTGGCAAGACAACACTAGTTTCCAAATTCGGAACGGACATTTCGCTCCGACCGGATAGAGCTGAATAACGGGCGATCGGTTAGACTTTTCGGTCGTCGCTCCGTACGGATCGGGGCGCGGCTCCACGGCAACCACTCCCGGGGAATCACAAGGATGTTCCAGTTTCACGACCGAACCCGGCGACGGGTCGTTCTGGGAGTGTTCGGCGCACTCTGCGTTGCGCCGACGTTGCTGGTCCTGCTCTGGGGCCTCAATCGTCAGATGCCCTGGTACACGGCCGCCGAAATCAAGCAACTGGCAAGCGTCTTGGGGATGAAGGTCCATGCGGACCGTGTTTGGAATACGAAACCCGGCGCATGGCGCTATGACGGCCTATCGCTCCACGATCCGGAAACTGGCCGCTGCCTATTCCGTTGCGAACAACTCGAAGTCAGCCACACGGGGAGAGGTTCCAACTCGCCGGCAACACTCGCGCTCCGCGCCCACAAGCCGACGACCGACGCTTTGGGAGCCGCCGCACTGTTCCAACTTCTTTCGCGCGCCATGCAAGGACAGATGTGTCCCTCGCTGCTCGATCTACAATGGAAGATGGACAAATTGGTCTTCGGCGAAGCCAATGAGGCCATCCAACTTGCAGAAGTTTCCGGCGGTATGCAATCGCATCCAGGTGGAGTCCAGGCACAGCTTCAGTTCCGTCTGGCCGACGACGCCGGGGCCGAACCGGTCCATATCGAAATCCATCGGAATCGCCAAGTATCGCCGGCCGGATTGGAACTGAAACTGTACACGGGGGCCGCTCCCTTGCCCTGCCGGCTTCTAGCCGTCGGCATGCCTGCTTTCTCGCCGCTCGGGCCGGACTGCCAGTTTCGCGGCTACCTGCGGGCTGATCGCGTGCCGGGCGGATGGGTCGGCGAGTTGACCGGCCACTTTTCCGAGGTCGACCTCGGCCGGCTGGTCCGCGAACGATTCGCCCAACATCTCACCGGCCTGGGCCAAGTCACTATTGAACGCGCGGGATTCAACCGGGGACGAGTGGAGTACGCGTGGGGAAGCATTGCCGTTGGTCCGGGAACGATCGCTCGCCCACTGCTGGATACGGCCGTTGAGCAAATGAGCCTGATTCAGCACGCCTTTCCAAACACAAACGACAATCGGGTATCCTACCAGCAGCTTGCAGCCAACTGGCAGCTTTCCGTTGATGGTTTGCACATCGAAGGGCGGTGTACTTCAGCCGGGCCAGGAACACTGCTGACGGGCACGGAACCTTGGCAGGTGAGCGAGCCGGTCGTTCAGCCGCTGCCGGTCGCCGCTCTGGTGCGTACGCTTGTGCTTGATCAGTCGCCCAAAGTTCCCGCCACCGCGCAAGCCGAATGGCTTTTGCGACATTTGCCACTGCCGGAACCGAGCCACGACGCCGTGGACCGCTGTTCCGCCGAGCGATTACGTTGACATGGCTGGAGTTTACGCCCCGGCTTGATCTACTCGCCGTGTCTCCGCTAGGTAACGCACGGCGGCGACCCCAAGGAAGAGCCAGTTGGCGGCCACGAAGGCAAAGGTCTCGTACTGACCACCGGCCCCGCCCCCGTAGCTGTGCAACCCGCTACCGAACACATAGTTCACACCGTACCAGGTCATTAGGATGGTCGTGAGTCCCATGACGGCCCCAGCCGTGAGTCCGAAATCGCCGAACCAGCCAATGTAGCGTCCGTGCAGGATGACCATGTAGGCGAGAATACATATAAGCGACCACACCTCTTTGGCGTCCCAACTCCAGAACTTTCCCCAGGCTACGTCGGCCCACAAAGCGCCGAGAATCGTACCAACGGTGAGCAGCAGCACGGCCACCTGAATTGCGCGATAGATAAATCCGCCGAGCCAGTGGCACACCGCGGGTGGCTTTCGCATGACGGCGCTTTTTGAATCCACGGCAGCCTGACGATACCGGCCGAACAGGTAGAACGCCAGCGCAATATTGGCCAGCCCCCAGGCCAGGGCTCCAGCGCCATAGCTGGCCATGATGGACAGCACGTGCATAGTAAGCCAGAAGTTGTCTCGCAAGACGGGCTGCAGCGCCTGGATGTCACGGTTGAAGATGGGCGCCTGGTAGGCAACGACCCCGGCGAGGAACCCGACCGCCGCGCCCACGAGGATAAACATTCGGCGCGCGTAGGCTTCCTCAAGTGCGGCCGACGCGCCAGCGGATGTCCACTGGCGAGGAACAGCCGCCAAGGCGATGACCCCCGTAAACAGGATGCGCGGCGTAAACCACACCGTCGGCGCCAGCACGGCCAGCCCGGCGATCCAGGCCAGTAAATCGCTTGTCGTGGGCAGCATTTGCCCCGGATCGACATTGGGCAGCAGTCGGAAGATGGCACGGCCCCCCGAACCGTAGGGGAACATCGTGAGCACGGTAATCAATGCCGCCATCATGGCCAGTTGCGGAAGCAGAAGCAGCCATTGCGCCCACGCGACACCGGACGGCGCTGCCTCGCCCGACACTCCACGCGCCTTTCGCCGGGCAACCATTCGCCACACACCCGCAAGCGCGGCGAGCAACGGTGGCGGCAAGGCGGTGATCCGCCACGCCGCAAGAATGCCGGGCCAAAGTAGGGGCACAAGCGTGAACCACACGCCCAAGAACGCAACGGTGTACGCCATGAACACCACCGACTCGAACATGTTCGTCACCGAGACATAGCCGGTGATATACGTACGAAGCACCAAGCCGTAGATGATGACGACCTGCGCCAGAAGGAGTACGACAATTCCCAGCCAGAACAACGGCTTGCGCAATAGGCCAAAGCTCACGGCCGTGCAAATCGTCGCCATCAGGCAGAGCACCCACGACCAAAGAAACGGCTGAATTTGGTTATAATGCAGTTCCGCGCGATTGAACTCAGCCGGCGGATAGGCCGTATCCGCCAACAGGCGCAGGCGGTCATCTTCGTCGCCAGGAATGTCGAGCGCATGCCGAAGCGGCTCCACCGCCTCACCCAACCCACGCAAGGCAGCGGCGAATCGGCCCATCGCATCGGCAAACTGCTCCCCTCGCTCCGGATTGTGGCGGTCCGTGTACACGGCCCCTACAAGAGCATAGGCCTCGCGCACGGCAAGCAACTCGGGCCTTGGCATTCCGGCCAGAAGCGAGTCGGAACCGAGAATGAGTGTCTGGATGGACAACCACGGCGGACGTTCGTCACCTAAATCGCGGTCGGCGCGCAAAGCCTGCGGATCGAGGCCCGGCACGAGACGCACGGCCCGGCCGACATCGTACAGGCTCCGGTGCAACTGCACGGCCGCGGTAGCCAGTTCGCGTGCCTTCGCCGCGCGGCGTTGGACCACGGTGCGACTGAGTTCATCGGCCCCTTTGTCGGCAAAGACCTCGCGCTGCCATTGTTCCATAAGCTGGGCGAAGCGGCCACACGCATCTCGGAATTGCACGACCAACGGATCGATCTTACTGGTGGTGAAGGTCGAGCCGCGCACAACGCCCGCCAACTGCTCAAATGCCTCCCGAACCTCCAGGTGCGACTGCTCTAATTTCTTCGGCGGCTCGGGTTCGCGAGCCTCCGAGCGCGGTGCCGTCTCGATCCAGAGATTGTGCGATTCCAGGAGATTGTCACCAAATAAACGGTTGGCATCGATGTCGAGTTCCGCCGCCGGATTATAGGTAAGCAATCGGTACAGCGAGTAGGCCTGATACAACTGGTTTACGTGGCGATCGACCCCGGCAAGCGAGTACTCGCGCCCCTCCCGTCCTGCCCGGCTTTGTTCATCCCCGATGTCGCCAAGCCGACGGCGGAACGCTTTCGCCTCAATGAGCCGCGCGGGACTGACGTGCTTCAACCGATTGCCGTCTCTGCCGCGCAGCGGCACGTCGAGCAGGTCTTTCCGCAGTTCCTCGTGGCGTGCCTCCAGAAACGGCAGGTTCTCCCAAAGCTCCGGCTCCATGAGCCAGGAAAGGAGCAATTCCGATGCCGTGAAGCGGCGCGGCTTGCCGTCCGGAAAGACCGCCTCGCACGCCATCCGCGTCGCCGAACCTGTGGAGGAACCGTGCATCGCATCGCCCGGATCTAGCGTCGGGTTGGCACGGCCGCATATCTCGCGCACGACAACATTGGCAAAGCTTTCCAAGGGCATTCGTCGGCCGCGATCGAATACCGGTAGGGTACGCCAGGCCGAAAAGTCGAGTCCCTCCGACTGCGCCATGGCGATGGGCGTGCAAGCGTTGCCGAACGGCAGGAGCAAGATCGTCACGGCAAGGATTGACGGCAAGCACTTTCGCATTTTCGTTATTCGCGCACGCATTGATTTTCCGAAAAAAAGGTTCTTGGCCCGCCCTACCGGTCGCGGCGTTAGTTCACGGGACGCTTGGCTTTCTTCCGCAAGTAGAAGGTGAGGAGAAACCCGACCGAGATCAACATGGAGCCGAAATACTTCAGCCCGCGCCCCGGATCGAAGTTGACCGACAGAACGGACTGGAACAACTGGCTCTGCTTCTCCCGATCGGTTACGTTCCGTTCATACTGGGGATCGCCCGGCCTGAAAGGGCCATCGAAACTCGACTGGTAGAACCGGTACGATCTTCCACTGGCCGGATCGGTGAAATCAATCGGGGCGTTGAGCGTGACGACCACGTCCTCCCAAAGCGGCTCGGACAGCGACTTGCGGGGGAGAAAGTCGATCACGCTGGCATACCGAGAGACCGTGTCGGATCCCGGGTCCAGCTTCCGATCGAAACGCCGCAGATGCACGCGAAAGCCCAAGTCAATCTCACCGCGCGGCATGGTAATCGCCACGCGGCGTCCCTCGCCGGCCACCTCGTGGCGGAAATTGCCAGGCAACGCCACCGGCCGGCCTTCCTCGTCCACCTCGCCCACTCCGTAAGGCAACCCGACCAGCCAGAACTCCTCGCTCTTGTCATCCACGGTCAACCGCACTAGTGCTTGCGGCTGCTTTCGCCCGGGACTCAGCCTTCGGTGGAACGGCTGGGGTAGCCACCGGGTTCCAGCCTCTTGAGCCGGATCGAACTCAAGCACGCGAAGTGTCACGGCCTCCGGGGTCTGGGCAAGAAGGGACGCCGAATCGCCACCGGAGGGCAAGCTGCCCGCGGCAAATCCATCCGGCGGATGCCATGCGCGATAGTACAGTTTTTGGTCCGCGCCCTGCACTAGTTCGATTCGCGCGCGCCGTGTCTTGACAAGAACTCGTGGGTCAAGTCGGGCCTGATCTTCCTCCGAACGTTCGGCGTCAGGATCGAAGTAGAGAACGCCGTACACCCGGTCGCGCTCATCGTACTGATTCAGTTCCGGTAAATCGGCCAGAAGCTGTAGCCGGCGAGGCGGCTCCTCGCCGCGATAGATTTCAAGTCGCACGAACAGCAACTGGGGGATGAACTCGGTCAGCTTAACTTCCAGCCCCGTGTCACCCAGCGGCTGCCGACCCTTCTCTTGCAGTTCGTGAACCGGCAGGCAGAACTTCCGCCCTGCTACGTGTAGGACGACCAAGCCGTTCGGGCCAACCGGTCCGTCAGGCTTGGAGTCCAACATCGCGTCGATTTCCGCCTGGCTGCTGGCCATTCCGAAGATCAGCCGCTGCCCGCCGGCCAACTCGCGTCGCCCTGGTCCGTGGGGTTCTCGCGTGGGGCGCACAACCAACTCGACGGTTTCGCCGGCCGCTTTGGCAAGCGACCTGCCTAGCCGCGAGCCAGGAGTTGCCACAAGTCGCACTCGTGGCACCTCGATCTCGCGAGAGTGGGCATGATAGTCGAGCACCTCCAAGCGGATACCGTCCCGATCGTACACCGTGCCTCGGTCTCGGCTCGCCACGTGCCAGGGCAAGTAGGGTAGCTGGGCGTAATCGTTCCAATTGAACGGCCCGCCGCGAAAGGGGATTTTCATAACGCTGCGAGGCTCTGCCTCCACGACGCCACCGCCCGGGACCAATTCGCCCGGCAGCACGGCCAGCTTCAGGTAGAGCTTGTCGTTGAGTGTACGATGCCGAGCCTTCCCCTCGAACAGGTGTAACTGCGACTCGACACCCCAGTAGTGCCCCATGGCAAAGCCGGCCATCAGTACGAGAATGCCCGCGTGGGTGATCAGAAACCCCAGGTGCCTTCGCTTCCACGGCAGGCGAACCAGTGCCGACATGAGCACATTCACGGCCAGCAGCACGTTGAGCACCCCGAACCACCATGCTTCGTACACACCGAAGAACACCGCTCGCGACTGGTAGCCATAGTTCTGCTCGATGATCGTGGCGGCCCACGCCAGCACCACCGCGTAAATAGCGATTAGCACCACGGCCAACTGCAACGATGCCAGGAACCGAATGAGCCAAGGCAGCCGGCGCCGTGGCCGGTGTTCCTTCGAAGATGTTTTGCGGGGTACGGAGATCAAGGCAGTTTGCACGGGTGTGACGGAGAAACAGCAGGAAGACGATCACGGTACTCTGGGGGGCTCGCGACGGACCACCGCCACGGCGCTCAACCGATCCATTGTACCCCCGGCGTGGTAGACCGGCTAGACGGCCGCGCCGTCTCTCAGCCGGGGTTTCGCCCCGCCAGGATATCCTGTACGTCGCCTGGGCGGTACGACACGTCGGAAACCCACTGGCCAAAGCCGCCCTGCTCGTTGACCGCCCGACACCACTCTTCCAGAAATCGCCGCTTGGTTTTCGCCTCGTCGGTGTCCTGCCCCTTCACTTCAAGCACGAGCATCTTGCCAGAGGTGAGCCGCACGAGGAAGTCGGGCCGGTACTTCCGGACGACGCCCTTGTGGACGTATAGCACCTCGAACCCAAGGTGGTCGTTCTTCACCCAAGCTTCCACATTCGGGTCGCGGTCGATGCGGAACGCCTCGCTTGCCTCCCAGGTGCTGTCGAAAACGCAGAAGTTCACGTGGGAGCGCTTCGTATATTCGCACGGCCTGCCCGTGTACCAGGTACGCATGTCGCCCGTGCTGCGAATGGGGTACTCGCTGTCGAATACGGGAACGAGCCGCTCCGTATTCTCCTGCCGAATGGCTTCCCAGACGTGCTGCACCACCTTGTTCATGTTCAGCGTCAGGATAACTCGTCGGCACAGTTCGTCCTGGTAGAACAGCGGCGGCGCAATCTGAACCCGGTCGGAGCGCAGGAATCGCTCCAACAATCCGATAAGCTGCGCGAGCAGAAACTCCCGGTTCCCAGTCCATGCCGGCTTTATCTGGTCGTACACTTCAGCGGCCGCTTCGAAGGCGATTCGTTGCATGCGGAACTTCCGCCCCAGGTTCTTCAAGTCGATTTCCTTGATGTGCGACACATTGGGCTTCCCGTCGACAATGGGCGCCAGCTCGGCAATGGTGGCCGTTTCGTACGCATTGATTTCCAGGGGGGGCAGGTTCTCGATGTCGAGTTCCAGAACGGGCGTGTACACGTGGTCGACCCGGATGACGTTCGGCCAACTGATCTCGTACGGCCGCTTCTCGGCAGCCACCTCGATTTGCGTCTTGTGCGAAGGCGGCGGGGGCGGGGTGCCTTCACACCCTTCGTGTGGCAGGAACGTGAAGGGCACGCCAAAAATGTTCACATACTCCGGCTCGAACAGCCCGGTCTTGGGGTTCACGTCGTACGACGTGCGGCGCAGCCCGCGGCCCACCACTTGCTCGCAAAGCAACTGGCTGGAAAATGCCCGCAACCCCATGATGTGCGTCACCGTCTTGGCATCCCAGCCCTCTGACAGCATGCCCACCGAAATGACCTTCTGGATGGGTGCCCCCGGTTGCCCAGGCTTGCCAACTGTGTCGACCATTTGCCGGAGCGCCTCCGCCTGCTGGTCCTTGGTAAGCTTTCGGGCCGGCTTGTCCTCATCGCCGTCCTCGCCGCCGCCGGACGAGCTGCCCACTTCAGCCGCCTCGATGCGCGATTCCGCCTTATCCAGCACTTTCGAGTCGATATGCAGTGTCTTTTCGGGGGAGCACAATTCGTCGATCCGGATTCGCCCGTGATCCAGTGCGTACTTCACTCGTGCGGCCGTCTCCGTGCGGTTGGCCACGGTAATCATGACCGGCGGCGTGGACGACTTCTCCGCCGTCCACTGCCGCGAGGTCTCCAGCCAGTCCTTCCCCAGCAGGTAGTAGCCGTTGGTCACCAGGTCGGGTAGCGGTTCGTGTTCCTCGGCCCTGCGGTTCAGGTCGTCCTTTACGTCGGGGTCGTTGTAAATGTGGTACAACCGCGACTTGTAATCGGCCGAGTGCATGCCGTCGTCGCGCACCACGACGCGGGGCGTCTTGACCAGCCCCGATTCGATCGCGTCGTTCAGCCCGAAATCGCTGACGATCCAGCCGAACAGCATCTCCTCGGTGCTTTGCTTCCCTGAGGGCGTGAACGGCGTGGCCGTGAAGTCGTGGCAAGCGACGATGCCGCGGCTGCGGTGGATGCGGTCGAGCCCGCCGATCCATCGCGTGGCCTCCTCCAACTCCACGCGGCTGACGCCCGCCACCTTCGCCCCGCCGGGCACGCGCCAAGCGTGGTGCGCCTCATCGTTAATGACCATCAGGTTCCGTGCGGCGGCCATGTCGCCCAGCACTTCCCGCACATAGGCCTCGTCGCTCTTCGCGCCGCGCTTGTCGACGCTCTTCTTCTTGGCAATCTGCTCTTCGCTCTCCCAGTTGAGCACGTGCCAGTTATGCACCAGCACACGGCCCTGCCGCAACTTGTCAATCAGTCCCGCGGGCACGATGTTGAACTCGTCGTAGTAGTTGCCCGGGCTATCAGGAACGAGTACCTGCAAGCGGTTGCGCACCGTCAAGCCAGGCGCCACGACGAACACGTGTTTCGAGTACCGTGTATCGTGGCCGTAGGTCACCTTGTTGAGCACTTGCCAAGCGATGAGCATGGCCATGACGACGGTCTTGCCGGTGCCGGTTGCCATTTTCGAGCACCAGCGGCGGAACGGGCCGCCGTCGCCGGGAATATCGAGCCCCTGACGTTCGGCCGAGTCGGCTTCAACCAGCCAGGTAAGCGTTTCAATGGCTTCGAGTTGGCAGAAGAAGAACCGCCGGTAGTCGCGTTCCTCCAAGTCCTGCCAATGCTCCAACAGCCTGCGAGTGATACCCGTCACGCCCGGGTAGTTGGCCTCGCGCCACGCCTTGACTCGCTGGCGAATCTGATTGACCAGCGGCAATTCGCGGAACACGCCAGGATCGTCGAACGACTTCGAGCCCGGCGTAGCCGTGACGTACCCCGCCGGCCGGCGTCCTTCCTTCCGCGTGAAGAACCGCGTCTTGCGGTGGTACGCCCAATAGCTTACCGGCTCCTCGTAGGGGGAGTTGATGATGAGCTGGTTGATGGAATAGGTGGCCATCAGGGTTGTCCGGCGCCAGGTAAATTGTCAACTATAAGCCCGTTGGGCAGTCCACCAATCGATTGACCGACAACACAAACGCGAGCCGTGAGCCATCGCAACGTTTCTTTGAGCAGTCGCACTTGCACCTGTGCGGCATTCTGCCGCCTTGCCGCAGGCCCAGGCATCTCATCTTCCTCCAGGCACAAGAGGACACGTATCTTGCATCTTCTTCGCCATGTCGCCTTCATAAACGGCTTCCATTCTTCCCACTCCCCAGACGAGCAATACGCCCCCGTAACCCCCGCAACCGAATCACGAACCTTCCGGCCGACCTCGCGCGCGAGTTCACCACTCGATAGTCGCTGCCTATTCTCGATGCGATAGCCACGAAAGTCCTTCACCTCGATCCAGTACAGGTCGCCGTCCACTCCGTTGTGAAGGGCCACGAAATCGACGCCCTTGGTTCCTTGCAGCTTCGCAATTCTTTCCAGAAAATCGCGATGCTCGTCATATTTGACGACGACCCATTGCTGGTCGTCAAATGTGAACTGCTGGTGTTGTTCGTCGAATGATGGCATTATGTCCGCGCTCCCGCGCTACCCGCGTCACTCTGATAGAACAATCGCCGCTCCCGGTCGTAGTGGTCGGAGAACTCCTGAAGGATTGGATTATCTGGAACATCCGTGATGGTGTCGCCGGAGAATACGCGAACCGGCCCACGAGATCGTTCGCGGCTCAGACAGAAGAACTTCAGCCTGGCAGCCCTTCCCTCTGCCGTTTCGTACTCGGCCGCGAGCGATAGTTCGTTGCTCAGCAGGAAATCGTGCGTGGCGATGAAAACCTGGATCCCGGCGCCTGCCAGCTTCAACAGGAGCGCGGCAATGACGGTCACCAGCTTCGGATTCAGATTTGCTTCCGGCTCGTCCCAGAACAGCACGCCGGCCTTGGCGAGCGAACCGTTGGTGATCAGATGCATCAGGCTGCCGACTTTGCGCAAGCCCTCGGCGGCCAGGGAAGCCTCCAGGAAACCTTCCCCTTTCGATTGCAGGTAAAAACGGTCCTTCTTGAGCACCACCTTGCGCAGCACGGCGTCTTCCAGCGGCCCGAGCAACTCGCTTGCCGAACTGAGCCGCGGCCCCCGAAGCGGCGCGGCACTGAGGGCAAGGCTCAGGTCGTAATACGTGTCGTCGAACTCCAGTTCCCGGCCCTCGTAGGCGGCGATGAAGCCCGGGTACATCGAAAGCAGTTCCCGGGTGGGCAGGAACAGGCAGCTTGCAACCGGCGGCAACGTGTCGCGCTCGACGGTTACTTTGCCCAAGGTAGTTAGCGTGAAGGTGAACTCCGAATCGGCCCACGTGAGCGCCGCCTCCGCGTGGTTGCGTCCGCGCCCCCGAGTGACCAAGCGGCCAAGGCGGTCGCCATCGGGTCGGAACACTCGCTGGAGTTTCTCCTGCAACTTGAGTGCCGTCATTTCCGAAGCTATCGACCCTCTCCCGGCATGGTTGCTCCCGACGGTCTTGATCTTCAAGATCGAGTAGAGGAGCTTCATCACGTGTGATTTGCCCGTCGCATTGGCGCCAATAAGTACATTCAGCCCCGGTGAAAAGGCGAATTCTGCCTCCCGGAACAACGAAAATGTCTTCAGTTTCAGGTTTGTAACGCTCATGGCGCAATCTCCACAATTTTCAGCGACTCAATCCCCCGGTCGTCCACAATCTTCACCGCCACGCGACCGTAGCCGCCCGGCTCGAACGGCAGCGAGACGGTGCCGCGGTAGGCTTCGATCAGCACGTCGTCGATCTCCGCCTTGAGATTGCGGGCCAATCGGAACCAGCCGTCCTTCGCGCCCGACATGGGGAAGAACACTTGCCGGGGGTACAGGCTGCGGCCGTCGTAGTCAGAGTCAAGCATCCAAAGGGCGATCTTCGTCGTGTCGCCCGACTCGATCCGCCCGGTACGCGGATTGTAATAGTCGAATCCGTGAACCTCGACCTCGTATATTGTAGCAGGCTCGCGCCGTGTGCCGTCCTTGGCTTTGCCCTTCTTCATCCGCCGCAACTCCACGTCGGGCTGGCCCATGAGCCAGTAGGATTCGTTGCTGGCGCGCTTCTTCTTGAGGTCGTCGGTCAAGAGGTCGGTGTTCATTTGCACTTTCAGCAGCGTGACGCCGGGCCAGTTTGTGGCGTCGATATCCTTGGCTGCCTCGGGGTCAAACTGGAACGCGGCGAAGAGGACGAGTTTCGGCGCGGGCCGGAGCGTGCCGGCCTCCTCCAGGGCTAGCTCCACCTGGCGCTGCTCCAGGGGTGCGTGCTCCGGGCCAAAGGAAACCACGGCCCGCTCAACGCGCTCGCCCTTGGTCTCTCCTTCGCACTGCA
Source organism: uncultured Planctomycetaceae bacterium (assembly GCA_964487655.1). Taxonomy (GTDB): domain Bacteria; phylum Planctomycetota; class Planctomycetia; order Pirellulales; family Thermoguttaceae; genus PWXP01. The sequence continues at coordinate 13,688 of CAZASB010000107.1, forward strand.
ACCAGCGCGTGGCGCCAAGCGGTTCGAGCCGGGCGAACTCGATCCGCTGCCCGCCCTTGCCACGCACGCCGCACGCCATCAGCTCGTCGCGCCACTGGCGCTGGCGGACCGTTTCGCCGTACCGGGAGACCGACACGTCCTCTGTGAACTCGATGTGATCTTGGAGATCGAGATTTTCCAGCCCCGGCAGTTGACTCTGATCGTCCAGGCTCACGGGGCGCGCCTCGATGACGATTTCCGCAATGGGCCGCACGGCCGGCGCGGGCACCGCCTCGACGGTGAACGGCCCGGAAACCCGGGCCTTCGAACGGTCGGGCTCCGGCTGGTCGTACAGGGTCTCCTGGTCGGCATAGCGGGCGATGGCCCGATCGATTTCCGCGCGGGTCATCCCCTCGCGAATTTCCGGGTTGTTGGCAATCGACTTGAGCGTAACGTGCGGCACGATCTTATAGAGGAAGCCGCTATCGACGCCCTCGGTCGGATGGGCCAATTTGTAGTAGTCGAACAGCGCGGTCATCAGCCGCTGCTTGGCCAGCGTGAGCGCGACACGCGACGTATCGCACGTGATCCACCGCCGCCCCCACTG
>CAZASB010000108.1:0-13939 GCA_964487655.1 uncultured Planctomycetaceae bacterium
TGTTCAGACCCCGGAACCTGTCATATCCTGAAAGGGCTATGTCAGGAGGTCTGAACATCACATCGACCCGATCCTGTAAAGTTAACATTTAAAGCCTGACCCTGACTTTCTGAAGATTTTGGAGTCGGACCATCCACTTCCTCTGGAACCGCCCATCCATGGGCGATGAGCAGGCAAAACATCGCGGATACCGCGGGCCGGCAACGGGATATCTTGAAACTTCTATCGTTCATGCGGCATCATGCGAATGCAGACCGGGGCGGGGACGGTGATTTGTGAGCCGGTGGGCGCGAGCGCGCCGGTTTCCAGATCGACCCGGAACACGACGACCGAGTTGGATGCCTGGTTCTCGGCCAGAACGAAGCGGCCGGCCGGATCGATGGCGAAGTTGCGCGGTGTCTCGCCACCGGTGGGAGTGTGGCCCACCAAGGTGAGCTTTCCCGTCTGCTGGTCGATTCGGAAGCACGCCAGGCTGTCGTACCCGCGGTTCGACCCGTAGACGAAGTTGCCCGACGGATGCACGGCCACCTCGGCGGTCGTGTTGCTGCCTTCGAAACCGGCCGGCAGGGTCGAGACGGTTTCTAGCACGGCCAGCCGGCCTTGCTGGGCGTCGTAGGCGAATGCCGTCAGGGTGGAGTCGAGTTCGTTGATGACATACGCAAACCGGCCGGTGGGATGGAAGGCGAAATGGCGAGGCCCAGCCCCGGGGGGCACCTTGGCAAACGGCGGAGTGTGCGGCTTGAGGGTACCTGCCTTGGTGCAGAACTGGTAGACCAGCACCTGGTCCAGGCCCAGGTCGGCCACGAAGGCGAACCGGTTAGCCGGGTCGAGATTGATCGAGTGGGCGTGTGGCGCGGTTTGTCGGCGTGGATCGACGCTGCTCCCCTCATGCTGCACGAGCGCCGAGGCGGGCCGCAGGAAGCCGTCCGGCGCGATGGGCAGGACGGCCGCGCTTCCGCTGCTGTAGTTCGCCACCAGCACGTTGCGGCCTGCGTTGTCAATGATCAGGTGGCACGGTCCGCGTCCACCAGACGATTGGGCATTGAGCCGCGCAAGCTTTCCGGTTTTTGCGTCGATGGCAAAAGCCACCGCGCCACCCTCGGGCTTCCCGTCGACAACGCCCGCTTCGCCGATGGCGTAAAGGAATTTCTGATTCGGGTGAATGGCAAGGAACGAGGGATTGGGTGTCACGGCGACTAGTTCGGGCTCGCTCAGCGTGCCGTCGGCCGGGTTGAGGATGGTTTGAAAAATGCCGCGGCCTTCACCTCGCGAATACGTGCCGATGTAGACCCTCCACGCAGCCGGCTCGTCGGCCGTGGCGGCAGAGGTAAGTGCTCCCGAACATGCGAGCACCGCGATTGGAATTATTCGCCAAAGGGAATTGGATTTCATTGTTCTTACCTCCGGAATTGGGAAAGACGGACATCACTCAAATGAGCCGCACAGCGAACTCGTTGCACGCATCAGACTATTTTCAAGAGCCTAAAACACGACATGATTTCAACTGCGCGACATTACAGGTACTCCAAATGGCCGACCATGTCAGCAGACTCAAGGACTTGAGTGTACCACCACCGCACGCGAAATTCAAGTTGGCAGGGCCGTTCGTGGAACTGCCAAATCGTGGAATGGGCAGGCGAAGCTCGCGAGCCAGGGGGGTTGTGTCCCCCATCGGCGTGCGCGACTAGCCGCGTTCCATCATTCCCCGTACAATGAAGCGTTCCGCAGAGATCCCTGGTGTCCCCCCAAGACGCCATTGACGCATACCGGTCAGACGCTTGATGTCCCTTCCAGATTCCACCGATTCCCGTCGCTGGTCTGAATATCGCTTGATGGCCCGCATTGGGCTGGTTGGCGGGGTCTTCTCCGCCGTCGTGTGTGCGCTTTTACTATACGATTACAGCTTGCGTCAGGCCGACGATCCGGCCGAGACCATCGCATTCAGGGCTGTGAAGGCGACCCTGCGAGAGGATCCGACCAACGAGAAGCTCAAGGAGGATTTTCGGCAGCTTGACCAGGCGCTGCGTGACGACTATTTTCGCCGCCGAGCGTTTGCGGCGGTGGGGGGTGTGCTCTTATTGGCCGGGGCGACGGTGACGCTCATCGCGGCGACCCGTGCGGCCGTTCTGAATAGGCCCATGCCAACCGCAGAGGCGTTAAGCCCACCGGCTGATTTAGACACTCCAATCGCCCGGCTAACTCGATGGGGGATTGGATCTGTTGGGGTCGCCTTGGCGATCACGGCGGCCGGGTTGAGTTTCGCCTACCGAAGCCCGCTGGCCGAATGGGACGTGGCGACGGTCGGGACGGACGAAGGCGATGCTGCCGCCGAGGGACCGATTACCGCAGCCTCCTACCCTCCGCCCTCGCGCGAGGCAATTGAGGCGGCGTGGCCCCGATTCCGTGGTTCCCATGGCAGCGGGATCTCGGCCTTCACGAACGTGCCCAAGGAGTGGGATGCTGCCAGTGGTAAGAACATCCGGTGGAAGACGGAGGTTCCCCTGCCAGGAAACAGCTCGCCCATCGCGTGGGGAAATCGCATCTTCCTGACCGGCGCGGACGAGCAACGTCGCGAGATCTTCTGCTTTGACTCCGATTCGGGGCAGTTGCTTTGGCGAATGGAGGCCCCGGACACGCCCCAAAGCACGGCCGAGCCGCCCAAGGTCATGGACGATACGGGGTTTGCTGCGCCCACGGCCGTGACCGATGGCCGCCATGTATTCGCCATTTTCGCCAATGGCGATCTGGCCGCCGCCGATTATGGCGGAAAGCTCGTCTGGTCGCACGGTTTTGGCATCCCGGAAAATGGATATGGTCACGCGGCATCGTTGGCCATGCATGAAGGACTCGTGTTCGTCCAAATCGACGTTGGATATCAAGGGCCTGACGAGAAGTCCCGGCTCTACGCCATGAACGCCGCAACCGGAGCCATTGTTTGGCAGGTGAAGCGCGCCGTGCCGAACTCGTGGACTTCGCCCATTGTGGTGGAGTACGAAGGACGTTGGCAGCTTATCACCGCGGCCGATCCCTGGGTGATTGCCTACAACCCGGCCGACGGCTGTGAGTTGTGGCGGGTCAAGTGCTTGCGAGGCGACTGCGGGCCCTCGCCCGTGTTGGCTAGCGGTTTGGTCCAGATTGGCAACGAATACTGTGAGTGGTCTGCCATTCGACCCGATGGTTCGGGCGATGTGACGGAGACCCACGTCGCGTGGACCGCCGAAGACGGCCTGCCCGATACGTGCAGCCCTCTGGCCACTGCGGAGCTGGTCATGCTGTTGCCTGCAACGGGGTATTTCACGGGACTCGACGCTAAGACGGGTGAGATGCTTTGGGAAGTTGAGTTCGACGAAGAGTTCACGTCCTCGCCAAGTCTTGTGGGCGACCTGGTTTATCTGTTTGATAAGAAAGGCGGGACCTGGATCGGCCGGCCTGCACGCGAGGGTTGCGAGAAGGTGAGCCAGGGAACCCTGGGAGAGCAATGTGTGACGAGTCCCGCATTCCAGGAGGGACGCATTTATATTCGCGGTGAAACACACCTGTTTTGCATCGAAGAGAACTGAACGGCCCGTTCCATCATGCTTGATCTTGCATTCGTTGACGAAACCATCGCTCGGCTGGGCCGGGAACGCGCCGCCACGATTGCCGTTTTGCAGGCGATTCAGGAGCACTACCGCTGGCTGCCGCCGGAGGCGCTCCGCCGCGTTTGCGAGTTGAGCGAGATCACGCCTGCGAACATCACGGGCGTTTCCAGCTTCTACACGCAGTTCCGCCACCGGCCGATGGGCGAGCACGCGATTTGCGTATGCCATGGGACGGCGTGTCACGTGAAGGGTTCGGAGCGTATTCAGGATGCGTTTGAGCGGTACCTCGGTATCCCCGAAGGCGACGATACCGATCCGCGGCGGCGTTTTACCATCGAAAAGGTTGCCTGCCTCGGTTGCTGCACGCTGGCGCCGGTCATTCAGATTGATGGCGTAACGTACGGACATTTGGTCGGGAATCAGGTTGGCGGGGTGGTCGAGGATTTTCTCCGGCGCAGTCGTGATACTAATGGAAAACCGATCGGTCGCGTCGTCGCGCCAGAGGGCAAGTTGGGTGAGATTCGCGTTGGTCTGGGCTCTTGCTGCCAGGCTCAGGGGAGCGCCGGAGTTCATGCGGCGATTGAGCGGACCCTGGCCGAGACAGGCGCACCGGCGGCTGTGAAGCGGGTGGGGTGCGTGGGAATGTGCCATCAGACACCGCTGGTTGAGTTGGTCTCGTCGCGAGGAGAGCACCGCCTATTCGCCCATGTCACGCCCGACGACGTCCCGCACATCGTCCTAAGCCACTTCAGGCCGCGCGGTCTGTTTCGTCGCATTCGACATCGGCTGGGCCACTGGCTGGAGCGCCTGGCGAGCGACGAGGCAGGCGCGCCCGAGGTCGAGCGGGCGATCGACCCGCGCGACCAGCCAGTGTGTGCGTTCCTTGGCCCGCAACGCCACGTGGCCACGGAGCACTGTGGGAATATCGACCCAACCGATCTGGACGAGTATCTTCGGCATCATGGCTTCCAGGCCCTTGAACTGGCCCGGAAACTCGCGCCGGAGGAGGTCATTCGCCAGGTAATGGAAAGCGGACTGCGTGGTCGCGGCGGGGCCGGGTTTTTGACCGGCGTGAAATGGCAACGAGTCCGCGAGACGGCCGGCGAGGTGAAATACCTCGTGTGCAACGGTGACGAGGGTGATCCCGGCGCTTTCATGGACCGCATGATCCTCGAGTCGTTCCCCTACCGCGTGATTGAGGGTATGCTCATTGCCGCCCACGCCGTGGGGGCAAGGCATGCCTTCTTCTACATTCGGGCCGAGTATCCTCTTGCGGTATGCAGGGTCCGAAATGCGTTGGACGCGTGCCGCGAACGCGGCCTGCTGGGCGACGTGGAGATGGTAATCAAGGAGGGGGCGGGCGCGTTTGTCTGCGGCGAGGAGACTGGACTCATCGCTTCGATCGAGGGCCGGCGCGGCATGCCGCGTCTCCGCCCTCCCTTCCCTGCCCAACAAGGACTTTTGGGACGGCCAACGCTGGTCAATAATGTCGAAACCTACGCCGCGCTTTCGTGGATCCTGCGAAACGGGCCCGATGCGTTCGCCTCGCTCGGCACAAAGACAAGCCGGGGCACCAAGGTCTTCGCCCTAGCCGGAAAGGTTCGGCGGGGCGGGCTCATCGAAGTGCCCATGGGCGTTACGGTCCGCCAGATCGTCGATGAAATTGGCGGCGGTGTACCCGTCGGACGCACGTTCAAAGCCGTGCAGGTTGGCGGACCCTCGGGTGGATGCGTACCGGCACGATTGGCCGATACGCCGGTCGACTTCGAGGCCCTTACCGCGGCCGGCGCGATCATGGGCTCCGGCGGGCTCGTGGTGCTGGACGATACCGATTGCATGGTTGATATCGCACGGTACTTCCTCCAGTTCACGCAGGAGCAGTCGTGCGGCAAGTGTACCTTCTGCCGTATCGGCACGCGGCGCATGCTGGAACTGCTCGAGCGTATCTGTGCGGGCGAGGGCAAGGCGGCCGACCTGGACGAGCTGGAGAAGCTTGCCCGTTCGGTGCAGGCTAGCAGCCTTTGCGGCTTGGGCCGCACGGCACCCAACCCGGTCCTCTCGACACTGCGTTACTTCCGCGAGGAGTACGAGGCACACATTGAAGGGCACTGTCCCGCCGGCAAATGTACGGCCTTAATCGAGTACCGCATTACCGACGACTGCATCGGATGCACGCTCTGCGCCCAACAGTGCCCGGTGGACGCTATTGCCTTCACGCCCTATCGCACCCACGAGATCGACCAGGCGAAATGCACCCGTTGCGACACTTGCCGCCAGGTATGCCCGTCCGACGCCGTGGTGATTGAGAAGAAAGGGCTGGCTACTGCCCTTCGGTCAGGGAGCCGATGATCCAGCAGTAGATCGAGTCGGCCATCTGCCGGTATCCTGTCGCGGCCGGGTGGACGCCGTTGCTTGCACGGGTGAGTTCCGTTTCAGCGCGGGAGTTTGCTGGGCCGGCCGCGGTCGGATAGTTGTGAACACAGTCGAGATTGACGTGAGCGGGAATCAGGAAGACGTTTTCGGCCACGCGGTTGCCGTACGTTTCGATCAGGCGTTCCACAACGCGGTGCTGGTTGCGGCGATACTGGTATCGCGTTTGGCCGCAACGGTAGTTCGCGCCAAAGGCGTCCTGCGAGGCCGAGGGAGGTACCAGCATGACGATGCCGATCTTGGTGTTCGGTCCGACACGACGGAACTCGGCAATCAGGATGTCCATGTTCGTGAGGAAACTGCCGATGCTCTCTTCAATCGTTTCTTCGGTGGCGCCGAAGTTGTCGTTGCAGCCCAGGGCAATGGTGATATAGTCGGGCGCGGCGCCGCCGTTGTTCTCCTGGCAATATCGGGCGAAGTCGAGCTTCGGCTTGTCGTCGGCCAAGAAAAGAAACGGGCTGCGCTGCCGCCACGAATTGTCCAGATCGACGACGGCAGTCCATCTTGAAGCGAATGACGCCGCAGTCCAACCGCCATAGCCCTCGTGCCGCACTCCTTCACCGCGATCTGTCGTGCCGATGAGCGTCACCTGCAGGTTGCCTTCCTGCGAGAAGAGCCGGTTGAGTTCCGCCGGATAGACGGATGCCGCCGTGAGACTGTCACCGATGATCAGGTACGACAACTTTCGATCGGCTGCTGCCTTCGGTGAAACGACGCGCAGTTGTGTAGTCCCCTCGGCGATGACCTGATAATTGGAGTCGTAGACCTTCATTGCAAGCGCATGGTTGCCAAGGTCTTCCTCCGATGGGATCCACGTATAACGTTCCGCTTGCTGCACGCCTTTGGCACAATCGACGTCGAAAAGGTAATCGCCAACATTCGGAGTGAGAACGACGTTGTCAAAGTAGATGTTGCACTCCACGCCCGGAACCGCATGAAGAACCGGCGGCAGGACGAGTCTCAGCGCCGGTGGCGAAACGGGGACCGGCTGCTCGGGCGTCTGGGCGTAAGCCGCGCTGAAACCGACAAAGAGAAAAAGCATACACGAACAGGAATACATCAAGGATCGCATCGTTCATTCTCCGGCAAGGGTTCTCCTTCGGCAAAATCGCTCAGATTCGGTTCCGACGCGGAAGGATGGTGGCAAGCCCGAGCAGCAGCAGAACCAACGCGCCCGGCTCGGGAACGGTACGCAAGATGACCTGGCTGTTTGTGCCACTACCATAGTTGACCGCAAACTCGCCTGTAAACGGAATGGACAGTGTATCGAAGGCATTGTGGTATGAAATAGGCGTCTTGTCAATCGGTGCCGCAAAACCTGCATGGCAAGACGGGCTGGAAGCAGGTTCTATAATTGCCTGAAATGGGCCGCTCGGCTTCGTACGGTGCAACCCGCGGTGGGGGCTGCCGCCGCAAGGGACGTCATCCGCCCCTCGCACGCTATTGCTCATGAAATGTCGCCTCACCTGCGTGCGTGAAACGAGAGTGTCAGTCTCGCCCTCCGCCTGACGCACGCCGAGGTGGCCGGGCTTACAATGCCGGTATACCGCCTCCTAGTCTTCTGTTCAGTCTTACGCCGCCTTACAGAACCCCTATCTATAGAGGCACCAGAGTATCACGCACCATACCATGCTTCCTGGCCCAAGTAAGCCCCTCGATCTGTACTTGATCGGTAGCGGAAGTCGTCACATGACGGAACGAAATGCGTCAATCGGTTTGAGAAAGGGGGGAACACTAATCTTTGCGAACCATCACTAATGAAGGACTGTTTCCGTCGTGTGCGCGGCATGGATTGTTGCCGCCAACGCGACAGCCATGTTACAATAGGGGGGCTGTGACTGCGAGGCTATGGCTGCCTTGTGTCTTGGCGGTGCCGACGAGCGGTTTGCGCTGGTTTCTTGCGGGAGAGGTTGCGAGGACGGGACGAGAGCCTTGTGCCAGTGTTGGAGCTACGGATGATTCGAATTTGTGCGCTGGTTGTACCGGTGTGGACCGTGCTCACCGTGGGGATTAGCACGTCGGCGACGGCTTAAAAACCCATTGACGATGTCCTCGCGGCAACATTTCGCATTACCGAACCCACCCCCGAGGCCAAGCCTGAACTCGAGCCAGACTCCGAACCCGTCCCCTTATCGAGGCTCGGTCAGAATATGATCCCCGACTGAGGATCGACGGCAACGCCGCCGGTTAGCTTAGCTAGCTCGGCCATGACAAGCAGCAGCGCGCTGGGATCGAGCGCATCGTCGAGTACGTCGTCATCGCCGTCAAGCGACTCGGAAACCTCTTCGAAGTGTAGAACGTCAAACCGAGCATCGCAGGAGTTCATCTGCTTCAGTTGCATCTCACTGTCGCTTTCGCAGGGCATCGGCCGCAATTCCATGACCAAATCTCGTACCTGCTCGCGAACCTCTTCTCCCTCGGTATGACAGATGTCAATCGCAGCGAAGTCGTCGGGCGAGATGAGCGTGAGTGATTCGAAGAGGCCGTCCTCGTTGGCATTGGGGTTAGCAAGCTGGTATCGCGCATCGAGTTGATGCAGCGCCTTTTCCACGGCGTCAAGCTTTGGCTGATTGTCCGAATTGAACAACACGAAGTAGGTTTCTCGCCAGCGGTACTGATCGTTTTCAAACATCGACATCGACGGACCTCCAATTCACTCTGGAAGGGCGCACAAATCGTCCACCTCGACCTAGCTTCCCAACTCGATCGACCGCTGGGTAGCGGCCTCCACGGCCGCCATCAGGGCCGCGCGAAGACCATGTTCTTCAAGGGCCTGGAGGCCGGCGATCGTCGTGCCGCCCGGACTGGCAACCCGGTCGCGCAATACGCCCGTGTGCTCTCCCGTATGGAGAACCATTTGGGCAGCGCCCGACACCGTCTGCGCGGCCAGCGCCGTCGCAATGTTTCGGGGGAGCCCCATGCATACGCCGGCATCGCTAAGCGCCTCGATCACCACATACGCAAAGGCCGGCCCCGAGCCTGCAAGACCCGTTACCGCGTCCAGCAATTTCTCCTCGACTTGGTAAGCCATGCCGACCGCGCCGAGTAACTGCCCAACCAGTTGCCCGTCCTCCGAAGTGGCCGTCTTTCCAAGACAGAACCCACACGCGCCTTTCCCGACCAGACACGGCGTATTAGGCATGACGCGGACTACCCGAACCTGATTCCCCAATGCCTCCTGAAGAGTAGCCAAACGCACCCCGGCGGCAATGGAAACCACGAGCTGATTCGGTCGGAGTTCGCAAGCCGCCTGGGAAGCCACGCCAGCGATCTGCTGGGGCTTGACCGCCAGGAAGACGATGTGCGACTGCTTCCAGACGGCCGAGTTCTCGGTAAAAGCGGAAGCCCCGGTAGCCTGGGTAAATTGTCCGCGCGCCGACGCGGCCGGGTCGGACGCACAGAGAAGGTCCGGCGAAATCAGGTCGGCCTGAATGAATCCCTGCCCGAGCGCCCTGGCCATCTGGCCCGCGCCGATAAACCCCACGCGCTGATTTAGCATGATATCGCCTCCCCCATCGAGGTGCTGTTCCTGCCTTTGGCCATTATGCTAGCGCAAAACGTCCATTGTGACAATGGGGTCAACGGCCGCCCCCTACATCGTCGCGCGTAGGTCATCGTCGTCACCGGTCGACTTTTCTCCGGTAACTTGCGGTTTGTGTACAATGGTGAGGCCGCCGCCACGGGTTCCACGGGAAAAAGATGAAAACCGGCCTTTACCCGGCAAGCGGAATTTGCGAAACTTCCGCCCGTATCGCTACCGGGCCCTACAATACGGAGCCGTTCGGTTCGTTCCTTGTCGAGTTTCTCCTGAATCGGGACTTTTCCATGAAAATTACGCTGCTTGTCATTTCGAGTGTACTACTGCTCCTGGCAGGCTCGGCATCCCCAGCGATGGCCGAGGAGTCGTCGCTGAAGAACCTTCTGTCGTTCGACAACGATAAGGAACAACACAATGCGTCGCATTTCGTCCAGCCGGTAAATCGGGCAAAGAACTCGAGTCCGTCCATCTGGACGAAGATAGGGCACGATATGAAGCGGCTAAACAACGGCACGAAACGGTTCTTCTCCAACACGGCCAACGCCCTCTGCTGGAAGAAGAAGACGTCGCCTCCGCCTGCCTCGCGAACCTCAAACTCTTTTGGGCGGGCTTCCAGCAAACCCAAGGAGAACACAAGCTGGTTCAAGCCGTTCTGGACTCGCGAGGAACCGTCCCTGCCAGAGTCGACCCGGGACTTCGTCGGAATGGAACGGCCCCGAATGTAACGCGAGCCGAAGGAGCCTCGACGATGAACCGACTGCGTAACGGAAACTGGCGGCCGCTTGTCTTCACTTTGCTGGCCGGCGTGGCGATGCTCGTCTCGGGCTGCTCCGGTGCGACCGTGCCGGAAGCGTCGTCGGGCGGCCGCACACTCCGCATGCCCGGCCAATGGTGGATAAACTCCGAAGATCGCAAGCTGCGCAAGGCCGTCGAAGCTGACCAATTTCCCCGCGCCAACGAGCAGGGACTCTAGCCGATAAGATCAAGTCATCTGCCAGACGGCCATTTTCAAGTAGTCGCGAAAGCGGCGTCCGTTGAGCACGGCCGATGGCTCGAAGCCGCAGTGGACTAGGCAATGTCGGCAACGCGGATCGCCGTCCGGTCCCAAGGCCGACCAGTCGGTCCGCTCGACCAGTTCACCGTAGCTTGCGTAGTGCGTGTCGGCCAGCAGGTAGCAGGGAGAACGCCAGCCGCGCACGTTGTACGTCGGATTCGCCCACGCCGCGCAAGGAAGCTCACGCTCGCCGCACAGGAAATCCAGGTACACCGGCGAAGCGGTAACGCGGAATCGGCCGAACAGCTTTCGAGCCTCGCGGAACTTCCGGTGGACCTCGTCGCGCGTCATGAACATCGCATCGGCCTGGACCGTGTTTTCCTCTTGCACGGCCTGGTATCCGAACGCAGGCGATATCATCATGCCGTCGACGCCCAACTCAGTGAGGTACTGGAACAGAACGGTAATCTCATCCGTATCGGTCTGCTTGTAGATGGTTGTGTTGGTGTACACCAGGAACCCGGCATGTTTGGCGGCCTCGATCCCTTGCACGGCAGCGGCGAAAACTCCCGGGCGGCACGCGGCGGCGTCGTGCGTGGCCTCCATGCCGTCGAGGTGGACATTGATCATCAACCGCTGATTGCGAGGAAAGCCGGAGAGCTTACGTTGGAGCAACACACCGTTGGTGCATAGGTACACGTGCTTGCGCTGGGCGAGGAGTTCTCCGATCAACTGCTCGATGTCCGGATAGACGAGTGGTTCGCCGCCGCAAACGCTGACAATCGGCGCGCCGCACTCCTCCAGCGCAGCCAAGCACTGATCGACCGAAAGTCGCTGCCCCATCGTATCGGTATATTCTCGAACACGCCCGCAACCGTTGCACCGAAGGTTGCAAGTATGCGACGGCTCAAGCATTAACACCAGCGGGAATCTTGGCTCGCCGGAGAACCGTTTGCGCAACAGGTAGGATGTCATGGAGCGAGTCAGAGAAAGTGGGAAGCGCATGGTCGGTGCTTTGCTTGGCAAGGAGAGGCCCGACCTTCCTCGCCCACTGTGCAAGCGCCAACAGGGGGAAGTAGATCGGATAGTAGTGGTAACGCAAGTAGAACACAATCGGGAAGCCAGTGCCGGTAAATTCCGTTTCCTCCCAGGTGCCGTCCTCTTCCTGCGTGAATGCAAGGAAGCGAATGCCGCGAATCACGGCCGGATGCTCTTTGAGACCGGCGGCCACAAGGCCCATGACGGCCCACGCCGTTTGCGACGCGGTTGTGACACCTTGGCCGCGAAGGTGTGGATGCTCATAGGTATCGGCCGATTCGCCCCAACCGCCGTCTTGCTGCTGATGCGCAAGCAGCCAATTTACGCCTGAGGCAATCATGGGGTCGTCCACGGGCACGCCGACGGTCGTGAGGCCCGTAATGACCTGCCAAGTGCCGTAGATGTAGTTCACGCCCCAGCGGCCGAACCAGCTTCCGTCGGCCTCCTGACTGGAACGCACGTACTCGACGGCCCGATCGACCGCGCGATTACCCAGGTGCATTCCAAGTTGGCCCAGGGCTTCGAGTACGCGCGCCGTCAGATCGGGCGTACTGGGGTCGATCATGGCGTTGTGATCGGCAAACGGCACGTGGCAGAGGAATTCGGCGTCATTGTTCCGATCGAAGGCACCCCAGCCGCCGTCGTCGTTCTGCATGGCCAAGAGCCAACGTAGCCCACGGTCAATCGCAATGGTCGTCCGCATCAACAAATCGTCGTCATCGTCAAGCCCAGCAGGCGGGGCAGCCGGATCGGCAAACACTCGCAGTCGAGGCAGCAGTTCATCGTGATCGGCGGACGCCGCTTCGGCGAACTGAGTCTTCATCGCCATCAGCACCATGGCCGTGTCGTCCGAATCGGGGTAGTACTCGTTACGGTGTTCGAAGTACCAGCCACCTGGCTCGGCCTGGACCGTATCGGACCAATCACCAGGGCGCGTCGTCTGTCGATCGAGCAGCCAGTTGACGGCCCGTTGCGTGGCCGAACTATTCGGCGCAACGCCGGCGGCAGCAATCGCGCGAAGGGCAATGGCCGTGTCCCATACGGGCGACTTACACGGCTGGACCCGCGCGGTATTCGCATGAGCGTCGTCAATCACCAATGCATCGAGCTGCGCCTGGCACTCTCGAACCGGCTCGCTCTGGTCGTCGTAGCCCAACGACTTCAACGCCACGAGGCTCCAGACAATCGGCGGATAGATGGCGCCAACCCCGTCGCTGTGCTCGAAGCGAGCAAGCATCCACCGTTTGGCGGCGGCAATCGCATGTCGGCGGAGTGGCAACAGTCCCTGGCGACGGCACCACTTGAAACCCTGATCGATCGTCCGGAAGAATCGGTCCCAACTCAGCAAGCCGGTACCGCCTGATAGCCCCGGACATCGGAGTTTCGGCCAGTTAGCCGGATTTCGCAAGAATAGTTCCCGTATTCCCAGCCTTGATTCGACTTTCCGAACCGGGCGCAATGCCGATACGATCGAAAGCGGTACAATCATCGTTCGTGACCATGCGCTGACCCGATGCAAACTGATGGGCAGCCATTTGGGCAGCAGCATCACCTCGGGCGGTACCTCCGGGCATTGATCGTAGGAAATCTGCCCGAGCATGGCCAAATAGAATCGGGTGAAACTATTCACGGCATCCGCGCCACCGTGGTCCAGAATGGCCTGTCGGGCCCGCCGCATGTACTCGACGCTGGGGTCGTGGCCGGTCAGCTTCAGGGCGAAGTAGGCCTTCACGCTACCGCTGATTTCCACGCGCCCGCCAGGATACATGGACCAGCCGCCGTTGGGCATCTGCTTCTCGACGAGGTAGGCCGCCAAGCGTTTCGCCAGCGGCGAGTCCTCACGCCCCTGATATGTCAGCAGCAAGATCGTCTCGCTTTCGAGGATGGTGTCGCCTTCGAGTTCGGCACACCAGTAACCCTCGGTGTCCTGCTCGTCAAGCAGCCATTGCCGCGTCTTGAGAATGGCGCGTCGCACCGGAGCGCCCAACACACGAAGAGTCATGTCGCCCGAGAAATCGGACTGCGATACATCGTCGCTTCCATCCATGGAAGCCACATACGTCTCTTGAAGCATACTCATCGGCAAGAACCTCCTGGCCTGACATGCGGTCATCCCTGACTCACTGTCCCAAAAGAACCCTGGGAACTGATTAGCTTATGACATTGCAGGCGAATGGGCAAGCCCAAAAAGCGTAAATGGGCCTTGATCGTAACCTTGTCAACTGCTAGCAAAGCTGGCTTTTTGATTTGGCATCCAGGTTGGGGGTTCAATGGTTAGTAGAAACAGTCATTGAAGGAGCCCCGAACCATGGATGCCGCGATTCATTGTAGCATTTCGGATTCGACCGTGGAATCGTC
>CAZASB010000109.1:0-13862 GCA_964487655.1 uncultured Planctomycetaceae bacterium
TAAGGCAGCGGATTGCAAATCCGCCATCGTCGGTTCGAATCCGACCGGCGCCTCTCGTTCTTCTGGCTCTTCTCCGCAATGGCTTTTCGCCGGAAGCACCGCTGGCCGGGAATACTAGTAGCCTGCTTTCCCTTCTTGTCCGATGGCGCGCCGCTTTGGCTGCGGCGTGGACACAGAGATACGAAGGAAACAACCAAGCCGATGGGGCATGTCATGCACCCACTCTCTAGCGGAGGGCAAGTCGTTAACTTTCTGCCATTCCAGGGCCAAGAGTACCAGGGTCAAGAGTATTTATGAATGGGCTGCCATCGGGATACGGAATAACGCCACCAAACGAGTCCGAATAGAGGACGCGGCGACTACGGCATCTTGCCGAAAACGGCCCGTCGAGATAGAATGGAACGTGGTGGTTTCTATATGTAAAAGAGCCGGTTGACTCGGAACCGGACACGAACATGGCATCAGCAACCAGCAATGACTCATGGTTTTACCTCGTCGGTGAACAACCTGTCGGCCCGGTAACGGGTGATCAGTTGCGTGCCGCCGTCGTGGCTGGGGTGGTACAGCGCGACACCATGGTTCATCATTCGACATGGCCTGCGTGGTGCCATGCTTCGCAAGTATCGGGTTTGTTTCCAGAGCCGGTGGTAACCGTGCCTGGCACGGTCGTAGCCCCCCCCTCTGTTGCGGTGGCTCCCTCCGTGGTGGCATCTTCTCATGCTGGCAGCGGTTTGAATCGGCTTTCGGAAAGGGCGTACATTGCAGGTCGTAAACGGCGAAAGAAATCGCCCGCGACGATGGCTCTGCTCCTGCTGGGAGTCCTAGCGGCGTGCGCCATCGTGGCAGCGGCCGTGTGGATCGTGCAGTCCAATCAGGAGGCATTGGCAAGTCGACCTACTATCGAGGCACCTGAAGTCACCGATGTTGGCAATCGATGGAACCGAACACGCAAGCCAAGGCAATCCAGGAACGACTGGGGAACGGACGACACTCCGCTTGTCGTACCGGAGTGGAATCCGAACGCCCAAGGGGATTCAGGCTACCATCGTACATTCGAGATCGACACGCCCCCGACTCCCCGGGGACAGCTCGACGAATTGGTGTTTGCCAAATGGAAGCAGATGGGGATTGAGCCGGCCAACATGTGTTCGGACGCGGTCTTTCTGCGGCGAGTCTACCTGGACGTCATCGGTACCTTGCCGACGCCTGACGAGGCTCGGGAATTTCTGAAGGACGAGAGTTCGGACAAGCGAGCAAAGCTGGTCGACGCTTTGCTGGAACGTCCGGAGTATGCCGACTATTGGGCAATGAAGTGGTGCGACATTCTTCGAGTGAAGGCCGAGTTTCCGATCAATCTGTGGCCGAACGCCGCACAGGCATACCATCGCTGGCTTCGGCACTCGATTACGGTCAACATGCCGTATGACCAGTTCGTGCGTGAGTTGCTGACGTCGACGGGCTCCAATTTCCGCCAGGGGCAAGTGAATTTTTTCCGGGCCGTTCAAGGCAGGAATCCCGAGGGGATTGCCCGGGCCGTGGCGTTGGCGTTCATGGGGAGCCGGGCGGACAAGTGGCCCAAAGAGCGGGTGGATGGGATGGCGGCCTTCTTCACGAAGATCGCCTACAAGGGGACGGGCGAGTGGAAGGAAGATATCATCATCTTCGACCCATACAAGACTGGGCTGACCTCGACGAAACCGGTGTTTCCCGACGGCACGACCGTGGAAATTTTAGCCGATCAGGATCCGCGAGTGGCCTTCGCGGAATGGCTGATTTCGCCGGAGAACCCCTGGTTTACTCGCCACATTGTCAACCGAGTATGGTACTGGCTCATGGGCCGCGGCATTGTGCATGAGGCTGACGATATTCGACCCGACAATCCGCCGACCAACTCCGAGTTGCTTAACTACATGGCCGAGGAGTTGGTGAAGGCGAACTACGATCTGAAGCACATTTATCGACTGATCCTCAATTCGAGCATGTATCAGCTTTCTCCGATCCCGAAAAGCGAACATCCAGAAGCTAGTACTTATTTCGCTTCGTATACGGTTCGACGATTGGAGGCCGAGGTGCTCATTGATGCGTTGAACCAGATCTCGGAGACGACGGAATTCTACTCCAGCATCATTCCGGAGCCATACACGTTCGTCCCGGAAGTACGGCGAGCGATTGCCTTGCCCGATGGCAGTATAACCAGCAGCTTTCTCGAGTTGTTTGGTCGACCGCCGCGCGACACGGGTTTCGAGTCCGAACGCAACAACAACATCACGGCAGGGCAGCGGTTGCACATGCTCAATTCGAGCCATATTCGCAATAAGTTACACGATGGTCCAGGCATTAAGAAGCTGATGGCGGAGGGGAACGCCCGGGAGAATCTATATTTGGCAATCCTCTCGCGGTTCCCCGACGACGATTACGGAGGAGGTGGTGGAGATCAGTTGGCGTGGGTGCTGGTCAATACCACGGAGTTTCTGTTTCGACACTAAGACCATTCCGGCAATTTGAAACGCCCGCGGATTGGGGTGTTTGCGGAGCATTTTTGGCGAGGTGAACTAATGTCTAGGAATCGAGAAGTCTACGTACCACTTTGTGAAGCGAGCGTTTCGTTGAACTGTGAACGAGTGTCACGGCGTCAGATGCTCAGTTGCGGGGTACTGGGTTTGGGCGGAATACTGTTGGGAAACCATCTCTGCTCGGCTGCCACGACCTCCAGCGCCAAGCCGGTCGACGGTGACGCAGCGATCTCGTCCCCCGCGCCAAAGGCCAAGGCGGTCATCCAGATTTGGCTCTCCGGCGGTCCGCCCCATACCGACACGTTCGACCCCAAGCCGGATGCGGGAGCCGACTATACCGGGCCGCTCACCGGGTTCCTGGAAACCAACATCTCGGGAATACGCATCGGGAAGATGCTTCCCGAGTTGGCTAAGCTGGCCGACAAATACTCCATCATTCGTAGCATGACGCACGGCATCAACGGTCACGAAACGGCGTCGTACATGGTGCAAACTGGGCGTATGCCAGGCGGCCGGTTGGTTTATCCGGCTGTCGGCGCCGTGGTCACGGCTTTCAAGGGCTTCGAAGAGGGTTCAACGAGCCTCATTCCTCCGTACATTGTGCTCACACAGCCGCAGGGGCGGTTTTCTGAGGCGGGCTTCATGGGCATCAAGTACAAGCCGTTCGCTACCGGCGGCGACCCAAGCGCTGGCCGGTTCGCCGTGGAAGGGATCGTTGCGCCGGGTATTTCCGACGAGCAACAGTCCTATCGGCGAGAGATGCTCAATCAAGCCGATATCTTGGGCAGCGCGCTGAGCAATCATCCCGAGATCGTCAAGTCGAAACAGGCCGAAAAGGAAGCATACGACCTGATCATCGGCGATGCCGGCAAGGTATTCGATCTGTCTGCGGAGAAGGATGAATTGAGGGAGAAGTACGGTCGGAATACCTTTGGCCAGTCGTGTCTGGTCGCTCGTCGGCTGGTGGAGCAGGGAGTCAAGTACATTACCGTCAATCAATTCGTTTGGGATACGCACAAGGAGCACTTCCAGGCCATGCCGCGACTGCTGCCCAACCTTGATAAAGGACTGGGTACGTTGCTTTCCGACCTGTCGGAGCGCGGTATGTTAGACAGCACGCTCGTTTGGGTTTGTGGTGAGTTCGGCCGCACCCCGAAGATCGACTGGGATTCGCCTTGGAATGGCGGTCGGCACCATTTCGGCTCAGTTTTCTCCGTGCTGGTTGCGGGTGGCGGGTTCAAGGGAGGGCAGGTGGTCGGTTCGTCCGATTCGAAAGGCGAGCACGTCAAAGATCGCCCGGTGTATCCTGGCGACCTGATCGGCAGCATCTACGAGTTGTGCGGCATCGCATCCGATGCTAACTTGCCACACCCGATGAATGATATCGTCAAGGCCGTTCCCACCGCCGAAGAAGGCGCGAAACTGGCCGGGCGGCTCACGGAAATCATGTAACACCAGGCGTCCACGGGGACCGTCCTTGAACTTGCGGCAGAGCGTGTGTGAAGTGTGTCAGGCCGCTCGACAATGTCGCGAACACGAGGTGGTCCGTTGTGTTTCGGAGCTAACCAACAATGATCACTGCTCGATGGTACGTGGCCCTTGTTTCCACCATTCTCCTTGCCGCCGCCTCCGATTTGTTTGCGCAAAGCGGGGACACGCCAAATGCCGCGTATGTCTATCCTGCCGGCGGCTGCCGCGGGACAACGTTTGAAGTTGTCGTCGGCGGGCATCACATGTCTCCTCCGAACGCTCGCAAGGGGCTTGACTACGAGATTGTAATCGAGGGGCAGCGGGCAAAGGACGCGGCCAGGGTCTTTATTTCCGGCGGCGGCATCAAGGCTGAGGTCGTTAGTTGGTACCGGCCGATGACCCAGGGCGAGTCCGTTCGTATCGCCATCCAGACGATGGCAAAAACGGAAGAGGTGGAGAAGAAGGAAGGGCGAAAGATTTCCAGGGAGGAGGCCCAGAAGTTACTCGGCATTACCGAGGAGCATCTCGATGAGCAGAAGAAATACCAGAAGCGGGATGCCGATCGCAGACGGCAGTCCAACCCGCAACTCGAGGAAGAGCTTACCGTTCGGATTGAAATTGCGCCGGATGCCGAGGTCGGCGCGCGCGAACTCCGGGTGCTTACGCCTACGGGCCTGTCGAATCCGCGGTGGTTTTATGTGGGGCAGTGGCCGGAAGTGCGCGAGCAGGAACCAAACGACATTGAACCGCATCCTTCCGTGAATGTGCCATTGCCGTCGGTCATCAACGGCCAAGTCATGCCTGGCGACGTCGACCGTTTCGCCTTCGAGGCCAAGAAAGGCATGAAACTCGTGGCCCACTGCGCCGCTCGGGAAGTGATTCCCTACATCGCCGACGGAGTCCCCGGCTGGTTTCAAGCCATCTTGCACCTTTACGACGACCAGGGTACGGAAGTAGCTTATGCGGATTCACTCGGATTCCGTCACGATCCGGTGCTTTACTATGAGATTCCCAAAGATGGCACGTACGTTATTGAGGTCCACGATTCGATCTATCGCGGTCGCGAGGACTTCCCCTATCGAATTTCCATCGGCGAGATACCCTACATTACGGGACTCTTCCCGTTGGGCGGCAGGGGTGGCGAAGCTTGTACGGTAGAGGTCCAAGGCTGGAACCTGCCCGTCCAGTCGATTCGCATGGATCCACCATTCGATCGCGACCGGAGTATTTATCCCGTCGTCTTGGAAAAGGATAATATCTTCTCGAACCGAGTTGGTTTTGTCGTGGACACGCTTTCGGAGATACTTGAACGAGAGCCCAATGACACGCCCGAGACGGCCCAAGGTATCGGGACCTCCATGGTGGTCAACGGCCGAATCGAACGTCCCGGCGATGTCGACTATTTCAGAATTGACGGTTCGGGCGCCATCCTGGTGGAGGTCTTTGCCCGGCGTCTCTACTCGCCGTTGGATTCCGTGGTTCGTCTGATCAACCCTGGCGGCAAGGTGGTGGCCTACAACGACGACTATGAGGACAAGAGCTGGCCGTTGATTACCCATCATGCCGACTCCCGGCTCCACACGACCACTCAGGGGGCACGTTATCTTGCGATCAGCGATGCCCAGGGACGGGGTGGACCGGATTTTGCTTACCGGTTATACGTCAGACCGCCTCGGCCCGATTTCGACCTCCGCGTCACCCCATCCAGCGTCATTGCACAGGCCGGCACGTGTGTACCCATCACGATTCATGCAATCCGCAAAGATGGATTCGATGGCGACATCGCCTTGGAGTTGGAGAATCCGCCACCGGGTTTCGGCCTAAATGGCGCTTGGGTGCCCGGCGGCCAGGGTAAGTGTCGGCTCACCTTGACCGTGCCCGCGGAGGCCACGGCTGAACCGCTCATGCTGAAAATCAACGGTCACGCGGCAGGTCGTGGGCGAAAGATGCTTTCCCGGCCGGCCCTTCCCGCCGAAGAAATGATGCAAGCATTCATCTGGTACCACCTAGTGCCGACAAAGGACTGGACGGTGTTTGTGAAGGGCAAGCCGCCGGGCAAGCCGCCCTGCAAGTTCGTCGACCAAGTGCTTCAGTTGTCCGTTGCCGGGCCCAGCCCACTTCGGGTTCTCGTCGACGATGCCCGCGCGGCCGCCGAACTCCGGTTCGAACTGAGCGAGCCGCCCGATGGTATCTCCCTGGAGGATCCCGTAGTTATTCCGCCTGGACTGGTCGTTCCCATTAAGTGCGATTCGGAGAAGATCAAGCCGGGGCTGAAGGGCAATCTGATCTTCATCGTGGCGCGAGAACGCACCATTCCACCCAAGGAAGAGGGCGCTAAACCCACCACAAGCCGCAGTGTGATTGGCATGTTCCCCGCCATTCCCTTTGAGGTTGCCGCACGCCGTTAGCCCGTGCTGTTGAAACTTTAGTATTGTGGCTGGATGAGCCGCGTAGGGTGGATGGTTCCGGATGTTTCAGCAGCCGGGTTCATCCACGCGATTCCCAAAACACGACGCGCGAGGCTTGTCGATCACATGACAACGACCGGCACGTGTGACACAGTGTAGCACGTGGGTGAACCCGACTGCCGAGACAGTCGGAACCACCCACCCTACGTTTCTGTTTCGAAACCCACCGATCAGCAGGGGAGGCACTGGCCCCACATGGCACGGCGGCTTGCAAGTGCAGATGCTTGACTGAAACGATTAGGGCAACAATAATGGAATATGGCATGGACCACTCCTGGCCGGCAATGGTGCCTGCCTTACGATGGGATGACGGTGTGGAGCGACTGAGGTGAGATTCGCGCACAAGCGGTCGCGACAATGTCTTGGCAACAGGTGAGGACTCCATTTGATGGTTACGTTTCTTTGGATGGTTGCCACCCTGATCGGTTTGGTGGCATTGTCGATATTCTCGCTATGGGCGGTCTATGCGCCCGTCGTTGCGAGGGCTTTCGCCGAGATGCCGTGGTTTCCTAGCCGGCGACCGGCGATGATGCTCGACGACTACCCCGAAAGTATCTTCGACGCGGAGAAGGTCTTCTTCGACACGACCGATGGTGTTCGGTTGGCGGGAACCTACCTTCCAGCAATCGCGGATGAGCGAAAAGGAGTTGTCGTTTTCTGCCACGAGTTGCGCGGTAGTCAGGCAACCGCCTTGGCATACACAAGTGGCCTGCGCAAGGAAGGCTTTGACGTTTTGGCGTTCGACTTCCGCGACCACGGCGAGAGCCAGAAGACGGGGGGCGACGGACTGCTTCCGTGGGCAACGTTCGACGAAGTAGCCGATGTCCAGGCGGCAATTGACTTTTGTTGTCGACGGAAGAAGACGCTTGCCGGACGCGTAGTGCTCTTTGGCTTGAGTCGAGGCGCCACGGCCGCGCTTTGCGTGGCCGAAGCGGACTCTCGGGTACAGTCCGTGGTCCTGGACAGCATTTGTCCAACCGAGCGAGTCCAACTGTATCTGATTCGGCGGTTCATGCACCTCCATGTGCCTGCTTGTCCGCAACTTGCGATGTTGCCGGATTGGACGCTCTCGATGCTTGCCTTCTGGGCGAATTGCATCATTCAGAGACAGCGGCATTGCCGAATCCTGCGGGTCGACCGCGCCGCCCGCCGAATCCGCAAGCCGGTGCTCCTGATTCACGGTGGTCGCGACGCAATGACGCCGCTGGAGACGGTTTGCTCGCTTCGAAAGCAGATGCGCAATCGGCCTCGGCTCTGGGTCATATCGGAAGCTCGCCATAACGAAACGGTTTACGAAGTCGGCGAAGAATATCATTGTCGTGTCGCTCGGTTTCTGACTCGTCACGCATACATTCCGTCCAACGGCGTCATCGCGAGAGCCAGACCGGTCAGCGCGGCCACCATCGAGGAGAATGCCACGCAATGTAATACCGCTCCCGCTGTACTTTGATGTTATCGGACGAACGGCGCCGCTCTGTCGGCGAGCCGATGCTCGGAGAGTCCCGAGCAGGCCTTCCACAACATCCAGAGCCGGTCGCCATGCACGCAAAATGTCTTCCGCTTCCCCTGACCATCTTCGAGCGGTACATGCTCGACGATGATCAAGCGGATTATCCCATGACCTGCATCATGCAGGTCCGACTCTCTGGCACGATCGACCGGGCGGCGTTTTCCGATGTATTTTGCGAGGTGTTGGCTGGCCATCCTCTGTTGAATGCAACGGTCGACCTATCTCGCCGCGGAAGCCCCTGTTGGATACCTGCTGATGGAGTCGCATCGGAGGTTGAGTGGAGTACGGCCGACGACGGCGATGAATTTCGGATTACGGACAGGATCGACCTGGAGTCGGAAACGGGAATGCGATTTCGGGTGCGGCAGGATTCCAGTGGCGTCGTGGCAACCATGCTCTTTCACCACGCTTGTTCCGATGGGATCGGTGCAGTCCGATTCCTTGAGGACTTGCTCACGGCCTATCATGTGCGGCTTGGAGGCGACATCCGCCAAACGTCGGATATCTCGCGACTGCCGTTACGAGGCCAGATTCCCCGTATCGGGCGACTGCCGGCAAGACTGGCCAACGAGGCGCGCACGCTCGTTCGCGAGGGGCATCAATGGCTCTTTCATTCCGTCACCCCACTGGGATGTCCAAGCCGCCGGCCCTTGATCGAACGCGACGAATCACTCGAAGACATCCCGACGCACGCTTTTGACGAAGCGACCCTCTCCCGGCTTCTCGCCATGGCCCGAGATCGTGGTCTCACGCTGAATGATGTTCTCCTGGCGGCGCTTTTCGGCACGATTGCGCAATGGAATGATCGCTATCCGCCCGCGAGGCGAACGCCCTGGTTGCGAATTGCCGTGCCACAGAATCTTCGCGTATCGGCCGACCGATGGATGCCCGCCGCCAATAAGGTGACGATGTGCTTTATCACGCGCGCGCGCAAAGCGTGCGGCCATTCGGACATCTTGCTCAGAGGGATCGGCGCCGAGATGGCCGCGGCAAGGCATTGGCTGCGGGGGAAGGGGCTGCTCCGAGCAATCGGCCTTGTGCAGGCGATTCCAGGGCTTCGGCGCGGCTTTCTGGCGAGCGATCCATGCCTCGCAACCGTCGTGCTTTCGAACATAGGCGACTACAGCCGTTGGTTCTGCGACTCGCTGCCTCGCGACGGGGTATTCGCTCGGGCTGGCGATCTCCGGGTGAAGGGCATTACCATTGTTCCACCCGTTCGGCCGAACACACACGCCGCGTTCTGTGCGGCAAGCTACGGCGGGGTTTTTCGGATCAGCGTGCGGCGCGATCCCCACTGTCTTGACAGGTCGGATGCCCTGGAACTCTTGTCGCTCTATGCATCGCAGATTGCCCGTCTGCTGCGGGAATTCCCGCGACGAACGGGCACACGGAAGTCGCGGAACGCAAACTCTCGACAATGACGATGCGTGTGGCGCCGGTTTGTAGTGTCGGGCGGTGAGGTGGTCAACGGTTGACGTTGATCGGAAAGATGGGTATCATGGCGGGTGTACGTATGCCGTTGTCCCCCAAAATCTGCAGGACCGAGGGCGATGTGCCATGGTGCGAACGACAAGCGTGACCGGCTGTTTCGCGTCGCAAGCTCAGCCCCACCCGTCGTGGTTTTTCGCCCACTTCCCTACAAACCAACTCGGGAGCTGCCCATGTTGAAACTCCGAAGCACGTTGTCCCAGAACTGTCTCTCATGCGGTCGCCGCGATTTTCTGAAGACCGCGGTCGGCGCGATGTCCGTTGCGGTCGCACCGTACATCGTGCCGCGGTCGGTATTCGGCGCCACGGCACCAAGCAATCGCATCAATGTCGGGCTAATCGGCTGCGGACATCAAAGCCAACGAATCGTGCCCTCGTTCCTAGTGCATGAAGACATGCAGATGCTGGCCGTGTGCGACGTGAACCGGCGCGGCCTTGGCTACTACTACCCTGACCAGGTCTTGGGCCGGGAGACTGCGAAGCAGTGGGTCGAGGAGCATTATGCAAAAGCCATCGGCGGCGGGACTTTCAAGGGTTGCGATGTCTACTCCGACTTCCGAGACATCCTTGCTCGGCCCGACTTGGACGCCGTCGCCATTGTCGTGCCCGATCACTGGCACGCCATCATCGCGATCAGCGCGATGCGGGCCGGTAAGGACGTATACTGCGAGAAGCCGCTTTCTTACACAATTCCCGAGGGACGCGCGATGGTCGAGGCGGTACGCAAGTACAATCGCATCTTCCAAGTCGGTTCGCAATTCCGTTCGAGTCCGGCCGTGCGCAGGGCGTGCGAGTTGGTGCGTAACGGTCGGCTTGGCGAGATTCGCCACGTGCAAAGCTGGGTGGACGGGAATAGCTTCGAGAGCCCCGGGCCCGACTGGCAGCCACGGCCCGTGCCCGACGGCTTCGATTACGAC
Organism: uncultured Planctomycetaceae bacterium; assembly: GCA_964487655.1. Classification (GTDB taxonomy): domain Bacteria; phylum Planctomycetota; class Planctomycetia; order Pirellulales; family Thermoguttaceae; genus PWXP01. The sequence goes on from CAZASB010000109.1 coordinate 10,367, forward strand.
TTCTGGCTCGGCCCCGCGCCGGTGGCGCCGTTTCACCCGGAACGTTGCTTCTTCCGGTGGCGGTATATTCTGGATTATTCGAACGGGCAGACGACCAATTTCGGCGCGCACGTCAACGACATCGTGCAGTGGGGACTCGGTACGGAAGGCACGACGCCCGTCGAGTTTGAAGACAACGGCTCTGAGTTTCTGCCTGCGGGAAGCCTGTTCGATACGGCTTCCAAGACGGCGTTTCGCGCGGTCTATGCCAACGGCGTCGAGTTGACCTGCGAGACGCGTCCGCCCTCGGGCGTCAAGTTCGAGGGAACCGAGGGGCGTTTGGAGATCACCCTCGGCGGTCGTCTGGCCACGTTCCCCGAAAACCTGAAGGACTCGGTCATCGGACCGGACGAAATCCACCTGCCGGTCAGCAATCCGACCCACGACACCCATATGCGATTGCAAGTGGATGCGGACCATGTGCGCAATTTCCTGGATGCCGTAAAGACTCGGCAGGATCCGGTCGGGCCGGTGGAGGCGGGTCATCGCTCGGCGAGCCTTTGCATTCTCGGCAACATCTCTCAGCGATTGAAGAAGAAATTCACGTGGGATCCGGTCGCCGAAACAAGCACCGACGAGGAGGTTAATCGAATGCTGGTGCGTGAAATGCGCGCGCCATGGAAACTGTGAGAGCGAGAGGCCAGCCGCCGCGTATGGTTCCATCACAACGCTTTGGACCCCAAAGGGTTCTGGCGGTGGCGGTAGGTAACACGCCCCCGTTCATATCCCTTGCATGTCATATCTTTCTGTTCCTACCTAACAACGTCACTCCAAAGAAGAGGCTGTTACACCCATGAACCGACGATCATTCCTAGCTACCCTTCCCGCCGGACTTTCCACCGTCGCCATTTGCCGTCATGCATGCTGCCTTGCCGATGATAACCTGGCGCGGCGTTACCAGTCTGGTCCCATCACGCCGCTTGAACCCATCAAGCTGTTCAACGGAAAGGATCTGACGGGTTTCTACTCCTATACGAAAGACACGAAATACGAGGATCCTCTAAACGTATTCCGCGTGACGGACGGCATGTTGCATATCACCGGCGAGGGAAGCTTCGGGGGACTTACCACCGACCACGAGTACCGCGACTACCATCTAAAGTTCGAGTACAAGTGGGGCGAAAAGACCTGGGGCAACCGAGTCGACAAGACCCGGGATTCCGGCGTCCTGCTGCACTGCCAGGGCCCCGACGGAAACTGGGGTCCGTGGGTGACCTCGCTCGAATTCCAGGTCATCGAAGGCGGTACGGGCGATATCATCCTTCTCTCCAATGGTAAGAACTACGACGGCAGCGACATCGTGGTCTCGGTGGAAGCCCAGGTGGTCGATGGCGCTAATCGCCAGACGATCTGGAGCAAGGAGGGCGAGCGACGAACCATTACCCGTGGCAGAATCAACTGGTTCGGACGCGACCCTGAGTGGAAGGACGAGCTTGGCTTTCGCGGCCGAAACGACGTGGAGAGCCCCTACGGCGAATGGACCCGTTGCGAGGCCGTGGTCGACGGCGGGCATCTCCGCTACTTCGTCAACGGCGTCCTGGTCAACGAGATACTCAGCGGCACGCTCGACTACGGACGCCTGCTGTTTCAGACCGAGGCCGCGGAGGTCTTCTACCGCAACATCGAATTACATCCGCTGCCGCGGAACGCCCGCTCGTAGTGCCGCGTTCCGTGCCGACCCCAAGGTGGCTGACTGACCACGGCTCCAGGCTGGACAAGTCCTATCATTCCAAGACGTCGAATGGATTGGAGGGCCCGTGTCTTCTAGGGAAAGTGATATGATGGAAGGTTACGGCATGCGAAACATGGACCGATTCGGGCTGGTTACGGTGGTGCTGGTCGCGATGCTACTTTCAACGGATACCTCCGCCTGGACCGCCGAGGATTGGCCCGTGTTTCGAGGGCCGTCTTACGATGGTTCGTCGGATGCAAGGAACTTACCGTTCACCTGGAGCGAAGAGCACAACGTGGTCTGGAAGACGTCCATTTCCCATCGTGGCTGGTCGACCCCAGTGGTTATGAATGGGCAGGTGTGGCTGACCACGGCTACCGAGGACGGCAGCGAGATGTTTGTCTACTGCGTGGATTTCGAGAGCGGTGAGGTGCGGCGACGGACGCGGCTGTTCCACAATGCGGAGCCCGAGCCGCTGGAAAATTCGGTCAATAGCTATGCTTCGCCGACTGGGGCGTTACAGCCTGGACGGTTCTTCGCACACTTCGGAAGCTATGGCACGGCGGCTATCGACACCGAGACGTCCAAAGTGGTTTGGCAGCGGCGCGATCTGCCATGCCGCCATTTTCGCGGGCCCGGCTCCTCGGTGGCCCTCTCTGGCGACCACCTGATTGTCACCATGGATGGCATTGACGTGCAGTACGTGACGGCCCTCGACGCACAAACTGGCCGAACGATTTGGAGGGCGCCCCGTTCAACCGAATGGCAAGACGTTGACGCTGAAGGAAACGTCCTTCGCGACGGCGACTATCGCAAGGGTTACGGTACGCCGATTCTCTACCAGGTGAACGGGCAACGCCAGTTGGCCAGCGTGGGAGCGATGGCCGCCTTCGGCTACAATCCGGACACGGGTGAAGAACTCTGGACGGTCGCCTTCAACGGCTACAACGCGGCATCGAGCCCCGTGTTCGCCGCAGGCTTGGTGATTGTCAACACGAGCAACCCCAAGCCCGCGCTGATCGCCATCGACCCGACTGGCCAGGGCAACATAACAGAGACACACGTCGCTTGGCGATACAATCGGGGTGTTCCGGTTATGCCCTCGCCCGTGGTGATCAACGATGAACTGGTCGTTTTCGTCAGCAACGTGGGCGTGGCCACATGCCTGGATGCGGCGACCGGCGAGGAATTATGGAAGGAGCGGATTGGGGGAAACTATTGCGCCTCGCCCCTGGTGGCTGGTGGGCGGGTTTACTTCTTCGATACGCAGGGCGAGTCTGTCGTAATTGCAGCCGATCGGGAATATCGAGTCCTGGCGCGGAATCGACTCGAAGACGGGTTCATGGCTTCGCCAGCCGTCGTTGGCGACCGCACCATGCTTCTCCGCACGCGCACGCATCTCTACCGCATCGAGCAGAGCGAATCGCCCGATTCCAACGCCCTGCCGCATGGTGGCAAGTGACCGCGGGAATAGTAAGCGCGCCCAAAGAATCACCACGCCAAAAAGGAGGCCAGAATCCCGTTTAATTGTCCCTGCCGATGATCGTGCATTTCGGGCGTAGCTGGAGGAAAGCTTGCACCTCTTCCTCGGTAACATCCGTTCCTTCCAAGTCCAACAGTTCGAGCATGGGCAGTTCCGCCAGCTTCATAAGTCCATCAGGCTTCACAAGCTACGTCCAACCGTGTATCGCGTGCAAATAGATATTCCACATTGCAGGACATGTCCCGAAAGCCCAACCCCGTGATGCTCGCGTCATGAACGAATAAGTATTTGAGATTACGTAG
>CAZASB010000110.1:0-13845 GCA_964487655.1 uncultured Planctomycetaceae bacterium
GTTGGGACAACTGTTCTACATTCGGCAGGTAAGCTCGAACCTGCCGATCGCCTTACAACGGCGCGAGTTCCTTCTCGAATATACGATAGGTTTTGTAACGCTGGGCGCCAACCGTTTCGATGGCGCTATTGACCAGTCTATTGTCCTCATGCGTCCAACTCAACTCGGCGCCCGTATAGCCGAGCACATTCTTGCCGTAATCGAGCGTTTGCAGAATGAGCAACTCACTCAGGCCCCGGCGTCGATGGCCTTCAAGCAAGTGGAGAATCAGCATTCGGGCCGTCTTGATCTTCTTGACTCGCCAGAGGGCTCGCATAGCCCCAATCGGCATTCCCCAGGTCGTCAATCGCCCATTGAGCGGCCGAATTGCCTCATTGTAGTCGGGTATGGTCGCGGAGAACCCGATGATTTCCCCATCTTTCTCCACGAGCAATACTTGCTGCTCCTGGGCAATCTTCTCGAGTCTTCCGGCCATATATCGCAGTTCGTCGCTCGTTAGTGCGACCATGCCCCAGTTCCGTTGCTGAGCGACGTTGTAGATCGCCTGGCAGTGCTCCAGATCCTCGCGGAAATGGCGACGGCGGAAGGGGCGCACGGTGACACCGCTACGTCGCGCGATGCGTTCGGCCTTCTCTCGCCATCGTTCGACGAGGTTCAGCGGGTCGGTGAACCACCAAGCGTACAGGTCCTTCACCTTGCGCAGTCCCCAGGACTCCAGCAGCCCCATGTAGTACGGCCGGTGATGGTTCATCATGAATCGCGGGGGCGAGTCGAATCCATCGACCAGCAGACCACATGGATAGTTGGTCGAGTAATCGATCGGTCCCATGACGTGCGTTCGGCCACGTTCCAACAGCCAGTTCGCCGCCGCCTGAAGCAGGGCATGAGCCGCCTCGGTGTCGTCAAAGCATTCGAACATGCCGAAGCAGCCGGTATTCGTGCCATGCTGCCTGTTGTAGTTCGGGTCGTCGCTGGCAAGCAGGCGACCGACCGGTTGTCCGTCCCGAGTGGCCAGTAGTTGCACGGCATCGCCGTGATGGTAGAACGGATGCCCACGATGGTCCAGGAACTCCTTTACTTCCGTCAGAAGCGGCGGAACCCAGTTTGGGTCGTCGGCGTAGATGGACCACGGCAAACGGCGGAACGCCTTGGCATCGCGGCGGTTCTCGACGGCGCGGACTTCGAGCGTTCCCGTGGGGGCCGCAACGGGTGTTGGGATGACGGCGGCCCCGCGACGCTTCAGCTCCGGGGGTACCCGAACCACACCACTGTCCGGCTCGACCGATTGCGGCTCGGCGTCGAGATCGTAGATTCGGTAGGTCTTCGTGACCTTTGCCCCGCCTTTCTTGAGCGCGCCGTACGAGAGCTTGTTCGATTCGAGAACCCAGGAGAACTCCGCCTCTTGAATGTCCCAAGCAATCGCCTGCGGCACCAAGGCGTGCATGAGCAGAAGCCCGATACCCATGCGCTGGTATTCCGGCAAGACGTTCGTGCTGATCACGCGAATTCGTTTGATCGCCTGCTTGTTCCGCAAGAGCCGAATGAATCCAAAGGGGAACAGCCGGCCGTCGATGGCCCGGATTCGCGGATTGAAATCGGGCAGGCCGAAGGAAGCGCCGACAACCTGGCCGTCCAACTCAGCGGCAACGGCCAATTCCGGCACAATCAAGTGCTGGAGCCCTTTCGCCGTATGCCGTACCTCGTCAGCGCTCATGGGGACAAACCCCCAGGTGTTCACCAATGCGCGGTTGTAGATCGAAAGGAACATCTCGACCTCTTCCAGGAATCGAGATTGGTCCAATGGGCGCAAGGTCACATCGTAGTGGCTGAGAATTCCATCGACCATGGGCTGGAGCTTCTCGGAAATGGCTGGCAGTAGCGAGCGGTGCCCCCAGAATGCGTACATATCTTGCGACTTTCGGAATCCATAATTCTCCAGCAGTCGCTCGTAGAACGGCGGATTGTAGGTCATCATAAACGTCGGCGGCGAATCGAAGCCTTCGATCAGTAGCCCTAGTTCATGGTTGAGCGAAGGGTTCGTCGGCCCTCGGAGTTGGAAGATGCCCTGATCGAAGAACCACTGCCGCACGGCGTCGAAAAGGCCGTCGGCAACGTCCTGGTCGTCAATGCTCTCGAAGAAGCCGAAGAACCCACGACGTTCCTCGTATCGCTCGTTGTGCCCGCGGTTGAGAATGGCCGCAATACGCCCGCACGCCGCCCCGTCGCGCAATGCGAGAAAGGTTTGGATCGAATTCCTGGCGTAGAATGGATGGGGAGCGAACCCGAACAACTCTTTCGCACTTGTCCTCAAGGGGGGAATCCAGTTCGGATCCCCACGATAAAGCCGCCAGGGTAGCTCCAGGAACTGCCGCTGATCCCCTTGAGACTCGACCCGCTTGATGACGATCTTACTCATATTCAATCTTTCGCAGGTTGCACAAATTGACGATTTTACCGGAATTCCGGGCGATTTGTCAACCAGTCGGCATGGTCATGAGCAAAACCCTTGTAACCGGCGCTAGCGGCTTCATCGGTTCGCACTTAGTCCGCGCCTTGGTGGAGAGCGGTCATGCGGTGACCTGCCTCGTACGCCACGGGTCGGTAGTCGAGCCGCTTGAGACCCTGACGACACGTTTGTGCGTAGGCGACGTCACCGACGCCGATAGCCTTACATCGGCCATCGAAGGCCAGGATGTTGTGTTTCACTTGGCAGGCCGGACGCAAGCCCTGAACGCTCGCGAATTCCACGCGGTCAACGAAACGGGGACGCGAGCCATTGCCCAGGCATGTGCCGCCCGGACGCCGCCGCCGGTCCTCGTGAACGTCTCTTCGGTGGCTGCCGCTGGACCGTCGACCTTGGACAGGCCGCACACGGAAACCGATCCTTCGGCACCGATTTCGCACTATGGTCGGAGCAAGCGGGCAGGTGAGCTGGCCGTGGCCGCAGTGGCCCATCGGGTTCCAGTCACCGTGGTGCGACCACCCATTGTGATTGGCCCCAGCGACCGTTTGAGCCTGCCCCTGTTCGCCTCGGTGGTCCGATTTGGTTTGCAGGCATTGCCGAGCCTTTCCAAGCCGCGGTTTTCCATAATTCATGTGACCGATCTGGTAAAAATGCTTATCGCGGCCGCCGAAAAGGGAGAACGGCTCGACGGGCAACTCCAATCGCCAAGCGACGAGGCCGCCCGTCTCGACAGCGTGGCGACCGGACAAGGCATGTACTATGCTTCGGACGGCCAGGATCCGACCCTCGGCGAACTCGCGCAGATGATCGCCCACGCCGCCGGCCGTCGCCGCGCCATCATGCTGCCCCTGCCCGCGTCGGTCACCTGGTCGGTAGCCGCCGTGATGGAGCTGCTGGCCCACGTTTTGCACCAGCCCGTCTCTCTCAACCTGGACAAGGCCCGCGAGGCAACCGCCGGCTGCTGGACCTGCTCCTCCCAAAAAGCCGCCGAGCAGTTGGACTTCGTTCCCGCCACATCCCTTGGGAAGCGGGTCCAGGAAACCGTCCAATGGTATCGCGAGGCGGGGTGGCTGTGAGGGAGCTGGGAGTTGGGAGATGGTTGGTTGACAGGGAGGCTTCGTGCCGGGACAATCTTCCGTGTTGACATGCCGGCCTCCGTGTTGACATGCCAGTCTGCCGGATTCGCTCGCGCTCCCACGCCCACCATGAAAAACGCTCCCCGAAGAATGGTCATCCTGACGGATGGCTACTGCGATTCCCACGCCGCGAAGACGGCCATTTGTGTTTTGCGCTACAGACCCGACGAGGTCGTCGCGGTTCTCGACGCCCAGTCGGCCGGAAAGACGGCCGGCGAGGTATTGGGGGTGGGAGGCTCGATCCCCGTGGTTGGCCGATTGACGGATGCTCGCGACGCTAACACGCTCGTGATCGGTATCGCGCCGCCGGGCGGTAAACTTCCGCCCGCATGGGATCCGATCGTGCTCGACGCCATTCGCCGCCGCATGACGGTTGTTTCCGGCCTGCACGATCTGCTGCGGAACAACGCCCAGTTCGTCGCCGTCGCCGAGGAATACGGGGCAAAGCTGGTCGACCTACGCGACAGCGACGAATCGGATGTTGTCTCAGGCAAGCCGTTCCTCGCCGGATGCTTGCGCATTCACACCATCGCAAACGATTGCAGCGTCGGCAAGATGGTCGCCGCCGTCGAATTGGCCGAGGGGTTGCGACTCGCCGGCGTCGACGCCCAGTTCGTCGCCACCGGCCAAACGGGTATGCTCGTTGCCGGCAGTGGCTGCGCGGTGGACCGCGTGATCTCGGACTTCGTGGCAGGGGCCGCGGAAAAACTTGTGCGAGCCAACGAAGATCACGAGGTCGTGGTGGTCGAGGGGCAGGGATGCCTGTTCCATCCTCGCTATTCGGGTGTCACGCTCAGCCTGCTGCACGGCATCCAACCGGATGGCATGGTCCTGGTCTACGAAATGGGACGTACGGCCATTCACGGTATGGAGCCGCGTCCTCTAATGCCGCTTCGACGCACGGTGGAATACTACGAAGAAACCGCGTTCTTCCTGCATCCGTCCCGCGTGATCGGCGTGGCCGTCAACGGGCGTCGATTTGGCGACGCCGACCTCGACGCCGAATGCGCTCGCGTCGAAAGCGAACTCGGCCTGCCCACGTGCGACGTCATCCGCCACGGCCCTAGAAAGCTGGTCGAGGCCGTACAAGCGATGCGCAAAGCATGAGTAACACTTTCCCACGGTTGGGTACCGCGGTCGTTTTGGCAGTGCTTCTTGTTATCCGTCTCTTGCTGCCTGGAGTACGTGGGCCGTTTTTACGTGGGTATGGACTGGTTGGCGTCCAGTGGCGAGGATACGGCCCCTGACGCTCCGAGACGCCAAGAAGCCGAAAGTGAAGAAGCACCGCCAAGATGACCGTGGCGCGGGGCAGTACTGGTTCTTCGTCCCGCCTTCAGGCGTTTTCTTTCCGGCTGAAGTCGAGACTGCGAACGGGCAATGGGGTTTTCTACTTGGCCTGTTCATCGCCCCAGATGGGGATGCCCGCGCCGCGAATGGGGAAGCCCAAACGCTTGTCGGTCAGCAGGTTGATCAGCGGCTGGCCATTCTGCCAGCGACGCAAATTGCGGCAGAACATCTCGGTCATCCGGTCGATCCGCCAAGCGGCCTGCCCGGCTACGTGCGGGGTAACGATGACGTTCGGCATGGCCCATAGCGGGCTTTCCACTGGCAGCGGCTCCGGTTCGGTTACGTCCATGACCGCGCCCGACAGGTGACCGTCGGCCAGGGCGGCGACCAAGTGATCGGTCACCACCAACGGGCCCCGCGCCATGTTGGCCAGCAAGGCCCCCGTCTTCATCTGCTTCAAACGCGAGGCGTTGAACAGCCCACGCGTCGAACCGTTCAGCGGCAGACAAAGGACCACAACGTCTGACTCGGCCAACAGATCGCCTAGGCGCTCGGCCGGCCAAAGCTGGTCGACCGAGTCGGGCTTTTCGATTGGATAGAGGTCCACGGCTAGGGTCCGCGTACGGAAACCGCGAAGCACCTGGGCAAGTCGCCTGCCGACACCGCCAAGGCCAACAATGCCGACCGTCTTGCCCGTCAGGTCGCCGGTCGGGCGCCGGACGAATTCCCGCTGCTGCTGAGCGCGGAAGAAGGTTGGCAGGCTGCGAAAGAAGGCCGTCAGTAGGGCAATGGTGTGCTCGGCCACCTGATCAGAAAGGACGCCTGACGCGCTGGTCACGGCAATATCGGACTCGATGACCGACGGCACGAGGCAGTGGTCCATGCCGGCGGCCGACGATTGAATCCACCGCAACTTGCCGGCTCGCACCACGCCGTCCCAGTCGACCGGCGTCTTGGCGTGCCCGCAGAAGATATCGGCCTTGAACAGTTCCTCGGCGATATTGTCTTGGCCGGCGTCAACGACCTCGGCCTCGGGCATGGCCGCCGCGATCTGCTCAACGTGCTTCGGCTTGACCGGGTAACACAGGACGACTCGAGTGGACATCGGGGATATCGTTGTCAGGGTCGGGGAAACGGCTTGGATGCTCGGGTCTGGCGGCAAGCCACGATTCACATCGCATTGTATCGCATTGGCCGGGACTGTAAAGCCACGGCCATCCGATGGTTCAACGGGTTGGGTCCTGGCGCACATTTTGGTCTGTTTTCTGGCCTATGTTCTGTGGAAGACGCTGCACCAGATGGCCAAGGCAGCCGGTCTTGGCGACGAGTCCCGCCGGATATTCGAGGAACTGGGTGACATCACCTTAGTTGATGTCGTGCTCCCAACCCGGAGCGGTACTGTCATCCGCTGCCGCTGCGTCCGTCGCCCAACCGATCACCAAGCAATCCTGTTGCAACGACTGGGGATATCACTCCCCCTCCAAATAACAAATTGAACGAAATGTAGTAGAGACTTTCACTCCCTCGCCCCGAAAAAACTAGGGTCAAATGGGCTCTTCCGTTTCTAGGTGCGGAACGGCATGGAACGCGTGGGTGAACCCGGATGCTGAGACATCCGGAACCACCCACCCTACGGCTTTCACCACTGGTTTGCACTTAGAAACGGAAGAGCCGTCAAATGTACTGAAATGTACTGAACTGTGGGAGTTGGGTTAGGCAGTTAGGCCAACCACCGCCATTCGCAACACAATGCCCTTCATTTGGCGTATTCGCCATTAGCTGCGAGAGTTACCTCAGACAAGATGAAGGCGTTGTCGAGGGTTCTTCGCCGCCAGCCGCCGGCGTGTTCTATACTTGTTCTGTACCTGTTCATGGCTATCGGTGTTTTCGGCTCGCGGCCTACTCGTCGAATTCTTATTCTTATCATCCGGCCGACATTTGAGCCTGATGCCGCGCGACGCTCAAGCGGTTGCCACCATCGGCGTGGCCATACTTTTTGACGTGGATTTCATCGCTTTCGTTTAGGACACGACTACCCAACTGGGCGAAGCCGGAGTCGGTTCTCCTTACGTGATTGTGAACGGTGCCCATTTGTCCTTGTCGCCCGTATCCTTGTCGCCCGTGTCTTTGTCGCCCGTGTCTTTGTCGCCCGTGTCTTTGTCGCCTGGGAGATTTGCACGCAATGAGCCAGTCCAGCCATGAGCCGCTCCGTATTTCTCCGATCCTAATTGCCCTGTTCGGTCCAGTCCGTTGGTGGAGGCGGCAGTGGGCGAATGTCTGGTTCAAGATCGTGTCGATGACGCTGGTGTCGATTATTCTGGTGCTGGTGTTTGGGACATGGTCAGGCTGCGCCACGCAGAATTCCTGGGAAAACTGGTTGGCGAACTTCCGGTTTCGTGGCATGGGCAGCAGCAAAGCAAGTACGAAACTCAGCGATTCCCGGCAGGCGGTACTTCGCGATACGGGGCCGCTGCCGGCTTACCTGGGAGACGGTCGCGCCGAATTGGGCGATTATAGCGTTTGTGTGTTCGATCCCATTACGCAGAGCACGTTGCGCACCGACTTTAGGCTTGAGGGGGCCACCACTCTTGGCGATGAAGCGTCGTTCCGTCAGTTCATGCAGTGTAATGGCCGGTTTTTCCGGGAGCAGGTCGCCGTCGTCCTTCGGATGCACAACCTGGACGAACTGGCCAAGCCGGATCTGGACCTGTTGAGCCGGAAAATCGTTGCTCGCGTAAACCGTTCCGTTGGAGAAAAAGTGCTTGATTCGGCAAAAATCAAGGATTTTTCCCTACACGAGTCGATCGATCGGTCCAGTTTCATTCCTTTCGAGTCGGGCGAAGGCGAGAGAGTGCCGTAGACCGTTGCGTGCCGACGGTTTACAATGATAGGCTTGAGGCCGAGCGCAGAGTGCGGAGAGTGCAGTAGAGAGTAGTTTGGCGTGTGCGGCCTAGCCCCAATTCTCGAGCTTGCCCGTGAGTACTTCGTCACCTAGTTTTTCAGACCACGCCACCCGATTGCGGGCACCGATTGATGCGGGCCTATCGGCTCGGTGTCCCCACGCCAAGGGGTCACCATCCAGGTTGACGGCGGCAATGCGATATGCGCTTTTGGCGCCCGGCAAGCGATTGCGGCCGATGCTGGCTCTGCTGGCGGCGGAAGCGTGTGGGGTTTCGGCTGAGCGTGCGATGCCGGCGGCGTGTGCCGTCGAGATGGTCCATGCCTACTCGCTGGTGCATGACGATCTGCCCGCGATGGACGACGACGATTTGCGGCGCGGGCGGCCTACCTGCCATAAGGAATTCGATGAAGCGACGGCTATTCTAGCCGGCGATGCGCTCTTGGCGCTTGCGTTCGAGGTTCTTGCCACCGAGGTCCGGCCGCCGGAAACGGCCGCGGCTTGCTGCGCCGCCATGGCGCAGGCGGCGGGACGCTGCCAGTTGGTCGGTGGTCAGGCGGATGACATGCATCCGCCGCAGCCCGGCCAGTTCGACCTCGCAACCGGCCTGGAGATGCTTGAGGCCACCCACTTGCGGAAAACGGGCGCGTTGATGCGTGTCGCGCTTCGGCTGGGGGGCATGTGTGCAGGCGCCGACGCGAGGCAGCTTGCCGCGTTGGATCGCTATGGATGTTGCGTTGGTCTGGCCTTCCAGATTGCCGACGACCTGCTCGACGTCACGAGCAATGCACACGCCTTGGGAAAACGTGTTGGCAAGGACGCCGCGCACGGAAAGCTCACTTTCCCGGGATTGCTCGGCATTGAGCCCAGCCGCCGACGCGCTGTGCAACTGAGCGACGATGCGTGTAAGGCTTTGACGCCCTTCGGTCCCGCGGCCGACGGATTGGCATCGCTCGCGCGTTTCGTTACGGAAAGGAATCGTTGATGGACAAGTTGCTTTCGCAGATCAACTCGCCGAAGGATCTGCAATCGCTTCACACCAAGGAGCTATACATACTGGCCGGCGAAATGCGCGAGGCCCTGCACCGGTTGGCCGCGACGCGCACGGCGCACTTCGCGTCGAACCTGGGCGTAGTCGAACTGACGTTGGCCCTGCACACGACGTTCGATTTCTCCCGCGATCGGCTCATCTGGGATACCGGCCACCAAGTGTACGCACACAAACTGGTCACCGGCCGGTACGACGAGTTCATCACCATGCGCGCGAAGGGCGGGTTGATGGGCTATCCCAACCCAACCGAAAGCAAATACGACCTGTTCATGACGGGTCACGCCGGATGTAGTGTTTCGACGGCCTTGGGGTTGAAGTGCGGCGACGAGCTGGCTCGACCCGGTGAACAAAGACACGTCGTGGCCGTGATTGGCGACGGGGCTTTCCCGTGCGGCGTCGTGTACGAGGCGATGAATCACGCCGGAGGCTTGAAGAAGAACCTCACGGTCGTGCTGAACGACAATAAGATGTCTATCTGCCCACGCGTGGGCGGCCTTGCCGATACACTCGACCGCCTGCGATTGGCACCCTTCTACACGGGCTTGAAAGCTGAAATCCAGCGACTTCTCGGATGCGTTCCCGTCCTGGGCGATCCGGTCGAGCGATTCATCCTGCAAATGAAGGACGCCGTCAAAGCTGGACTGCTCGGCGGTATGTTCTTCGAGGATCTCGGGTTCCGGTACATGGGGCCGGTCGACGGGCACAACATCGTGCAGCTTCGGAAGTATTTGGCCATGGCGAAGATGTTCGACGGCCCGGTGCTGCTTCACGTCGTTACGGAAAAGGGACACGGGTTCGAGCCTGCGGCGAAGGATCCTACTCGCTATCATTCCCCAGCGCCGTTCGCGCGCGAGAACGGCACAGTAGTGGCGGTGAAGCCGTTGGCCGCGCCGGCCTATACGAAAATCGCACGAGACGCCATCAGCGACGCGATGCATCGCGACCGTCGCGTGGCGGTGATTACGGCGGCCATGTGCCAGGGAAACATGCTCGAATCGGTGCGTGAGAGCTTTCCCGACCGATTCTTCGACGTCGGCATTTGCGAATCGCACGCGGTTAGCTTCGCCGCCGGATTGGCCAAGACTGGGCTGCGTCCCATTGTCGACATCTACAGCACCTTCCTCCAGCGTAGCTACGATCAGATATTCCAGGAGGTCTCGCTCCAGAACCTGCCGGTGCTCTTCATGCTGGATCGAGCGGGGCTCGTTGGACCCGACGGACCAACGCACCACGGCGTGTTCGACCTGTGCTACCTCCGCCCCTTCCCGAATCTTGTCGTCATGGCGCCGGGTGATGCCGGGGATTTGCGGGCGATGGTCGACTGGGCCCTCGATCACGACATGCCGGCGGCGATTCGCTACGCCAAGACGGCCGCCGTGGAGATCGATCGCGAGAAGTCGCCCATCGAGCTGGGACGTGCCGAAGTATTGCGCGGCGGTCACGATGGTACCTTGATTGCCTGCGGTTCCGTTCTTCCCGACTGCCTGGCGGCAGCCGAACGGTTGGCCGCGGAGGGAATCGAGCTTGCGGTGATCAACGCGCGTTTCGTCAAGCCGCTGGACGCGGCGACCATTCTGACCGCCGTGCAAGAGTCGCCTTTCATGCTCACGGTCGAGGAAGGGCAGCTCATGGGCGGATTCGGCAGTGCGGTGCTCGAGGCCGCGTCCGACGCCGGCATGGACACTACCCGAGTGCATCGGCTAGGGCTCCCAGACCGGTACATCGAACATGCTGCGCGCAACGAACTACTGGCCGAGATGCAGCTCGACGCCGACGGAATTACCGCGGCGTGCCGGGAACTGGCCGCGTCCACTCTACATCCCGCAATACTGCCGCGACGATAACACCAGGGGCGATCCGCACGGAATCCACTCGATGGAAGCCAGCACACACTCAATCCAGTCAATTCCCCCGCTCCGGACGCTCCTGATGGGCGCGGGTCAGCGTCCCAATGTGCTGCCGGAAGCTGAACGGCTTCGCCCGCTTATCGAGCAGTACGCGCGCATCGTCGCCGAGGACTTTACCAGTACCGTCGATATGGCCGACCAAGATGCCGATCTGGCCATCGTCCTGGGTGGCGACGGGGCGATCCTCCGTGCCGCCCATCAAATGGGAAGCCGGCAACTGCCCGTTGTTGCCGTTAATTTGGGAAAACTGGGTTTTCTGGCGGACCTCTCTCCCGCTGAGGTGCCTGACGTCCTGCGAGATTTTGCCGCTGGGAAGCTTGACGTTGTTGAACATCTGATGTTTGAATGTCGCGTGGTTCGCCATGGTCAAGAGGAGCCAACCTGCCGACAGCTTGGTCTAAACGAGGTAGTTGTATGGGGTGGGCCGACGTTTGCCATTATGGACCTCGATCTTTACGTTGACTCAGAATGGGTAACCACGTATAGTTGCGATGGTCTGATCCTCAGTACGCCGGTCGGATCGACGGCGCACAGCCTTTCGTCCGGCGGACCGATCCTCCGAAAGGAATTGGATGCCTTCGTCATCTCCCCTATCAGCCCGCATACGCTCACGAATCGACCCGTGGTCGATTCCGCGGAACGCCTGTACGAACTGGTGGTGGCGAGACCGAACGCCGGCACGTCCGTGGTGGTGGACGGTCACATGCTGTGTACGCTCCAGCCGGGCGATCGGGTGTGCGTGAGGCAGGCCGGGCCCAGGTTCCGGCTTGTAGCTGCGCCTGGGCACAGTTACTACCGTACCTTGCGCGAGAAGCTCGGCTGGGGTGGACGACTCCAGATGAATACGTGCCCAGAATCGGGCGATGATTAACCTGCTAACTCTACCTTCGACTCGAAAGGACGCGAGTCTCATGAAAACCAACCTGCTCTTCTTGGTTGTTGCGGCCGCCTTGGCGTACTCCTGGACCGACCGGTCGATTGCCGCCGGAGCGGATGAGCCGGCTGAGACGTTCACGCTCCGCTATCGATTCCGGCCCGGCGAGACAATCCGCTGGAACGTCAGCCATCGGAACAAGGTACGAACCACCGTGGGCGGCGTTACGCAAGTTGCCGAATCGACCAGCGACTCGGTCAAGGTGTGGCGAGTGAGCGAGGTCAAGCCGGATCGATCGGCCACGTTCGTCTACTCGGTTGAGCACGTTCAAATGCGGCAGCTTCTTAGCGGACGCGAAGAGGTGCGATTCGATAGCGACTCCGGTGAGGATCCGCCTATCGGGTTCGAGCAGGTGGCCGCCGCCGTCGCGAAGTCTATCTCCACCGTAACCTTGAGCGACCGCGGCGAGGTGCTCCATCGGGAGCGCAAACTGAAAACGACACCGGTCGAAAACGAGGGCGACATCACCATCCCATTGCCCGAGGCGCCCGTCGCAATCGGCGCGCAATGGTCCAGTCCGCACGACGTACAGGTTCGCATGGAAGCCGGCGGCATGAAGACCATCCGAACGCGTCAGACGTTTACCTTGAAAAGCGTGCGTCACGGTGTGGCGATTGTTTGTGTGAGCACCGCAGTGCTCACCCCGGTGCGCGACCCGGCCATCGAGGCCCAACTGACCCAATGCGCCGCGTCGGGCGAGGTCCGATTCGACATCGATGCCGGCCGTATATTGAGCCAGCAAATGGACACCGACAAGCGAGTTGTCGGCTTCCGTGGCGAGGCAAGCAGTCTGCATTACGAAACCCGCTTCACCGAAGAACTCCTTCCCGGCGAAGCACGCACCGCTCGCGTGCCGTAAGCCGGAGCTGAAAGTTGGGGAAGAATCCGGCGCCACGGTCGTCTGAAGGTGGGACTCCAGCGGTTGTCGCGCGTGGCTCGCAGGCGGTGGTGCTTGCTGTCGGCATTACATCGCGATTACCGGTTCTGCGGCTTCTGATTCTTGTGTGGCTTGCATAAACGGTGGTGCCGGGTGAAGTTGCCTGGAAACATTGCACGTCTGGCTGCCGATCTTTATCGAAGGCGAACGACTCCAGGAACTCTCCAATATGTTCAAGACGCTGTTGTACTCCGGCCTCGGATTGGGCGCGTGCCTGTTCGGACCGTACATGTTCTATTCGGCCTCCGATTATGTGAACGAAGCTCGGCAGCCGGGCCCCGAAATCCAACTGGCGGAGTCCTCGCCCGAGAACGGTTCGGAAGGCAAATCGGCCGAGGCGGTTTCCGTAACGGTCGACGGTACTCCAAAACCGCTTCCCCCCTTGGCTGGCCAGCCGGTGCATGACTTCGGCGAGGTGCTCCGATTCGATGTCTCCACGCGCTGGATCGCCGAACGATGGCCTCACGTGTCGACCGGCCTAGCCCAACTCCAACTACACGGGTATCGCGTGCCGCTGGTAACCGGCACCGACGAAACCGACCTGGCCGGCTCGCTCACCTATTACTTTGGGCCGCGGCAGCAAGTAGAGCGGCTGGTATTTCACGGCACGACTGGCGATCCGAGCAGGCTGCTTGCGTTCCTGTTGCGTCATTATCGGTTTGTCCATCGGCCGGTGAACGACCCGGGCCTGTACATCTACGAGGCCGTCAGTCAAGACGGGGAGTTCGCCGGTTCGGCTGAGATTCGTTCGTCGTGGACCATCCGGGCGGAGCAAGCGTTGCAGCGCTACGAAGTGAAGGTGCAACTGGAACGGCCGACGTAACCGCCTGCCCCGGATTATTCATCGCAAGGTAGTCCGCCTTATCGCCACATGGCCTTCGTCAGAGCGATCTGATCGGCGAGCCCCTGTTCGAAAGGCTCGGCGGCAAAGGAAGGTTGCTGCCCAGTGGCCGTAAGTTCGGCTGCCAAGCGCCCGTCGGCGTCTTTGCCTCGCATGTGGGCGACGTACAGATCGCTCAGTACGTATTCCCCTCGCTGGTCTAGTCCAGCGGCCTCGGTAACGCGGGTGATCTTGCGAGAGCCGTCTTTGCTGAATCGAGAAATCTGTACGACCAGATGGATGGCCGAGGCCACCTGTGCCCGGGCGACATGGACGGGAAGCTGTACGTCAGACATCAGCGAGAGCGTTTCCAGGCGGATCAGCGCGTCGAGCGCCGTATTGGCGTGGAT
>CAZASB010000111.1:0-13844 GCA_964487655.1 uncultured Planctomycetaceae bacterium
GGAAGCCCCCAAGATATTCCGCCTCGGAGATGCGAAACGACACTAAATCAACAGACCTCAAGGCCGCGCCCTTCCCGTGGTCAGACCTTCTTCACCTGTTGAGAGAAAAACCATGCCAACCCACGCTGTACCCGAGACGACCCTTCGCGATGCGTATCGTGCCTTGGTTCGGCATCGCGGCAAGGCACTAGCGTTCTTCATTGTGACGATGGCCGCCACCGTCCTTGCAACGCTGCTAATGCCAAGAGCATACCTTTCGGAGTCGAAGCTCTTCGTTCGTCTCGGTCGGGAGAATGCCACGCTCGACCCGACGGTTACCCTCGGAAGCAACCCGGTTGTCATCACGCCTGCCGCGCGTGAAGACGAAATGAACTCGGTCGCGGCAATGCTCGCCAGTCGCACGATGCTGGAACGCGTAGTCGATGCGGTAGGCCCAGAGGTGGTCCTCGCCAATGTCGGGCAAACGTCTCCCCTACAGACACCCGAAGCGGAAACGCCCTCCGGCACGACGAGCGAGAAAGCCAGCTCGAGTTTCTTGCGCACAATCGACGTCATGCGCCGCGCGCTTCTAGGGCCCGACTTACCTCCGCGAGATCAGGCGATCCGTCGCTTGTCTCGCCAGTTGAAGGTCGAGCCGGTTCGGAAATCGAATATTGTCACGGTGGCCTACGATGCACCGACGCCGGAATTGGCGCAGCAGGTAGTCGCCAGTCTTGTCGACGCTTATCTGGAGGAGCACTCGCGGCTGAACCGCGTGCCCGGCTCGCATCGTTTCTTTGTGGAACAAGCGAAACGGCTCGGAAGCGAGTTGGCGGAACTGGAGGCGGAACTGGCGGAACGAAAGACAACGTCTGGACTGGCCTCGATTGAGGATCAGCGAAACCAGATGATCAATCGGGCCGGCCGCCTGGAGGATGAATTGTTAGAAGCCGAGTCGATGCGAGCGGAGGCCGAGGCAAAGGTTCGCGCCATGAGAGCAACAATGGCCGAATTGCCGCGGGAGAGCGTGTCGGCATCGACAGCAGGCGTGAATGATACGGGAACGGACGGCATTCGTCAGCAGTTTTTCACGCTGCAACTTCAAGAGAAGCAGGCGGCGGCCATCTACACCGATTCACACCCGAAACTTCAGACGATTCGTGAGGAGTTGGCGGCAGCGCAACAGATTCACGATCGGGAGGAACGTACTCGAGTGGAAGTGACTACCTCGCCGGATGGCATCTACGAGCAAACCAGGGCAACCCTCGTCGCCGAGGAGCCCATACTGCACTCGCTCACCGCGAAGACCGAGATCCTCAATCGACAGTCGGCCGACGTTCGCTCGCAATTGAACTCGCTCAATACCGAGGAACTAGCCCTGGCCAAACTGGAACGAGAGATTGAGCTGCGGGAGGCCGATTACCGCAAGTACTCGGTCAACCTGGAGCAGGCACGCATCGACGATGCCCTGGAGTCGCAACGCATGTCGAACATTGGTATCGTTCAGCCGGCTTCGTACGAGGCTCGTCCCATCCGTCCTCGTGCCCTGTTGAACCTCGCGCTCGGAGTGTTCATCGGCGTGTTCGGGGCCATTGGAATCGCCTTCTTCGCCGAGTATACGGATCGATCGTTTCGATCGGTCGATGACATTGAACGCCGGTTGGAGCTTCCCGCGCTGGTTGCCATTCCGCGCATGAGCCGTGAAGCGGTTCGAGTCAATGGAAGGGACTAACGCATGATTGGACAATCAAGACTTCGATCTCCAGCAGAAGCTGACGCATCGCCACGTCTGCTACACGAAGATGTAGGAGAGTATTACCGAACCGTGCTCCGTTCCCTCAACTGGCCGACCGGAACCGATGCGAAACAGCACGATCACGACGCCGCGACGGATGTCATCCGGACACTCGGCGTGACAAGCTGCGCTCGCAGAGAAGGCGTAAGCACCATTGCCGCGCACCTGGCGGCTACTGCGTCGCAAATGGGCGCGGGCAACGTCCTGCTAGTCGATGCAAACTTGACAGCCCCAGTGGTTCACAACTTGTTCGATGTCGACTTGAGCCCCGGCCTCGTCGAATCGGCGGCCAATCCATCGGCCATGCAGGCATTCATTCAGCCGTCTGGGTATGAACATCTGGAGCTTCTGACGGTGGGCGAGTCGGAGGGCAAGTTGTCCACGGCGACTTTCGATTCAGCAGGAATCAGCCGTCTTATCGCCGAAATCGAACGGACCTTCCGTTTGGTCGTATTCGACATGTCGCCCGCCGGCGAGCAGAGCGCGACGCTTCGCCTGGCGGGATTGCTCGACGCGGTGATCATTGTCGTTGAAGCGGAACGTGTCCGCCATGAGGTCGCTTATCGTGCCAAGGAACTGCTGGAGCGAGCCGGCGCCTCCGTGCGCGGAGCCGTACTGAACAAGCGTCGCGATTACGTTCCTCGATGGTTTTACAGGAGCTTATGACGAGGTCGCGAGTCACCCCCTGTTTCGCCACCACACATCACATCATTCCTTTCACGAATCGACTCACTCAAGCATGGCTTGGTATTTCCCGCAATTTCCATTCACTCGGTCAGGTAATGCGTCGGCGCTGCCCAATGCGGCGCAACGTCGTATCTACAGCCCTGCCGAAATGGCCCGACTCCTGGAGCGGGAGCGAGACCGGGCCGATCGGACGGGAACGCCTTTTGCCATGATCGTGTTCCAGGCCGACCGTAACGACTTGGATCGCGAGGTCCTCGACGCGCTGGTGCGAGTGCTTGCCTCGCGGCTTCGCATTTCGGATGAGTTCGGCTACCTCAACCGGCGCCATCTTGCCGCGGTGCTACCGGGCGCCTCGGCGGCCAACGCATGGACCGTGTCCGACGAAGTGTGCCTAAGACTGCCTCCGAGTCTTCCGCTTCCGCGGTGTGAGGTCTATGCGTACCCCAGCGAGTCGGCGGAGGAAATGGACGGTAATCGTCCTACTGACGCGCGCTTGGCCGGCAATAGTCGAAGGAACGGTAGTGACGGCAACGGCAATGACGGGAACGGGGAACACGACCGGAGAGTAATAGTCCCACAGGCCAATTGCAACTTGGAAAGTGAGCCGGTTCCATGCCACAAGTCGGACGCGCAAGCGGCGCGGCCACTGGAGCCGCTGTTCATCCGCCCGTTGCCCTGGTGGAAGCGAGCGATGGATATCGTAGTAGCTTCGGCCGCGCTGATGGCCCTGTCTCCCGTGCTGCTGCTGGTGGCCGTGGCCGTCAGGTTGACCTCGCCCGGCCCCATTCTGTTCCGGCAGATGCGTTCCGGTCTCGGTGGCCGGCCCTTTGTATTCTACAAGTTCCGATCAATGGTTCCCGATGCCGAGGCGAGGAAGGCCAACCTGCTGGCGTTGAACGAGCAGGACGGACCGGCGTTCAAGATACGGCACGACCCGCGCATCACCGTGGTCGGCCGCTTCCTTCGCAAGACGAGCGTGGACGAATTGCCGCAGCTTTGGAACGTGCTGCGCGGCGACATGTCGCTGGTTGGCCCTCGCCCGCTTCCCTGTAGTGAGTCAGACGCCTGCACCGGCTGGCACCGCCGCCGGCTGGACGTCACCCCCGGTCTGACGTGCATTTGGCAGGTGGAGGGGCGGTCTCGCGTCAGCTTCGACGATTGGGTGCGCATGGATATTCGGTACATGCGGTTCCATTCCCTGCTGAAGGACGCAACGCTGATGATTCGGACGCTGCCCGCGATGCTGCTGCGAAGAGGAGTGTGAAGATGTGTTACCCGGCACGCAAACAGCATACTTGCAGAGTGAACGAGTGAGTATCCGAGAACTCATGGCGAACGTCGATAGCAAGGTGAGCGTGCCTGAACCCGCGTCCGCGCTCGCCCTGGCGGCACCCTGGCCGAGTCTTGCCCAGCCGCTTGGCGCAGTGCTCGGACGTGCAAGCGCCCGGCGGGCCGTCCTTACGCTAGTCGATCAGGTAGCCGTAAGCGGAACCAACTTCGCGACCACGGTCATCATTGCGAGATTCTGCTTGCAGGAGGAACTGGGACTCTATGCACTGGGCTTCAGCCTCGTGCTGTTGCTTGGAGACGGTGCAAACGCCCTGGTATGGATGCCCTATACATTCAATAGTCCCCGGGAGCGAGATGGAAGCGCCGTCCGATTCACGGGAAGTGTCACAATTCACATGGTGTTATTCTGTCTTCTGGCCACCGTGGGGATTGGCTTGACGGCAGTCGTGACCGCTGTTTGCGGTGACCATCTCGAGCTATCCGGATTGTTTGCCGTGTTAGCCATCGCCGGCGCGATGATGCTTTTTCGAGAACACATGCGCCGCGTTTACCTGGCGCAAATGCGCGTGGGCCGGGCTTTGGTGCTGAACCTGGGGATGGCGGGAATGCAGCTTGCCGGACTGGCGGTCCTTGTGCGACATGGAGTTCTTTCCTCGGTTAGCGTTTACTGGGTCATTACGCTGGCGTGTGTTTTTCTGACGGCTGGATGGCTGGCTGCCGAGAGGCGCCGCCTATTGTTTCACTGGCGAACGGCATGGAGTGATTGGCGATCGAATTGGCAGACAGGACGGTGGATGTTTGGAGCGAGCTTGCTACGGATGGTCGCCACGGACATTTATCCATGGGTGCTCGCGGCATTTCACGGAGTACACGCAGTAGCCATCCTGACAGCGGCGCGCGGCGTGATTGTCTTTGCGAACCCACTGTTGCTTGGCATCAGCAACTTTGCCGGGCCGTCTGCCGCCCACGCCTATGCCGACCACGGCCCCCGTACGCTCTGGCACAGGGTGTTGTGGAGCACGCTAGGAATCGCGGCCATCATGGGAGTCTTTTGCGCGCTTGTCTGGATTTGGGGCGAAGACTTGGTGCAACTGCTCTACGGGGCACAGTACGCCGGGCACGCCAACGTCGTTCACTCGCTGGCGGTCGCGCAGCTCGTCGAAGCCATGTGCATTCCAGTCGGGTTCGGGCTTTTGGCCATGCGTCGGGCCGACTGTGAGTTCCTAACGGCCGTCGTCCAATTGGTTGTGATGGTTTCCGGAGGGCTGTGGTTGGTCTGGCGTTTCGGGCCGGCCGGCGTGGGGTACGGAGCGGCCGCTGCTTTCCTGGCGACCGGCGTTGTCCGGTGGTTCCTCTTGCGGAGGATTGTCCGCTCTCCTTGAAACGGCGAACCTGTTGCCAACCGTCTGATATTGGCTTTGAATCGTGCAAATACAACCGGCGAGAACGACCTCGATGAATCGACTTACGGTACCGACGTGTCCGCAGCGGAAGAAGCTGGCGCTCTTGACAAACATCATTGCGCCATACCGAATCCCGATTTTCGAACGCTTGGGCGAGACGTTCGACATGATTGTGTTGCACTCTTCGTTGGAAACCAACCGCTCTGCATGGAAGCATCTCCCGCTGCAACTTAGAAAATGTCGCTCGCGGCGAAGTTGGGGGGTGAGCATTCCGTTTCGGCAGCGTCTTGGGAACGTTGTCTACGAAGAGCGCTATCTTCACGTCAATCCGGGCATGTTTCTTGATTTGTTCCGCGACAAGCCTGACGCGATCATTTCGGGCGAGATGGGTTTTCGTACGCTTGCGGCCGCATGTTATGCATTATTGTCTTCCAAACCGTTGTGGATTTCGTGCGAAGACACGCTTCATACGCAACAGCATGCCTCATGGTGGAAGGTGTGGGTTCGGCGCTGGCTTGCACGGCGCAACGTGCGCTGGATCACCTACGGCACCACCTCGACACAATACTTGGCCTCACTGGGAGTCCCACGCGAACGAGTGCTGGAAACCCAAAATTGTGTTGATAGCTCGCAGTTCTCACCCGATGGCCCTTCGCGTTTCAAAGTTAGTCCGCACCCGGTCCTGCTCAGCGTCGGCCGACTGGTGGCATTGAAGGGGTTCGACGCCTTGTTCCACGCGGCAGCGAACGTGCAGAAGGCGGGCCACACGTTCTCCCTGCTCGTCGTCGGAGAGGGACCCGAAGAGGGGAATCTCCGACGACTGGCCGCGCACCTGGGACTTCGCAACATTCATTTCCGCCCCAACCAGCCTCCCGAAGTCATGGCCGAAGTGTACCGCAGCGCCGACGTGTTCGTCTTCCCAACGCTTCGGGACGTCTGGGGGCTAGCCGTATCGGAAGCCATGTGGTGCGGTCTGCCGGTGCTCTGCTCACGTTTTGCCGGATGCGCGGACGACTTGACACCTTCCGAGAATCGATTTGATCCGACCAATCCCGACGAGTTCAGCGAGGCACTCACCAGGGCGGTTCAGGGTAAGGTGTCTCCGCCGGATCGCGGTCGGTTACGAAGCTGCGACGAGGTTGCGGACACGATCATCGCCGATATCCGCCGGGTATTGTTCGATGGTTGCGCGAAATGTCAAAGGTCGAACGACTGTCCGTCCTCCGCTGATAAGGCTATCGTTTCCAAGGTCTTGAGGTAGGAAAATGCGTCCATGCTGCCAACCCACAATCAGGCATGCGGCCAGCCAGAGGATCCTGGGCACGCAGCGAAGCTTCCCCTACGAGTCTGGGACTGCGCGGGCCGAGTTCGCCGGTCATGGCAACGCGGCGTTCCGAACGCCCGCCACGCACGGGGAGTGCGAATGAACATCAAGGCTATACCAGCGAATCATCTGACTCCCGCGCAGCTCGTGGCATGGTCGCGCATACAGCTCGACAACCCCTGCTTCCGCAGTCCATTCTTTCGCCCGGAGTTCACGCAGCTTATCGCGTCGGTTCGCGATGATGTTGAAGTGGGCCTCATGGATGAGGGTGGAGAGCCAGTCGGTTTCTTTCCGTTCCACCGCGACCGGCGGGATGTAGCACGTTCGGTGGGCCTCGGAGTCTCCGATTACCAGGCTGTCATCGTGGATGGCAATGCTCGGTGGACGGCCGAGCAACTACTGCGAGGCTGCGGGCTCAAAGCGTGGCAGTTTGACCATCTTTTGGCCGCCCAGAAGCCGTTTGAACGTCATCACTGGCTCCTGTCCGAGTCGCCGTATATTGACCTATCGAATGGCTTCACGCGGTACCGGAGCGAGGTCCGCGGATCGGCGACCCTCAAGAAAGTGCATCAACGCGCTCGGAAGATTGAACGGGAAGTCGGCCGGCTTCACCTCGTTGCGCATGCCTTTGATGAAGACGTGTTTCGCCTGCTGCTGGAGTGGAAGACGCGACAGTATGCGCGTATTGGAGCGGTTCATCATCTCGCCGCCGATTGGAAGGTCGAGGTGCTTCGCAAAGTGGCCAACACCCAAGGTGAGCTATTTGGCGGAATGCTCTCGGCGCTCTACGCGGGCGACCACCTTATCGCAGTTCATCTTGGCATGGTGAGCAGCGCCACGTTGCACGGCTGGTTTCCCGCCTACAATACTGCCTTTGCCAGGTACTCGCCGGGGCTCATCTTCTGGCTTCGCTTGGCCGAGGCAGCCGAGGAGCGGGGATTCCAACGCATCGATTTCGGCAAAGGCGACGAGCCGTATAAGCGGGTCTTCTGCTCGCGCGTTACGACATTGGCAGAGGGCGCCGTTGACTTCCGGTGGCTCGTTCCGGCGATTCGCCGGGGCTGGCTTGAGGCACGAGAGCGGATCCGGCGGTCGGCGCTGCGCGGACCCGTTCAGCAGCTCGTTCGGGGCATTCGCAAGCGAGTCGCGTACCGCAATGCTACCGGAAGCCCGGGTGGCAATGGAGGCATGCCGTGAAACACATCGGGAAAGGCTCAAAGGCACTGAAGGGCTTCGGCTTCGGAGCAGGAAAGGACATCAATCAATGGATATGACAATGCAACGACGCGACGAGCGAAAAGTACCGTTGCGTTTCCCATGCGAACGCTCAGCGGCATGGAAGCTCCCAAAACACCTAGCCATACAAGCGGCGGGGCGACTTGCCGTCGCACTGAACGGCATGTTGGGAAGTCGCGCTGGCGGCGCCTTGGGAATCCTCATGTATCATCGCGTAGCCTGCCCCGCGGCCGGACTGCCCGCTCCACTCTATAACGTGACGCCCCGTCGGCTGCGTGAACAGCTCACGGGATTGCTCCAGCGCGGGTACCAGTTCTGGTCGCTGTCAGAGGCCCTTGCGCACGGTGCGTCAGGCGCACCGTTTCCCTCACAAACCGCTCTTGTGACATTTGACGACGGATATGCAACCACGCACGCCCATGCCTGTCCGATACTTCGCGAACTTGGCGTTCCCGCCACCGTGTTTCTCAATACGGCCTACTTGGATCACGACGCGCCATTCCCGTTTGACGCGTGGGGCACTGCGCATCATGCCAGCGCGCCGGTCGAGTCGTATCGCCCCCTGACAACGACCGAGTGCCGCGACCTGTTGGAGTCGGGGCTGATTGACATCGGGGCGCACACCCATACGCACGCCGATTTTCGCGGACACAGCAGCATGTTTCGCGACGACGTGCAGACATCGGTCGATATTATCCAATCGCGATTCGGTGTGCGGGAGGTTCCATTTGCGTTTCCCTATGGCGGCCGGGACACGGGATTTGCCGGAGACGACCTGGCGGATGCCGCTCGGCAAACCGGTGTTTCGTGCGGCCTGACGACGGAGCCCTCACTGGTCGATCCTGCTGCCGATCCATTTCGATGGGGACGATTCAACGTATTCTCCTGGGATACCGACGCCACGCTCGGCGCCAAACTGGCTGGCTGGTATAGCTGGGCACCAAAGGTGAAAAGGTGCTGCGTTGCCTTCGGACGCAGCATTTTGGAGCCACGCCGCTCTATACTGCCGTTCACCAATCGCGTCTCCGGGTAGTGTCACCTCCAAACATGCAACCTTTCATAATGGAAACACAAGGCCACGCTAGATGCGTAACGGAAGGGGCGGCCCACCCAGGGTGGTCATTTGAGCGACTCTACGTGGTGAGTATTCCTCTTGCCGCGGGGATCGCAAGCGTCAGTGGCCTGAACATCGGTGGTTTGCACTACACAGGCTTCCTTTGGATGGCCTACTTGTGCCTTGGATCGCTATTGGTTATTCGGAATCCGGAGGCGGTACGGTTCCCGATCCGCTGGTGGGCGCCGTTTCTTGCGCTTGCAATTGCCTCCACCTTCTGGGGGGGATTTGCCGATTCCCGGCAGAGTCAGGCCATTCTGCAATGGACGGCTACGATGGTTGTCGGCATGGTTGCATCCATGACCGTGCGAAACGAGAACGATCTTCGGATTATATTCCGGGGGTTCTCCTGCGCTTTGGCGTTGATCGTTGCCACGTTTCTCTACTTCCACTACGGCCCTGGCTCGGGCTGGCACAACGTTGAGATGCATCGAGGTTTCAGTGACCGCACGGCGGCAATCACGTTGGCTCTGATCGCGGCCGTTGCGATAGCCAGATTCCGATCGAATCCTCGTCGCGGCGTCCTCGTACTGGGAACCTGTCTGGTCGTTGAGATCCTTACGGGCAGTCGCACGGCAACGGCGGCTATACTGCTCGCCGCGTTTGCCAGTCCTCTTTGGCGCGAACGCCTCACGAAGATCGCATTCCTTCTGGGGATCGCCGCCCTGCTGGTTCTTGTGGTCCATACCGCAGCCTTTCAGGAACGATTCTTCTTCGGCGGACAAGGCACGATTGGCGACCTGTTCGAAGGCAACATCGACAGCAGCGGCCGTTATGCGCTTTGGCCTGCCCTGTGGGCCGAGTCACTGGAAAAACCGATTCTTGGCCATGGCATCGGGACGGCTGGGGTATACCTGGCCGTCCAGGGCTTCCTGCTCGGGCACCCTCACAACGAGTACTTGCGAGTCGTTTTCGAGCTGGGGTTCGTCGGCCTCGTCTTCTTCCTCGGTGCCTTCGCGTGCATCGGCATTGATGCCTGGCGACGTGCGCTGGCATGCAAGGGAGAGGCACGTCATGCGTTTGCCGCGGTCTGCACCGGCATCTTCGTACTCTTGATCATGTGTACGACCGACAATCCGCTTCCGTACAACCTGGCTTTCATGCATCCCCTGTTCCTCTTGATCGGCGCCGCCTATGGGGCGGCCGGTAGTCTACCGGACAAAGAGCGAGGGGGCAGTGTGAGTAGTCACGCTTCGCAAAGTGGTTTCCTGTACGCGAGGCGTACCGAATGAGAGTCCTATTGGCCCACAACTACTATCAGCAACCTGGCGGTGAAGATGGTGTCTTTGCCGACGAGGGCGCGCTGCTTGAGTCGCGAGGTCATTCCGTTGAACGGTTTACAGTGCATAACACGACGATCAACGGTCGGAGCGGCGTCGGCGTGCTGCGAGACACCATATGGAATCGAAGCACGGCTCGTGCAATTGGCGAGGCCGTGCGTCGATCAGGCGCGCAGATCGCGCATTTCCATAACACGTTTCCCCTGATCTCGCCTGCCGCATACTACGCGGCGCGCAAGGCGGGTGCCGCCGTGGTTCAGACGTTGCACAACTATCGGCTCCTGTGCCCGAACAGCCTGTTTCTGCGCAACGGCAAGACCTGCGAAGCGTGTCTTGGCCGTCTTCCGTGGCCCGCAACCGTCCATGGCTGCTACCGCGGCAGCCGCATGCAGAGCGCTGCCGTCGTTGCCATGATTGCCATGCATCGCGCAATGGGCACATGGACGAATGTAGTGGATCGGTTCATCTGCCTTTCCCGCTTCTCCCGATCGAAGTTCATCGAAGGCCGCTTGCCAGCCGAACGGCTCTGCGTGAAGGCCAACTTCGTCTATCCCGACCCGGCAGTGGCGCCGCGTTCCGGTACGTACGTCGTCTTCGTGGGCCGGCTTGGACCGGAGAAGGGGCTCCACGTACTGGTCGACGCGTGGTCTCGGCTGCCCGGCAATGTAGAACTGAAGATCGTCGGGAGCGGACCACTCGACGAATACCTTCGCCGGGCGGCTCGGGTCGATCGGCGAATTGTCCTGATTGGCAGGCAACCGCTGGATGTCGTGTACCAGGTGGTCGGTAGCGCCGCCTGCCTTGTGGCACCCTCGATCTGCTATGAGAACCAGCCTCGCGTCGTCATCGAGTCGCTCGCCAAGGGCACACCCGTGGTTGTTCCTAGATTGGGCGCCTTGACGGAACTGGTCGACGACGGACGCACGGGCTTCCTTTTCGAACCGGGTAGTGCGGCTGACCTGGCGCGGCGGATTCAAGAGTTGCTGTCGGCAACACCGGACAGCTATCAGTCGATTCGGCACGCAGCAAGGCTGGCCTATGAGACATATTATACCGCCGAGAAGAATCATGATGTACTCATGGCGATTTACGAACAGGCTCTATCGCGACGTTGGGAAACCAGGCCGCACCAACCAGTGCAGGAGTATCCAACATGAGCGTCGCCGTCATTACCGGATCCGGCGGATTGATTGGCTCGGAAGCGAGCCGATACTTTACTAAGAAAGGACTCGACGTCGTCGGCATTGACAACGACATGCGTCAACGCTTCTTCGGCTCGGAAGCATCGACCCACGGGCAGGTCAACCGGCTGCCATTGGTCGAAATGCCGTTGCGATGGGAGATTGAACCCGGGCACCCGTATGCAGGGGGAGTTCCCAAAGATATGTCGATCGATCAGTCGTTGCACAGCGTGTTCGGCGCTTTGAAGGTAGCCGCTGATATACTCGTGCAGGAATACGGTCGATATTTCGATATGTACACCGCCTGCTTCCGTGGCGGGCGCCTGACCGGTCCGAACCATGCCGGCACCCAGCTTCACGGCTTTTTGGCCTGCTTGGTGCGCCGAATCTCTGAATGCGGTAACGAGTGTCCTGTGCCCACCGCCTTCACGTCTCAACACAACTGGCAAAGAGATGTGCAACCATGACAATCCAATCGCACCCCACCAACTGCAACACGAATGCCTGGCCCAAAAAGTACGACGTGCTCGGTGTGCAAATCACCGCCACCACATACGATGGCGCCGTTGAGTCGATTGCCAACGCGGCAAGACGTGGGGACTCGGCCATCGTGTCGCTTCACGCCGCGCATGCTCTCATAACCGCGCGCAACGACCCCCAATTACGGGAAGCCGTGAATCAGTTTCATATGATCGCCCCTGACGGCCAACCGGTTCGATGGGCGCTGAATTGGCTGAATAGATTGCAGCTTCCCGACAGAGTGTACGGCCCAAAACTGACGCTACGCTTATGCGAACGAGCGGCTGCCGATGGCATTGGCGTGTTTCTCTATGGCAGCACCCAAGCGGTCATCGACGCACTCTGCCGAAGGCTGTCCGTCCAATATCCGGCCCTCAAAATCGTCGGGGCGGAGTCGCCCCCGTTTCGCGACCTGACCCCAGAAGAGGATGAAGCCATTGTGCGACGGATCAATACCAGCGGAGCTGGCATCGTCTTTGTCGGGCTGGGCGCGCCCAAGCAAGATTGGTTCGCGCACAAACACCGCAATCGGATTGCGGCAGTGCAGGTTTGCGTTGGCGCCGCGTTCGATTTCCATGCCGGTACAAAAGCCATGGCGCCGTCCTGGATGCAACGCGCTGGTCTCGAATGGCTCTTTCGCTTGGCAAATGAACCCAAGCGCCTGTGGAAACGATACTTGGTGACCAATTCGCACTTTGCATTCCGACTTGCCCTGGCAATGGCCAAGCGCTGCGCGCAACACGTAGTGAGGCGACACGCCAAGCACACATGAGCCACGGCCTACGGTCGGTGTTCAAAAATCAGAACACAGAGAAACGCCGTTTGTACTTTGTACGTCGAGGCGACCCGTAGTGCATAGCGCGAGAGAGGATATCGCTCGATACTGATGGAAGCCGGACGCTTTGCACGGCCAGCCTACTCTACAAACCTAAATCGTATCACGCACGGTGCGCTTGCCAGCCTTGCGGTCGTGGTACTGCTGCTGAATCCAGGCGTAGGTGGCCGCCATGCCGTCGCGAAGCGTAGTACTGGGCTCCCAGCCGAGAACCTTTTGGGTCATGGTGTTGTCGCTGTTTCGGCCCGCAACTCCCTTGGGCGCGTCCAGCTTGTAGCTCCGCCGGAGTTTCACCTCGGCAATGCCTTCCACAATATCAACAAGCTGATTGATGGACACCAGTTCGCTTGATCCCAGGTTGATGGGGGTCGCAATCAGTTCGTCGCAGTGCGTAATGCGGTCGATGCCGAGCGTGCAATCGTCGATGTACATGAAACTTCGCGTTTGCGAACCGTCGCCCCATATCTCGATGGCGTTGCTGTCCCGATCGATGGCTTCGATAACCTTGCGGCAAATGGCGGCCGGCGCCTTTTCGCGGCCGCCGTCCCATGTGCCGTTCGGACCGTACACATTGTGGAACCGAGCGATGGCCGTCTTCATGCCTCGCTCCGCCCAGTACTCCTGGCAGAACATCTCCGACAGGAGCTTCTCAAACCCGTATCCACGCTCGGCCATTGCCGGGTAAGCGTCCGACTCCTTCAAGGCGCGCACGTTGGGATCTTTCTGCAGGTCGGTATTGTATACGCAAGCCGAGGACGAGAAGAAATAGTGCTCCGCGCCTGCCCGGTAGGCGGCTTCGATCAAGTTCGTGTTGATCAGAATACTTCGGAGACACTCGATTCGGAATCGCTCGATAAAGCCCATGCCGCCCATGTCGGCGGCCATGTTGTAGACCTCCGCGGCGCCTTCGCACGCCCTACGACAGTTCTCCGCGAGACTCACGTCGAGACACAGACACTCGATGCCGGGCACTCGCTGATACCAGTCCGCCAACGGCTTCTTGTCCACGGCGCGAATACGCGTGAACCCACGTTCATGAAAATAGCGGACCAGCGACCCGCCGATAAATCCTCCCGCGCCGGCAACGACAATCAAGTTGTCTTTCTTCGTGATCTCTTCGACTGCGTAGTTCATGATCTGCTTTCCTTAATTCACTCGCGCATGGATGCACCCATTTTCAGGCAACATATGCCCAGAATTG
>CAZASB010000112.1:0-13827 GCA_964487655.1 uncultured Planctomycetaceae bacterium
CAAAGAAGCGGCTTGTTTGACCCACCCTACCTATCATGAATAATCCGGGTTAGACCAAAACAGACCATTTCCAGGGTGGTGTCGGCGATCGGCTAAGAACCGAAAAACGCCCGTAAACCGCTGAAAACAAGCGATTTACGGGCGTTTGGGAAGGTAGCGGCGCAGGGACTCGAACCCCGGACACGCGGATTATGATTCCGCTGCTCTAACCAACTGAGCTACGCCGCCAAGGAGACTCGTGGCACGGTACCGAGCCACGGCCTACAACCGCGAGACGCACAAACCAAAAACACCACCGACGGCAGGAAGTAAATGCACCCATGAGAGAGCAGCGCCGTCCGCAATCGGCTGCATCGCCACGCGATTAACCAA
Organism: uncultured Planctomycetaceae bacterium; assembly: GCA_964487655.1. GTDB lineage: Bacteria > Planctomycetota > Planctomycetia > Pirellulales > Thermoguttaceae > PWXP01. The sequence goes on from CAZASB010000112.1 coordinate 373, forward strand.
GCCTAACATATCGAACCGAGAGAGCAACCGGGGGGACACGCGAAATCAAGCAGAATCGAGAGGCAAAATAACTCATGTAGCGGGTTGCTGTTCCACCCACGAGCCAGCACACCGCCAAAAATCAGCTTACTGTCAGGGCAGTGGATCGAGATTCTCAGTCAGCAGCGCCGTCGTTTGCGCCGGACTTGTCGTGCTTGAGGAATGTCAGGTGGGCCGCCATGGATGATCGTCGCGTCTATACGTTTGCCGTGAAGCCGGGCACGGCGCACACGGGGTAGACGCCGTTTTCGTCGGGCTGGGTGGGTGGGACCATGTCCCACGTACATGTCTCGGCAGCGGGTGGCAGGAAGTAGTCCGACTGGCTCGCCTGGGCCCAGGTTACCTGCTTCCCACTGTAACAGGAAAGCTGACCCATAATGCCCACCAGCGTACTGCGTGCCATGTAATCACCACAGTAGATTGGCTCGCCGGCGCGAATCGATCGGAAGAACTCGTTGTGCTCCGCCTGGTAGGGGTTCGGGACTGGCCCCTCGAACTGCCATGGGTTCTCGCCGGTAATTCGCCCGGCCATGACCACGGCAGACCCCTTGGTACCCATGATCGTGCTGGAGTTCTCGCCGTAGCAATCGAGCGACGTGCGGCAGTGGGCGTACAGGCGCACTCCGTTTGCGTAGTGGTATACGACCGAATGGTGGTCGAACACGTCGCCAAGCAGCGTCTGGACGCCCGAGCGACCGCCGAGGCCAAAGCACCACTGCGGAGGCGTTTCTCCCAGCGCCCACGTGGCGCGGTCCAGGTTGTGGACCAAGGTCTGGGGAACGTCGTCGCCACACAGCCAGGAAAAGCGATACTGATTGGCGTACTGAATTTCGAGTTCGCGCACACCTTCGGGCCTCGACGTATTACCGTACGGCGCACGGAGCCAGTTCTCTTCAATCGACACAATGTCGCCGATCTGCCCGTCGTGGATGCGATCAATCGTCTCGCGAATGGCCGCGTGGAATCGGCTTTGCAGGCCGGACAGTAGGCCCAACTTCTTCTCTTTCGCCAGCTTGCAGGCGTCGGTCAACACGCGAATACCGGCCGGGTCGATCGCGTGCGGCTTTTCCACGAACACGTGCCGTCCAGCCTCGATCGCGGCAGCCACTTGCGTAGGGTGGAACTTGGCGGCATTGGCGATGAGCACGACATCCGATGCCTCAATCGCCTTCTTATAGGCGTCCAGGCCGACGAAGCAGTGGTCGTCGTCCACCTTCACTTGATCTGGTCGTTGCTCGGTGAGCGTCTTGCGGCGGCTATCGATCCGGCTGGCAAACACGTCGCCCATGGCTACCAAGCGAACGCCGGGGTCGGCATCCATCGCCTGCAAGGCGGCGCCCGCGCCACGACCGCCGCAGCCAATCAGGCCCACGCGAATCACGTCGCTCCCCGCGGCATGGGCGGATCGGGCTAGGGAAAGGCCTGTTACGGCCACACTCGCCGCGGCCGTTTTCAATACAAAATCGCGACGCGACAATCCATGGTGGTTCTCGGAAGGGTACGCCATTGCATATCTCCTTTTCCGGCTCTTCTCTATCTTAGATGCAGACGGCCTTTGTTCTTGAGGACGACATACGGCGCGCGCATACTACATTACCGTAGCCTGCAACTCGAAACGGAAGGGCCCCTTGTTCTAATAGGACGGCAGTGAAAGCGTCCATATTATCCACTGTACATCAAGGGTGGGTCAAGCCAGCGTATCCCTAGTCGAGAGCCCTTGACCCGCCCTCGCGAACAACCGGGTCAAACGAACTTCGTAATGCCGGGGATGGCGATGTCGTAGGTTCCCTCGGCGTTCGGCTTCAGCGGCGGCTCGACATCCCAGCCGTAGCGGGGCAGCTCGACGCTCTGTTGGGAATTGACGATTTGCTCCCAGGTAATCTCCTGCCCGGTGTGGCAGACGGCCTGCGCCAACAGGGCCAGCAGCGTGCTGCCGGCCATGTGTTTCACGTCATTGATCAGCTCGCCGGCGCGGATGGCGGCAAACAGTTCGATGTGTTCCTGGTCGTAGGGACTGACAGTCGGACCTTCATATCGCCACTCGGTTTCGCCTTGGATCTGCCCGCGGAGCAGGTCGGCGGTGCCCTTGGTGCCGTAAACGAAGTCGGACAACTCGTTGCGCACGCCAATCTGGTTGCGGCATAGGCCGTAGGTGCGTGAACCGTCGGCGTAGTCGAATACGACGGTTTGATGGTCGAACATGTCGCCGTACTTGGCGTCGAAGCAGGCGGCGCGGCCGCCCATGCCCCATGCCTTCACGGGCGGCTCGTCGTTCATGACGTAGGCGCCCTTGTCGATGCTGTGGATCAATTGCTGCAGACACTGGTCGCCGGCCAGCCAGTTGAAATGGTACCAGTTGTAGAACTGCCACTGGAGTTCGGTCCACTCGGGCCTGCGCTCGTTGACGTGGTAGGGGGCAACGCAGTAGGTTTCCTGAATGGTGTTCACCTTGCCGATCGCGCCGTCGTGGATCTTCTTGACCGTCTCGCGAACACAGAGGTTGTAGCGGTTCATCAGGCCCGACACCACGCAAAGCTTCTTCTGCTTGGCCTCTTCGCAGGCGGCGACAACCCGTTTGATGCCGGGTGGGTCGAGCGAGTGGGGCTTTTCGCAAAAAATATGCTTGCCAGCCTTCACGGCGGCTTCGAGCATTCGCGGGTGGAAATGGGAGGTCGCGGCGATCAGCACGACGTCGATGTCGCTTGCCAGAACCTTTTCGTAGCCGTCGAAGCCGAAGAACAGGTGGTCGTCATCCACGGCTACCTGCTCGCCCTTGGCGCGCTGCAATCGCTTGCGGCCGGCTTCCACCTTCGCTTCGAACAGGTCGGCCATGGCCACCAGGCGGATATCGGTCCCGGTGTTCATGGCATTTACGGCGGCGCCGCAGCCGCGGCCACCGCAGCCGATCAGGCCAATCTTGATGATATCGCTACCGGCCGCATGGGCACCGCGTGCAAGCGGTAAGCTCACCACCGCGGCCGCTCCTGCTAGTGTGGCGGACTTCTGGAGGAACTCGCGGCGCGAGCTTTGCTTGAAACGAGGCGATGCATCTAATTGCGACATGGTCCTATCTCCTGGTGGCAAGTTGATTTTGTTTGAAACGGTATGACGAATATTCCGGTCGACTGCCGGAGACGAGTTTCGCCGAACGGGTACGGGCCGGTTCCGGCTTCCGTAACCGTTCACGGGGCGGCGCAGGCAGTTTTCGCCGCTAAATGCGAAGGGGACAGTCTCCCTGTGAACGGTTACCGGCTTCCAAATCCTCCTGTTTCCAGTTTATTCCTCCCATAATGCGTTGATGGAGTCGACAGCCCACTCGACCAATTGCCTGCCGCTTTCCGGACCGACTTCCGTGCTGGCCGGCACGGCGCCGTACGCGCCGCCGGCCACGGATCGAAGCGTGGGTAAATAGGAGCCAGGGCCCGCCAACTGGATGACAAACGTTTGTATCGCCTTGCTCCGCGTCTGCATTTGCAGACTGTAGTCCAAATAGTACTCGAACGGGACGGAGACGAAGGCAACATCGCCCAAACGGGCCGCATGTACCTCAATGGGCATGGTCGGGTGCGCTTGCTGCAGTTGGAAGCGGTTGGCTACCCGCTCATGCCGGCGCATGAGACTGTGGGCCCGGGTGATGTCACGGTACCAGTGTGGCTTCTCGCGCAGCTTGGGATCTGCCTCCAGCGAGCGAACCATGCCTTCGTAGACTTCTCGCTGTTGCTGGGCCTCCGTGGCGGCTTGGGCGGAGTCGGCTTCCGGAACGAGGCGTCGCGGTAGTTCAACGGTTTCAACTCGATGCGCCAGTTTCGGGGCAACGTCGATTTCCTTCGTGATCAATGGCAAGATGGCCGTCACGCCGTCGGCAATGCGCGTGGCGATCTGCTGGCGCCGCGTTCGCCCGGTGATTCGCTCCATGCGCGCCTCGGCCCGCTTGTCGACCAACACGTGCGGCGACTGGTCGCCGGCGGCCGCAGCCTGCGGTAGAACGAATAGGTCGTCACCCAGCCGCCGCCGCAGTTCTTCGCGGGTATCATGCCAGAAGTCGGCGCTCACCTCGTAGAGGCCTTCGGTAACCTGCGAAGGACACGCAATGTTGATGACCAGGCCAGTTAGCCGGCGCTCGCTATCGTAGGTGGCCAGCACGTTCAGGGCATGATCTTCGTAGCCTTCAACGTGACTAAAGTCGGGGCGGTCGGTCTTGCCGTACATTTGCGACCGGCCGGAGGCATAGGCAATCAAGCGGTTGTGGCCTACCACGGCGTGGCCCAGGCCGTAAGCAATGCCGCCGGGTGCGCGTCCGCGCCAGGCGCGTACGACCGCGTCGCCAATGCGAGCCGAGGCCCATTTGATGTACTCCGCCGGCGCCATCGCGTCGAGTGCCACGCCATAAGGATGGTCGGTGAGAGGTGAGTCGGGTAGATATCGCTCGCATACCGAGGTCTGCGGGGCCGTATGCGTGTGCGTCGCGGACATGAGCACGGCCATTGGGTCCAATTCGGGCAATTCTCGCCGAATATGCTCTCGCACCGCGTCCCGCAATGCGTCATGAATGATGACCAGATCGCAACTCACCATAACCAACCGACTGCCGTCGCGGGGCGACTCCAGGACCAGTGCCGTGGCGGTTACCGGATCCTTCACCCTCTCCGACACCCTTGCATGAAACTGCCCGTGCAGCATGACCGGTTCGTCCGGCGTGATGTCGGTTGCCGCCCAGCCGATCCGAAACGCGGTATCCTCGGCGCCTCGCGTCACGGCCGGCATCGTCGCCGTGCAGGCAGCGACCAGAGACATCAAGACCACGCCGAGACGTTGACAGTATTCAGACATCATGAACTCCTTCAAGTTGAGCTTACAGAGTGGCTTTCAACACACATGGTACCTATTTCCTCGCCGATTTGCCAGCCTATCGACTAGCGCGCAAGGTCTGCAAGCGTTGGCTCAACCCTCCGACCAGATTCCGGTTCGCCGGGTGGTCGGCAAGGTTGACGGTCTCGTTGGGGTCGGCATGGTGGTCGTAGAGCATCCGAGCCATCGGTCGGCCGCTTTTGTCAAGGTACTCGGTGTAGCGGTATTGCCCGGTACGGATCGTCTCGCCGTTCCCAAAACGGCCGATGGCGGCCTGCCTGTCAGTGGACTCGCCACCACCCAGCAACGAAACGAAGCTTTTGCCCTGAAGGTGGTCCGGCAAGGGCAAACCGGCCAGTTCGCACAGGCTGGGATAGATGTCAATAAACTCGACCGGCGCCCCGCATTCCACGCCGCGCGGCATGTTGGGAACGCGAACCAACAGCGGCGCTCGCATGGATGTTTCGAAGCAACAATGCTTGCACCAGAGCGTATGCTCGCCCAAGTTCCAACCGTGGTCGCCCCACAGGATCACGATCGTACTGTCGGACAGTTCCAGCCGGTTTAACTCGTCCAGCAGATCGCCGACCAGGCTGTCGATGAAACTGACACACGCATAGTAACCGTGAATCAGGGTGATGGCCATCTCGTCGCTTACCGGTCCGCGCGGAGGGATGTCGGAATACGCCCGCATTTCCCCGAAGGCGTGAATGGCCGCCGAGGGCGCGTCCTTGGGCGGAGACCGGTAAGTCTCCGGCAGCTTGATCTTGTTCCGATCATACAAGTCCCAATACTTGCGTGGCGCCACGAAGGGCAAATGCGGCTTGGAAAATCCGACCGCCAGAAAGAACGGCTGACCGTTTCGGGCCAACCGGCGCAGGTCTGCAAGCGACTTGCCGAGCGTCTCGCCGTCACGGTATGCCTCAATGGGCGCGTCGGCCGCTTCCGTGGCTGGCCCGCGGCGGCGACCGTCGACGTTCCGCTCCAGGTGAATGCATTGGTTTTCCGGTATGTGGTAACGCATCGGGCCCGGGCGCCAGTCGGGCTCCGACCAACCGTACCCGCAATCACCTGGGTTATTGAACACCTTTCCATTGGTCAAGGTGTAATACCCGTGCCGCTTGAAATGGGCGTTAAGTGGAACGATGCCCGGCGCCTCCTTCTCGGTTGAACAGTTCCAGGTGCGGAACCGGGAAGCCGTGGGACGCAATCCGGTCATCAGGCTGGACCGCGACGCCCCGCACACCGGGACCATGCAACAGGCCAAGTCGAATCGGATCCCGCTGGCGGCCAGGGCATCCAGCCGCGGCGTGACCATGTTTGCGTGACCGTAGCAGCCCATTTGCGGCCGAAGATCGTCGATTGCGATAAACAGCACATTCGGACGCTTCGGACGCTTTGTCCGCGAGCTTGCCGTTCCATCCGCCGCAGCCGCCGATCCATGCAAAAGCAAACCGGCAACGCTGATCGGCAAGACGATAGCGGTCACGATGGAAAAAAGACCAACACTCAGACTCGTTTTAATTCCCATCACTTCTCCATCCAAAGAGAATCGATCATCTTCAACGTCTCTTCCACCAGTTCGCGCCCCCCTTCGGGGCCGATTTCGGTGCTTTCCGGAATGGCGCCATACGCGCCGCCTGCCACGGAACGCGAGGTCGGCAGGTAGGTGCCGGGCCCCGCTAACTGGACGACGAAGGTTTGCACGGCCTTGGCGCGTGCCTTGATTTGCATTCCATAATCCAAATACAGTTCAAAGGGGTTCGTGGCAATCACCATGTCGCCCAGGCGGATCACATGGACCTCGACCGGCATGGTCGGTTGCGTCTTTTGCAGTTTATAACGGTCCAACACGCGCGATGCGCGGCCGAGTCGCCAGAAGACGGCCGTCAGGGGACCGAACCAACCTGGCTTCTCTTTGCGCTCCGGGTGTTCTTCAATCTCCTGGCGCAGCTTGCGGTAGTCGCCAAGCAGGCGGTCGAACGCCTGTTCGACCGATTCGAGTTCCGGGCGATGATGCGTACTGCGGGGTGTTTTGACATCCTCCTCCGACAGTTGCCGGCGGGGCAATTCAATCCGTTCCATGCGGTGCGCGAAAATGGGCGCGCGGTCGATGTGCTGCTCCATGAAGGGAAGGATCGAGGTGACCGCATCGGCGATACGCACGGCGATCTGCTCACGCCGATTCCGCTCGGCGAGGCGTTCCATGCGGGCTTCGGCTTTCTTTCCCACGAGGACGACTGGCGACTGGTCGCCGGCGGAAGAACACTGCGGGAGGACGAACAATTCTTCGCCCAAGCGTTTGCGCATCTCGGTGCGAGTGTCATGCCAGAAATCGGCGGTGATCTTGGAGCCTCCGCTCACCTGCGATGGGCAGGCGATGTTGACCGCCACGCCGGTCAGCTTCGCTTCCGCATCCCACGTGTACAGCAGATTGATCGCATGGTCTTCATATCCTTCGACGTGGCTGAAGTCCGGCCGGTCGGTCGCGCCATACATACGCGAGCTACCGTCGTAATAGGCAGTCAGGCGGTTTTGTCCGACCACGGCATGACCGAAACCGAAGCTCACGCCGCCCGGCTTGCGACCCTTCCACGCCTTCTCGACCGCGCCGGCAATCTGCGTGGCGGCGAAGTCGACATAATCCGGCGGTGCCATGGCGCCCAGGTCCATCCCCCAGCGAGACCAAGCCAGCGGCATCTCAATACCCAGCTTTGCGAGCTTCGCGGCCAAGTCCGGGTTGGTGCGAGTTTCCGGCGCGCAATGCGTGTGCGTCGCGTTCAATACGACCTTGTTAGGGTCGATTTCCGGCAAGGATTGGGCGACCTTCTCCCGGACGCGGTCCGTTAGATCGTTGCTGATGCCAATCAGATCGACCGAGACCAGTACGACCTTGTCGGACGATTTGTCGCCTGCGATCGATTCAAGAACTAGGGCCGTCGCCGTAATCGGATCCAACACGCCGTTGGAAACCCTTGCGCTGGAAAAGCCGGTGAGAACGACGGGTTGGTCGGGCGTAATGTCGGCCGACGCCCAGCCGATCCGCAGGCCGTCCGGCTTTACATCGTCGGCAAGAATGACGGACGAGACGGCAAGGGCTGCCGTCGCGGCGAGCGCGATCGTGAGAAATCTGCTTCGGTTCATGCTGTTCTCCTTGGAAATGGACGGCTTGGTCAATTTAACGGAAAGACAACGGCGTGGCTTCGGCGCAGCGCCATCGGCAGCCAACGCCCATCACCCATCGGGCATTGTAGTCCTTCCATCATGTTGCTCTTTCACCATTGTGGCTTTTAGAACTCGGGTGTCAATTACATTATCCGACGAATCTCTTACACTTTCTCGTAATCCGGCGGCGTGACTTGGGGCGCCGCTACCCAATTCGTTGTGCTTCAGGCAAGCCCCCAAGGCATCATGCCGCGGGAGCTTCCGTTTCTGGGTGCAGAATTGCCTGACACGTGGATGAACCCGGATGCTGAGACATCCGGAACCATCCACCCTACGTCTTTTCACCACGGACTTGCACCCAGAAACGGAAGAGCCATGCCGCGGGGACTTGCCTCTGCGTCAGAGGGAGGCTATGCTGTGGGTTGAATTGCGTTGATTCCCAGTCGCACACCACGGAGTTCCAGTCATGTGCAAGCAGTCGATTAGTTTTGTCCGATGCCTCGGCTCATTGGCCTTGCTTTGCGGGTTGGTCGCCATATCGCTAGAAGGGCGGGCAGCGGGTGCGGAGAGCGTGGTCAAGTTGCCCAGCGCCCCACGGGATGACGGGAAGCTGCGGATCGTCGTTTTCGGTGCCCATCCCGATGACGCCGAGATTCGCGCCGGCGGCGCGGCCGCGATGTGGGCGGCGGCAGGCCACCATGTGCTGCTCGTCTCGGTGACAAATGGCGATATTGGCCATTTCGCCATGGCTGGCGGCGCGCTGGCGAATCGCCGCACCGCCGAGGTGGCCGAGGCATCGCGAATCCTCGGAACGACGTCCCTGGTGCTTGACATTCACGACGGCGAGCTAGAGCCCACGCTTGAGAATCGCCGTAAGCTCACGCGAATCATCCGATCGTGGGGAGCCGATATCGTTATTGGCCATCGCCCGAACGACTACCATCCCGACCACCGCTACGTGGGTGTGTTGATGCAGGACTGCGCGTATATGGTGGGCGTGCCGTTCTTCTGCCCCGACGTGGCGCCGCTGGCGAAAAATCCCGTGTTTCTGTTTTCCTCCGACGGCTTCCAGCGACCGACGCCGTTCCAAGGCGACATTGTCATGGCCATTGATGACGCGATCGAGAAGAAGGTCGAGGCTCTGGCGGTCTTGGAATCGCAGTTCGTCGAAGGCGGGGCAATGGGAAAACCCAACCCGGCCTTGGACGACCCGGCCGAACGCGAAAAGAAGCGGCAGGAGGTGCGCGACTACTTCCGGCGACGGTTCGCTTCCACGGCCGACCAGTATCGCGACAAACTCATCGAGCTTTACGGCGAGGAAGCCGGCAAGAAGGTGCAATACGCCGAGGCGTTCGAAATTTGCGAATACGGCCGACGGCCCAACGCCAACGATATCAAGGAACTGTTTTTGTTTACAGGTAAGTGAACGGCTGCATGTCTGCTGAAGACACAGCCCTTCCGCAGCCACTAAAGAGGGCTCTTCCGTTTCTGGGTGCAGAATTGCCTGACACGTGGATGAACCCGGATGCTGAGACATCCGGAACCATCCACCCTACGTCTTTTCACCACGGACTTGCACCCAGAAACGGAAGAGCCCTAAAGAGGTGTTCCATGCGAGTCCTGGCTTTCTTCCTCGCCGCCATGACGGCCTCCGCCGTCGTGGCCGACGATAAGGTTTCCGACGTCTACGACGTGGTGATTTACGGCGGCACGTCCGCCGGCGTGGCCGCGGCCGTGCAGGTGAAGCGGATGGGAAGGTCGGTCATCGTCGTCTCGCCCGACAAGCATCTTGGCGGACTCACCAGTGGAGGGCTGGGTTGGACCGATAGTGGCCGAAAAGAGGTAGTTGGCGGCCTGGCCCGCGAGTTCTACAGAGCCATGAAGTCGCATTACGATCGGCCGGACGCTTGGATCTATCAGAAGGCGGAAGAGTATGGGCGTTATCGTCCAAAGGAGGACGCCATGTGGGTATTCGAACCGCACGTGGCCGAACGCACCTTCGAGCATTGGGTGCGCGAGCACGAAATCCTCGTGGTGCGCGGGGAGTATCTCAATCGCGAGTCGGGTGTCGCGAAGGAGGACGGCCGGATTACGTCCATCACCACACTCAGCGGCAAGACGTATCAAGGACGCATCTTTATGGATGCCACGTATGAAGGCGACCTGATGGCCGCGGCCGGCGTATCGTTCCACGTCGGGCGCGAGGCCAACAGCGTCCATGGCGAAACGCTCAACGGCGTGCAAACGGCTCGCGCCGTGAGCCACCAGTTCGAGCGTCCCGTTGATCCCTACCGGACCCCCGGCGACCCATCCAGCGGCCTGCTTCCTCGCATTCATGGCGATTCGCCGGGCAAGGATGGCGAGGGCGACCACCGCTTGCAGGCGTACTGCTTCCGCATGTGCCTGACCACCGCGCCGGAAATCCGCGTGCCGTTCGCCAAGCCCGCGGGGTACGACCCCTTGCAGTACGAGCTGCTGGCCCGCTACCTGCAAACCGGCTGGGACGGCGTGTTCCGCAAGTTCGATCCGGCACCTAATCACAAGACCGACACGAACAACCATGGGGCGTTTTCCACCGATAATATCGGCATGAACTACGACTACCCCGAGGCATCGTACGAGCGTCGTCGCGAGATCATCGCCGAACACGAAATCTACCAGAAGGGGCTGATGTATTTCCTGGCCAACGATCCCCGCGTGCCGGAGAAGATCCAGACCGAGATGAATCGCTGGGGCTTGGCCAAGGACGAGTTTATTGACAATGACCACTGGCCGCACCAGATCTACGTGCGAGAGGCGCGACGCATGGTGAGCGATTTCGTCATGACGGAACTGGAGCTTCGGGCCCTGAAAGAGACGCCCGATCCGGTGGGCATGGGCTCGTACAACATGGACTCGCACAACGTGCAGCGCTACGTGGACGAAAACGGCCACGCCCGCAACGAGGGCGATATCCAAATCAGTCCTGGCGGGCCGTACCCGATCAGCTATCGGGCGATTGTCCCTCGCCGCAAGGAGTGCGTAAATCTGCTAGTGCCGGTTTGCGTTTCCTCCAGCCACATTTCCTATGGCTCGATCCGCATGGAGCCGGTGTTCATGGTCCTCGGCCAGTCGGCGGCCACGGCGGCGGTTCATGCCCTGGAACAAGATTGCGACGTGCAGTCGATCGACTACGCACGCCTGCGGCAGAGGTTGCTGGACGACGGCCAGGCGCTCCAGTGGGACGGGCCGCGCCGGAAGACGGCTCTGGGAATTCTCCCGGAAAGCCCGAAGGGTGTCGTGGTGGACGACTATTACGTTGCCCCCAATGGAAACGACGCGCACCCTGGAACGGCCGATCAGCCGTTTGCCACGCTTGTTCGGGCGCGCGATGCCATCCGTGCCTTGAAGCAGACGGGGCCACTCGCCGGCCCCATTCACGTACACATAGCCGGCGGGCGATATTTCCTTTCAGAACCGCTCAGCTTTGAACCGCAAGATAGCGGAGCAGAGAACGCCATCATCGCGTACAAGGCCAAGCCGGGTGAACAGCCCGTGTTCTGCGGCGGCCGGATGATTGGCGGATGGCAGCCGGGTGAAGACGGCGTGTGGCAAACCCGCGTTTCGGAAGTGGCGGACGGCTCGTGGCATTTCGAGCAGCTCTTCGTCGACGGTCAACGCGCCACCCGAGCGCGTACGCCCAACAAGTTCTACTACCAGATGCAAGATGTGAAGGAAGAGGTGCTCGAAGGACCGCCCAATACCCGCCGGGCGGCCAAGGCACGCCAAACCGTGACCATGAGCCCGGACGATTTCCAAGCAGCCTTGAAAGGCCTCACTGACGCGGAACTGGCGGACGTCAACATGGTGGTCTACCACAAGTGGGACGTCACGCGACGATTCCTCGACGGGGCCAACGCCGAACAGGCAACCCTCACCACTTCGGGCCAGGGGATGAAGTCATGGAACCGGTGGCTGAAGAACACGCGTTTCCACCTGGAGAACTTCAAGGCGGCCCTCGACGCCGATGGTGAATGGTTCCTCGCACGCGATGGTTGGCTGTACTATCGGCCGCTGCCGGGCCAGGATATGACCAAGGCCACCGTCGTGGCCCCCGTGGCGGATCATCTTCTGCTGATCCAGGGCAGCGCGGCGGCCGGGAAGTTCGTCGAGCACGTCCGTTTCGAGGGACTGGCGTTCCGTCACGCCCGCTGGGTCATGCCGCCTGAAGGGTTCGAGGCGGCCCAAGCTGCCGCTCCGATCGATGCCGCGGTCATGATCGACGGCGCTCGTCACGTGTCAATGGTCGATTGCGAGGTCGGGCACGTGGGCCGCTACGCCGCGTGGTTCCGCAACGGATGTCGCAACTGCCGCATCGAACGCTGCTTCATTCACGATTCCGGCGCGGGCGGGGTTCGAATCGGCGAAGCCGGCATTGCCGCCAACGAGGCCGAGCGAACCAGCCACGTCACCGTTGATAACAATATCATCCGCCATGGCGGGCGGATATTCCCGTGCGCGGTAGGGCTGTGGATCGGCCAGAGCAGCGACAACCAAGTTACCCACAACGAGATTGCCGACCATTATTATACGGGCATCTCGGTTGGCTGGCGCTGGGGATACGGCGAGAGCCTGACAAAGCGAAACACCATCGCACTGAACCGCGTTCATCACATCGGCTGGGGCGTGCTGTGCGATATGGGCGGCATTTATACCCTGGGTCCATCCGAGGAAACCGTCGTGCGCAACAACGTTTTCCACGACGTGTACTCGTACTCCTACGGCGGATGGGGAATGTACACCGACGAGGGCAGCACGGGCATCCTGTTCGAGAACAACTTGGTCTATAACGTCAAGACCGGCGGATTCCATCAACACTACGGCCGAGAAAACGTTGTCCGCAATAACATCATGGCATTCAGCAAGCTGTACCAACTGCAGGCAACGCGAGTGGAAGACCACCTCTCGTTCACCCTGGAGAACAACATCGTCTACTACGATTCCGGCCAACTCCTGTCCGGCCGTTGGAATCAGATTAAGCACGAGAGCCGCAAGAACTGCTTCTGGCGTGCCGGGGGCGAGCCGGTCGACTTCCTGGGTAAACCGCTAGACACATGGCAGGCGGAAGGGCACGAGGAAGGCTCGATTGTGGCCGATCCCAAGTTCGCTGACGCACCCAACCGCGATTTCCACCTCGCGTCGGACTCGCCTGCACTGAAGCTAGGATTCAGACCGTTCGATTACGAGCAGGCAGGCGTATACGGCGATCCGGCATGGAAAGCCACGGCCGCCGAGGTAACCTACCCGGCGCTGGAGATTATGCCAGAATCCGAGTAAGCCGGTGTGTTTGGCCCGAGGGCGCGCATTAACTCAAGGTTTCCTTCGTAATCACCGCTGGGTAACCGTTCACAGGGGGACTGTCCC
>CAZASB010000113.1:0-13793 GCA_964487655.1 uncultured Planctomycetaceae bacterium
CATCCGGGTTCATCCACGTGTCAGGCAATTCTGCACCCAGAAACGGAAGAGCCAATTTTCTGTCTTCGTCGGGTTCGGAGTTGCAGGCGATCAAGCCCCTGGCGATCCACAAAGCTCAAATTCCAATGGATCGCGGTATGCACCTGGAGACGGAAGAGTCAAAAAGGTTGGTGCGGCCCGACGCGTTAGGGTGGGTTCATAGCGTTTCTACCGCGCAAGCGGGAAATGTGGCTTGCCTTTGCTGATTTGCGTGGTAGGTTTGACAAGAATCCGGTACCCCCGCTGTCGGACCCGCCGAAGATAACCCTGGCTTCGGTCTGGAGACTCCCACCATGAATGCAAATCAAACGATTGATTCTACCGAAATCCTCCATGCGCTTCGTGGCCTTTCTCACGATATGGGGGCGAGCCAAATTATGCTTGAGCACTCGTTCCGCCGGTTGAAGTCGCTCCTTGAAGCTACTCGAATAGACGAAACGCCGCCCGAGGATATCGATTTGTCTCTGAGGCAGGTGGAGGCATGCATGAAGGCATCGCGGGGATACCTCGACGACGTGCTGCGGCTTTCTACCTCTGGGACGGCTGAAATGGAGCCGGAACCGGTCGACCTGGCAGCGATCGTTGACCGAGTTCTTTTGGAGCAGACGCCGTTGTTAAACGAATGGGGGGTGCGCGTGCAGGTGCGCAGGCCACTGCCTGCGGTTTGGTGTCATCCCGATCGGCTGAGGCAGATACTCACCAATTTGTTGCGAAACGCCGTGTTACATGGTTGCGATCCGGAACGACCGCAAATCACGGTGCATGCTTGCTCTCATCCCGACAGGGACGATAGCATGGCCGCGATTCGAATCCACGATAATGGACCGGGGATCGACCGTCGGCGACGACGTGAAATCTTTTTACCCGGCCGCCGCCTTTCTGACGCTCAGATAGATGGCTCCGGATGGGGGCTTCCCACCGCAAAACGGATTGCCGAGCGATTCGGTGGAAGCCTCGCCCTCGATACCGATTGCACAACCGGAACCGCCTTCATTCTCGCCTTGCCCGGCGCAAACGATGCCCTGGACCGCTCCGACAATCCGGAGCCGTTTGAAGACGGCCGCGGGTGGCGGATTCAACTCGACGCGCGACACCATGGCCCTCTGCGTCACGGGCACGCACAGCTTGCCATTGACGAATGTCGAATGACGAGTGACGAATGAAACGCAGCCGGTGCTTCTTGTTTGAATTCATGGCGCCATGGCCACGGTCTTGCCCCATGCGTACAATTCGTGTAGGAATATCAGGCTTGCCGCAAGCCTAACCCGGATTATTCACGATAGGTAGGGTGGGTCAAGCAAGCCGCTTCCTTGGTGGGTCATCGGTCGCTAATACCGGCGTCTTTCTAGGCGGCGGGCTACAAATCAGCTCGGTTGCGGCTTGTGCGGACCCACCAACGATCTACGCGACCTCGACCCACCCTACGTAGATGAATAATCCGGGCTAAGTGTGGCTCCGCCCCATCGAGAGAGGACAACCATGTTTACATATCTACTGTTTATTGCACCGGCTGTGATCTTGGGGCTTTGGGCCCAGATGCGAGTTAAGGCTACCTATGCCCAGGCGCGGCGTATGCCCTCGCCGTTGAGTGGCGCCGCCGCGGCGCGGCATATTCTCAACTCGGCCGGTCTTGAGGGTGTCGCGATTGAGCAGGTGCCAGGGCATTTGAGCGACCATTACGATCCGCGGCACAAGGTCTTGCGACTCAGCGCGGAAGTGTACGGCGGCCGGTCGCTTGCCGCGGTAGGCATCGCCGCGCACGAGGCGGGGCACGCTATTCAGGATGCCCGCCAGTACGTGCCGTTGGTGATTCGGAACGCGGCCGTGCCAGCGGCCAGTTTCGGCAGCGGCGCCAGCTTCCTACTGCTCATTCTTGGCATGATCTTTCAGTTGGCGCCGCTTGTATTCGTGGGCATCGGTTTGTTTGGGTGCGTGGTCTTCTTCCAACTGGTGAACCTGCCCGTTGAGTTCAATGCATCCAGCCGGGCAAAGGAGCAGTTGGTTGCCTTGAACGTGGTGAACTCGCAGGAGTTGGTTTACGTGGATCGAGTCCTCAGCGCGGCGGCTTGGACTTACGTGGCCGCGACGCTCCAGGCGTTGATGACGCTTCTGTACTACATCATGATTTTCACCGGCGGCAGCCGCGACTGATGCCGAACGGGCTAATCGTTGGCTGTTGCCGGGGTGCGGAGGTTTTCGCCCAGGGAGAGCAGGTATTGCCGGCCGTCGAACTTGATGTCGACGTCGCGATGGCCAATGCGAAGTACCTTTCCCTCGGCGCCGCCAATTTCGAACGTGTCGCCTTCAAACAATTTGAACGTCTCGTCCGAGGTGCGCGCGAAGAGCCATGCCTGCTGGCGGTCGCCCACGGCGACGATAGCCGTTAGGTAAGCGTGCTTGGCTGGATCGAAGCGAGGCGGTGGCGTTGTGGGGGGGGGAGACGCCTCGGCTGTGTTCGGGGACGGAGGTGGCGGTGGCTGGTGTGCGGCGAAAAGGTTCCGCTTGCCGATGGCTTTGCGGTAAGTGTCCAGCGTGGCCAGTTCGCGGCTCGACGGCGAGTCGGCCAGCGAGTCGGTTCGATCGGCGGTTGGGAGCGACAACGCTTCAATGGTCATCTGCACCGACAGCTTCGTGCCGCGCGTTTCCGGAACGATGCCCATCGCTAGGATCTGGTGGAGGTGGCCTGCCTGGTAGAAACGGTGCAGGAAGGCGGTCAACTCGTCCAGGCTCGCGGTTGCCTGGAGGCTGAACCCTAGGGCATGGAAGATCCCGGGGCGACGTCGCCCTTGTACGGCGTCAATGGCGATGGTGGAGAGCCCCGCGTCTCGCGCCGTTTGGAGCAGCCAGTTCTGATACAGCGACAGGGCCGTTTCGGGATTCGAGGGGAGAGACCGGCTGCGCCAGGCGTCGAGCTGCTCGGTGGCCTTTATGCCATTATCCACGCGGTTCTGCTTTCGCAGCAGTTCGGCGGCGGCGTGATTGTATTGAGTCTTCAATGCCTTGTGTGGCGCCAACAGTGCCGCGACGAGGAAATAGAGCAGCACGGCGCCTGCGATCGCGAGCGTGGCGAACGCAAGGATTCTCTCGCGTTTGTTCAATGCGATATTCACTTCGTCCGCTCGATTTGCACGGTGGATCGGAATTGGATGCGATAGGGACTGTCGGAGCGGTCCTCGCTCTTGGTCTGTCCGAGCAGCCGGTGGCGCTCATCTTGAAGTTGACTGTCGAGACGGCTGGCGGCATCAACATTGCTTGCCAGGCCGTCCAGCCGCATCTCGGCGCGTCCGGTAGTTGCGGCGGCGACCAGCTTGGTCAACACGGCCTCTCGCGGCGGCGTGAAGCTCTCCGACAACCAGCGGAGTTCGTCAATCCATACCACCTCATCGGATACCCACTTACCAACTTCCTCGACGTTGGCGACGATTTTATCGGCATCATCGGCGGATTTCGTCAGGGCCGCTGATTCGTTGTTCAAGGACTCGATGGACTTGCGCATGCGGCGTGCCTGCACGAAACTCACGAGCATCACCACCAGCACGACCGCCGCAACGCCAAGGCCGGCTATCGCATAGGCATTACGGCGGCTGGGCGGTTCGGGACGTTTTCGCGGGTGGAGAAAATCGAGTGCCGGCCGCCGGTTCTCGCCTTCATCCGCCAGGGAGCCGACCAGAGCTGCAAATTTTGCTTGCCGGCCCAATTCTTGGCTCGCCGCGCACGTCCCGGCAAACGGATCGACCAGCTCAACATCCGCACCGAGCGTCTGGCCCAATCGCTGGGCAAACGTCGTCCACGGGGCGTCGTGGCCGAACACGAATACCGGTTCCGGCGGCGTCGCGCCTTCCTGATTAGCGGCGGCCGCTCGAGTGCGACGTATCTCGGCGCCGATCGCCTCGGTTGCTTCGATACTGTCCGGCAGTCCGTCCGGTAGAAGGACATGACGCGAGAAGACGACACGCCCGCCGCGGACGGCGGCTAGTTCTGCCTGCCCGTCCAGGATGTCCATCATCAGGCACCAGCCGGCCTCTAGCTCCGGCCGGTGGCGGAGCAACAAGGAAGCGGCGGCGGCCGGATGAAACACGAGCCGCTCAAGCGATAGTTTGGCAGCTTCACAGATGCGCGAAAATCGCGCGGTAACGCCGGGCTTCAGCACCGCCGCCAGGATGCGCCGCGGCCGATCGGCCGCGTCGTCCAGCGGCAGGAAGTCCAACGCCGCGTCGGTCTCCAGGTTTGGAAACTCGCGGCCGGCCTGGAAGCGGACTAGGTCAGGCAACTCATCGTCGGGGGCGGGAGGAAGGTTGAGAAGCCGCAACTCGACCTCGCTGCGTCCCACCACGCCAATGACCGGCAGACGTGTAATGCCGTGCTCGGCCAACGCCGCGATCACCGAGTACTCAAGCAATTCGGCGCCAGACTTATCGCCCTCGCTTTCAAGCGGCACACAGAAGGCCTGCTCAACTGAAATCCCAGCGCCTGCGGTTCGCCCGAGTAACACTCGCGCTTCCGATCGGCTCAGTTCCATGGCAAGGTAGCGAGGCATTGGAGGGGACTCAGCGTAGGTAGAAGAGACTCATAAACGATTGTACTATTCCTCGCCGGCGAAGCCGGATTGCATCAGATGTTCTCGTATACCGCAAGGAAATCTTCACGCGAGATTCCAGTCCCAAGGATCGGTGGGTCCACTTCCAGGGTGTCCGCGCCGAAGGTTTGCAGATGAAAGTGCAGCGCCGATTCCAGGTCGGCGACCGCCGCTTCGTAGGTATCACCCTGTCCGACCACGACCCCCTTAATCCCAAGCGGATACGCCACGTAGGTGTCGGGATGCCGTTCAACAACGATCTTTAGCGACATCATATTATTCCGGTTCTCCTTTGGCTACTTGTTTTCGCAGCATTGGCCCTTTTCTCTGTCGGTCACGCTTGCGTCGGTATCATTTCTAATTTCAGCCAGAAGTCACTGCCATCATAGTCTACTACTGCCAAGTAACGGGGGCAAGCTGTCGGAGGGGTGACTGTTCCCGAGGAAGAGTTGCATTTGGTTCTCTCTACGGTGTGCGGAGGCGATGGTTCTCAAGGAAGAGGTCACGGCGCGGCGCCCAGGATATCCGGTTCGAAGCCGCGGCCGAATGCGCTCAGGTCTTTCAAGGATAACACGTGGGCGGGCGTGGTGGTAGCGTCAACGATGGCTTCCAGCCGGACCATCGGGCCGCCGTCGTCGAAGAACCCGACCACCTGCACGCGGTACACGCAGCCACCGACCGTCAGGCGGGGCAGCAATTCCTTGGCCTCGTCCAGCGTCAGCAGCCCCTCGGTCAACAGCCAAGCGAGATTCTGATGGCTCGTGTCGATGTCGGTGGGATCGGTCGGACGTTGAACGCGAATCTGGGTGGCAAGGTCGGCGTCAATGCCTGGCACGCACCGAAGCACGGCATCCGGAGCCAAGTGGATATTGACCCGCCCGGCAGGCGCGCTGGTGTCGTCGGTTGTCAGACAGTCGAGCAGGGTAGGCAGGTAGTCGGCCATGGCGTTCCGATCGTCGGGGAACAGCGGGGCGACCACCACCGGCTTGTCGCGGTCGACGTACTGGACCTTGATGCTCTGGCCAATCAGATCTAGTACGCTGCCAAGCGTCTGGACGGCCTCTTTCGACAGATCAAGTTCTCCGGTAATGCGGTCTTCGCGTTCGACTTCGACTTTGTCATCATCGTTATCATTGTCGTTGTTGTCTTTATTGTCGTTGTCGCCACGACCTTCGCTGGATTTTGCCGAATCGCCGGGATTCTCCGAATTGGCGGGGGGCTCCGTTTGTCGCCCGCCGTCCTGCTCGCCATTCTCGGCGTTCTCTTCCTGGTCGGATTCGCTGTAAAGCTCCTCCTGTTGGCGGTAGCCGACGATGAACGTGGCCCATTCCGATCCGAGGGCCTCTTCCATTTGGACGTGGAGGGCTTCCAGGTCGCCTTGGTTTACGTTGATCTTCGGTTTGCCGTCGGCCCGCAGTTGCAGTTCGCGGCTGTGGAGCGTGAGATAGGCGACCCAGCCGCGCTCGTCCGAGCCGATGAACTGCCCGGTTTCGTTCATGTCGATCCGTCCGTTCTGGTTCGCATCCGCGCCGAACAGCAGTTCCCGCGTGACTCCCCGAACGTGAAGCAGCTCCTCGATTCGGCGGAGCGGTCGGTTGGCCGGGAGGTAGGGGCTGTCGAGCATCTCGTAGTATTGGGCTTCCGCGCCGAAATCGCGGGCATCGTCGTCCTCGTCGATCCAGTCGAGAATAGCGTCGGCGAGATCTTCGGTCATGTTGGGAAGTCCCATCAGTCTTTTGCGTGCCTCGGTCGCGCCGGGATCGTCGTCCAGCAAGGTGTTCAGGTTCAGCTTGCCCGATTCGCATTCGAGTCCGAAGCGGAGGTCGCCTTGCAGTTCGTCGGCAGGCGCGACGATGCTGAATCGCCCTCGGCCGGTGGGCGTGCCGTCGTCGATGACCAGGATGCCGTGGAACCACGATTCGCTCTGGTGCCAGGAGCCGTCGGAGGAAAGGACGTCGGGCTGCTCGGCGAGCAGGAGTTTCACTGCTTCCAGTCCGGACTCGGCTAGGAGTCGAGCTTGCACTTGCCGCCCCGCTACGTGGATGGCCTCGTGCCGGTTGACCATCAACTCGGAGAACGCGAGCGCGCCGAGGCTCAGAGCGGCCACGACCACCAGTACCAGAATCAATACCATGCCCTTCCGCGCGGACCTGACACGGCGCCTCGTTTCGCGGGCCGATGTTTGGCCATTCGGCATGGCCATCGAGCGTCGCGTCATGGCTCGTCCTCCATGTCGGGGTCGGTGGCATTCATGCCGTTCAAGATTGAGGTGCTTCCGGCGGTCTCTCGTTCGTCATTTCCGGTACTCGCCGACCCATCATCTGGCGTTTCGATGGGGAGGCTTACCACGAGCCGATACTCAGCGGCATCAGCGAGGGCGTCGTCGGTGGACAACGGCGGTCCACTCAGGTCGGATGTGCCCGAAGCCAACGTGGTATCCGGCGCGAACAGTAGCGTAATTTCGATCGCGCGTGGCAGTTCACCGGTGGTGGTTGAGTCCCAGGTGTCGCACCAGTCGTTGCCGTCGTGGTAGCGGAACACGATGCCAATCACGTCGGCCGCCATGGGCCGCGCGGACGTATCGAGTTCTTCCAGCAGACCCAACTGCCGCGCGTACGACGCGATCGGCTCAACGAACTCGCGCCGTACGAGGCCGCCGGCCCGGTCGCTGGCCTGTTTCATTTCCTCGGGGGCGGTCGATTCTTCGGAGGAGACGACATAGTAGAGGATCGTTCGAATACCACTATTTTTCGGGACGGGAACATCGGCGAACCAGGTCGTTGCGTCCGACGCGTCCGAATTGGACGCTCTTGCTCGGAGGATGTCAATCCACAACTGGTCCGATTCGCCGCGAAGGCCGATGGGTCCGGACGTGTCGCCGATACTTGAAATCAGAGTGGATTCGAATTCATCGGCGAGCACGGCGGCCGAGTCGTCCACGGCGTTCTTGTCCTCGCCGGAACTGCCGCCGACAGTCGTATCCTGCTTGTCGGCCGCGGGCCCTACCGCGCCATGGAGATCGGCGGCGATTCGTCGTAGCAGTGCAAGGACCAGCCGATCGCGATCGGTCTTTCGAGTGGCGTTTTGGAACGCTCGCAACTGGACCTCGACGGCCGTGCTGATCACCACCAATAGGATGGCGGTCAACGCGATGGCCAGAATCAACTCGACCAGGGTGAATGCGCCATGGGCTGGGGCGATGGCGCTGCTGGACCATCGTTTCGGCGGCGCGGCGCTGACCGGGAGTCCATGCCGCGATGCGAATGTCTGCGAAGCTTGTCGTTCGGGGCTACTCATTGGCGGCTTTCTCGCTCGGGTCGATTCGCCATCGTACCAGAGTTGCCTCGGCCGCGCGCCCGATGGACGTGCCATCGCGCACCGTCACCGCGACATGCAGCATTCCCTCCACCGAGGCGGTCGATACATCGATGGTCGCCAGCCAGCGGCCCAGGTCGTCGTTGGCCGCCAAGGACTCCTGCCAATCGGTACTCAAATCCTCGATGGGCTGATCCGCGACGGACTCCAGCGCACAGATGCCGGCATCCAACTCCGCCATGAGGCTCTCGGCCAGAATTTGGGCCGTGATGCGGTCGCCGGTAAGTCGGGCATTCTCCAGCCCGCTCCACGCCATCTGGGAAAGCACGGCAGCCGCGCCGGCAAGAATGGCCAGGGCCAGAATGACCTCGAGCAGCGTGAATCCGGAGTGTTTGCGATTGCCGGTCATGGAGCGGCGTCCTTGCCGGCAAAGACATCGCTGACCGTGGCCAGTCCCGTCAGGCCTTGGAGCGACACGGCGATGCACTGGTCGTACGAGTTGCGCAGCACTAACCGGACCGACGAGCAGTCGCCGTCCGGATAGAAGGCAATGGTGGCATCGGACGTGTCGTTCCCGAGTGCGGCCGAATCGGCGCCCATCGACTGACCGTATGCATCGAGCGCGTCATCCAGTGCCGCGACTTCGACGGTTGCCTCGTCGAATGTCACGTCGTCCGGCAGAAGCAGGGCGTCGGCCGGGAATCCGCCGGAGAGCGGGAGGGAACCTTTGTTCGACGTGCTTCCCGCCGCGACGGCATCGTCATCCGACTGGAGCCAATAGTATCTCCCGCCTGGTTCATTGCGGAAGTATTGTACCGTTCCGGAAGCGACGGCCCGTACCTGAGCTTGCGTCCACTGGGCGCGGATCATGTCGGCCGCGTTGCGGAGTCGCTGGTCGGCCAGTGATCGGTCCAACGACGGCCATGCCACGGCGCCCAGTAGCGTTAGGACGGCAAGGACGAGCAGCAGTTCAAGCAATGTGACTCCACGGCGGCGGGTGGCCCGGCGGCCACTAGCGCGGCGGCTGGCCGACTTCAGTCGGAACAGCGCGGCGGACGCCTCGGAATTCGGGCGTCCGCCGGTAGAGATGGTCGCGTGACGCAAGTCCAGCATCGGAATCACTCCGCGACAATCCAGTTGCCGATGTCGTCGTCGGTGCCGTCACTGCCATCGGGGCCGTACGACCAAATGTCGGGCCAGTCCTCCTGGAACTTGCCGGGATACTCGTAGCGATACGGGTTGCTCCAGGGGTCGGCCGGCACCGGGGTTTCCAGGTAGGGGCCGCGCCACTTGGTCGGCGATGCCAGGTCCGAAGGCGGGTTACGCAACGCTTCGAGGCCTTGCGACGAGTTGGGGTAGGTTCCAATGTCAATGCGGTACGCCTGGAGCGGCGTCTTGAAAGCCTTCACCTGCGCTTCCGCGGCGCGGATGTAGGCGTTCCGTTGCATGGGGACGATGGCAACAACGGCAATCGAGCCGATGATCACCAGGATGGTCAGCACCAGCAGTACTTCGATGAGGGTGAAGCCTCGGCGGGCAAGTTGCCGCCGCGTTTTCATGGGGTGTCGCATGTTCATTCCTCCGTTACATGGTTGTGCGTTGAATGGGAAAGGGTTGGCAGGGTTGCATAACATCAAAACATCCCGCTCATTCGGAACATCGGCAACAGCAGGGCAATGACCAGCAGCAGGACGACTCCGGCAATGAAGATCAGCATGATCGGTTCCAGCAAGCGTACGGCAAGGTCCATATGGCGGAACGTGCGCCGTTGCATCGCGTCGGCAATGTCAATGAGCACCCGATCCAGTCGGTTCGACTCCTCCGCCACGGCGATCATCTCCACAATCGCTTCCGGGAAATGCTTGCACCGAGATAGCGGCTGCGCCAGGGTCTGGCCCGCGGAGATGTTCTCGGTGGCCGCAACCACGGCCGCCGCCAGCACGCGATTGCCAGCCGCCTCGCTCGAAATGCGCAGCGCTCGCAGGATCGGCACTCCGTGGGAAAGGAGCATGCCGAGCACGCGGCAGAAACGGGCGATCGCCAAGTTGCGGAAGATTCTCCCGACAATCGGCACGCGAAGCTTGGTCAGGTCGCGCCATGTCTGACCCGTTTCGGTCTTCAGCCACTTCACCACAACCGACCCGACCAATGCCAGGATCAGGGCGATCCAAATGCCCCATTGCCACGTGAAGCGGCTGACGCCCAGCAGCAGTTCGGTCAGCATCGGCAAGCTGCCTCGCTGCCGCATAATGGCGAAAATCGACTCGAACTTCGGCACGAGAAAAACCAGCAGCCCGGTAACCACGACCGAGAAGAAGCCGGCCAGCACCACCGGATAGGCCAACGCGCCGATGGCGCGGCCTTTCAGGTCTTCCTGCAGTTCAATGAAGTCAGCCACGCGGCTGAGCGATTCCTCGAGGAATCCGCCCTCGCTGCCGGCTTGGACCATGCTGACCGTGATCTGGCCAAACACTCGCTGGTGACGCTGCATGGCCTCGGGCAAAGACGTGCCGTCTTCCACTTGCCGATGCAGGTCGGCAATGATCTCTCGCATGCCGGCATGCGAAATCTGCCGGCGCAGGACCTCCAGGGTGCGGAGCAGGGGGACGCCGCTCTGCAGCAAGTCGGCCATTTGACTGAGCGCTGTCGCCAGCATGGAGGCTGGCACGCGGCGTTGCACCGTGAGCGGCGTCTTGCGAGCGTCGACCTCGACGGGAAACAGATCGCGGACCGTCATGGTCGCCAGGGCTTCTTGTCGGGAAGCGGCTTCGATGGTTCCGGTCACTCGGTTCCCGCTTGCGTCGCGGGCGACATAGTCATAGTGCGGCATTGCTGATCAAATCATTCCCCTTGGTGACGCGAACCACCTCCTCGACCGTTGTCCGCCCGGCCAGAACCTTGGCCCAGCCGTCTTGCCGCAGCGTCTGCATTCCCTGCTCGATCGCCGCCTGCTGGATCATCCAACTGCTGGAGCGGTCGTGGGAAATCTGGCGGATGCGGTCGGTGGTGACCAGCAGTTCGAACAGGCCGACGCGCCCCTTATAACCAACATGGCGGCACTCGCGGCATCCGTGGGCCCGGTAGAGCCCGTCGGGCATCTGCTCGTACGGAAAGTCGGGCGGCAGGTCCGCTTTGGTCGGATGATAGAGTTCGCGACATTGCTTGCATAGCATCCGGACCAGACGCTGCGCCATGATCGCCTCCACCGTGCTCGACACCAGGAACGGCTCGACCCCCATGTCGGTCAACCGCGTATAGGCGCTGGCGGCATCATTGGTATGCAGGGTGCTGAATACAAGGTGACCGGTCAATGAAGCTTGAATCGCGTTCTCGGCCGTTTCTAGATCGCGGATTTCGCCGATTAGGACGATGTCGGGATCGTGCCGAAGGATGCTGCGGAGCGAGTCGGCAAAGGTCAAACCGATCTTCGCGTGGACCTGAATCTGGCTGATGCCCGATAGCTTGTATTCCACCGGATCCTCCGTCGTGATGATCTTCGTCTGGTCGTCGCGAATCTCTTGCAAGGCGCTGTACAGCGTTGTGGTCTTACCTGAACCGGTGGGACCGGTCACCAAGATGATGCCGTGCGGTAGGGTGATGAGGCGGCGAAACGTCACGCACATGTCGTCGCTCATGCCCACGCTGCTTAGCGAGAACGTCATGCGGCTCTTGTCGAGCAGGCGAAGCACGATCCCCTCGCCGTGGATCATCGGAATGACCGATACGCGCACGTCGACCTCACGTCCGCGGGCCTTCAACTCGATGCGACCGTCCTGCGGCAAGCGTCGCTCGGCGATGTTCAACCGGGCCATGATCTTGATCCGGCTAATAATTGCCGCGCGGAATCGGTGGATTTCCGGCGGCATGGGCTGTGGATGTAGAACTCCGTCAAGCCGATAACGCACGCGGATGGAGTGCTCTTCCGACTCGATGTGGACGTCGCTGGCCCCGGCCTCGATGGCTTCGAGCAAGATTTCGTTGACCAGCCGAACGACTGACGGCTCTTGGGCCATCTGCGATAGCTCGGAGCCATCCGCCTCGCCTTCGTCCACCACGGTGAGCGAACTCTCGTCGCTCTGGGCAACGAGCCGGTCGACCGTTTGGCTGCCGACTCCGAGGTGCGTCTTGATGAGCTTGGCAATTTCCGATCGCGGCGCGAGCACCGACTGGATTGGCTTGCCAAGCGTTGCGCTGAGTTCGTCCAGGGCGTAGAGGCCGAACGGATTGGACGTGGCGACAACCAGCGAGCCGTTCTGCTGACGAACCGGGAAGATCAACTCGTGGTGAATTATGCCGGCCGGAACGCTGGCCAGCAGCGATAGGTCGATTTCCGACTCGGTCAGGTCGATCAACGGCAGGCCCACGGCGTCGCCAATCGCTCGCAACGCCTGCTCTTCAGTAATCAGCCCCAGTTCCACCGCCGCTTCGTCGAGTCGCTGCCCATCGGCCTGCGCCTGGCGCGCCATCTGCATCTTCTGCTCGTTGAGCAAGCCTGCGGAACGAAGTACTTCAGCCAAGTCCATGGAGCGGCCTCTGGGCGCCGGTCAAGCCGGTGAGAGCTGGAACGAGTTTGGAAAGGGTTTAAGAAAGGAAAGGCCGAAGCGGGTGGCCCCGCTTCGGCGGTGTTACTCATGTCGATCGCGGCCTGTGGAGGCAGTCGGTTGTGCCGCAATTAGGCACATCCCCATTCTAACTGTCACCGGGCACTGCGGCAACGCGCCGACTTGGCGTTGTGCCGAGTGCTCTGGTCGACGCCGCTGGGAAGCGATTAATTGTTGTTGCCGCGTCCACCACGGTTGCCACCACGATCGCCGCCACGGTTACCACGATCGCCGCGTTCACCACGGCCGCCTTCCCCCTCGCCCTGCGGACGACGATTGCCACCTCTCCAAAGGGTTGTGGGATCAATGTTGGCCGGTTCGCCCATCATTTTGCCCAGTTCCGTCTTCTGATCGGCGGTCAGGACGCCCATGCTCTTCTTCTGCATGGCGGCGCGGACTTCTTCCATCTTCGCACGGGATTGCTCCCAGTTGCCTTGAGACGACCTCATCGCCTCCCGTCGCTGGGTCATCAATTCGGTGGCGATATCGTTCAACTGCTGCTTCTGGGCATCGGTGAGCTTCAGTTGCTTCTGGACCTCGGGCCTCCGGAGGGCGGCCACGCCTTCCAACTGCAACTGGATTTGCTTGAGCCGTTCAATTTGTTTCGAATCGAGAATTTCCGCCAGCTTCTTCATGGTTTCGGCATTACGTTGGGCCATCGCCTCTTCCATCTGCTTGCGGGACTCCTCTCGCTGCTCTGGCGTCAGTTCACGGCGTTCCTGCCCGCCTTGCCTCGCTTCGGGGCGGCCTTGGCCTTCTCGCGGTGGCCGGTTGCCTTCCGAACGCTGACGTCCCTCTGGGCGCTGCCAAGCTGTCCGCTGCTCTTCTTGCCACTTTTGAATCGCCTCCTTCTGGGCCTCGCTCAGGCTGAGCGCGGACTGCACCTGCTCTACGGTCAGCAGTCGCCCGAGGCCGCCCCCCATACTCATACCTTCTCTCATTTCCATCATCATGTTCGGTCGGCCACCTTCCCGGGGGGTGCCTTCGCGGCCCTGACGTCGATCACCGGGGGGCTGGGCTAAGACTACAGTGGCTACAACCAAGACGAGGGAGGCTACGCCAAAACGAAACAACGAGACCTTCATGACACGAACTCCTGTGTAATAGGGGGAAATCGGAAACCTGCTTCAGTTAATAACCCCGCGGGAGGCAAAGAGTTCCGGGATGGAGAACTCTTTTGTTCCACCGGGGTTTAATGTGATAGAGGGGGGCTCTTCCGTTTCTGGGTGCAAGTCCGTGGTGAAAAGACGTAGGGTGGATGG
>CAZASB010000114.1:0-13792 GCA_964487655.1 uncultured Planctomycetaceae bacterium
AGAACGCCCTTTGTGCCGCGAAAATTGGGACAGTCCCCCTGTGAACGGTTACCAGAAATACGATGGGTTCGTATTATTGCAAGATACCGTTTACCAGAGAAGGCCCACCTCATGGTAGTTTCAAGAGTACCTTTACGAAGTATTTTTTCGGCTGATCCGGCGTACCAGTTTGGGCCGAAGGATAGGAAACCGGGTTTTTCCTCGGAATCTGGCGAGCGACGGCTTGCCAAGTCGCCCGGTCGTCGTTAAAGTACAGGTTTGCTCGCTTCTGCCTGGCGCAAGATCCAGGCGATCCGAGACTTTACGCAGAGCGAGACTTTACGCAGAGACTGAGCAATGCAGTTCACGAAAACCTATATGGCCAAGCCGGGCGATGTCGAGGCCAAATGGTGGCTGGTTGACGGCACGGATCGTGTTGTCGGACGGCTGGCCAGCGATATCGCCATGCGTCTGATGGGCAAGCACCGGCCCACCTACACTCCGCACATCGATACGGGCGATTTCGTCGTCGTCGTCAATGCCGATAAGGTCACGTTTACCGGCAAGAAGTGGGATCGGAAAGTCTACACTTGGTACACCGGGTATCCCGGCCTGCGCAGCGAGACGGCCGGGCGACGGTTCGCGCGCCGCCCCGAGCTGATCCTCCACGAGGCCGTGCGTCGCATGCTCCCAAAGAACAAGCTGGGACGGCAAATGCTCTCGAAGCTCAAGGTTTACGTAGGTGGCCAGCATCCCCACCAGGCCCAATTGCCCGAATCCATTGAACTTGGATCGAAGCGAAAGTAGCAGGCGATGCCCGGCGAGGGCACCGCGTCCATCGACAGTACATCCCATAGACCCGCGAAACGGCTCAACGAGTTATGACAACGGCCACACAAGATTTCCTGGGGACCGGTCGGCGCAAGAGTTCGGTCGCCCGAGTGCGAGTTCGCCCCGGCGACGGTAAGATTGTCGTCAACGAACGTGCTCTGGACGAGTTCTTTCCCAACCTTCAGCAGCAGAACGCCGTCGTGGCGCCGCTGGAACAGACCGGTGTTCGCGATCGGGTCGATGTCTCCGTTCGCGTGGGCGGCGGCGGTATTACCGGGCAAGCGGATGCCTGCAAGCTCGGCATCGCCCGCGCTCTGAAACGCTTCGACACCGAGTTGGAGCAAGCCCTGCGCGACAGCGGATTGCTGACTCGCGACGGCCGGATGAAAGAACGGAAGAAGTACGGTCTTCGCGGCGCGCGCCGTGGAACCCAGTTCTCCAAGCGTTAACGGCCGACGTTGTCAGTCTGCCAGGGTAACCCTTGAACGGCTAAGGCCATGCCTCACCGCAACCTCATGGTGTTGCTGGCAGCGGCAGTGCTGTCAATTCTGTGCCACCCGCATGTGGAGACCAGCCGTTATGGCCGGATTCTGGTCGATGCCATGCGGCAAATCGAGCAGCGTTTCATCGAGCCGGTTGCCTCCCACGACCTCTTTGACGGCGCGATGGATGGCATGGTCGCAGCGCTCAACGACCCCTACTCCCAGTTCGTCACCGCACGCGATCTGGCCGAGTTCAACGAGTCGCTGAACCAAGAGTTCGGCGGCGTGGGCATGGAGGTATCCCAAGAAGCAAAGACCAAGCAGCTTCGCGTGGTGGCCCCCCTCTTTAACACGCCGGCGTATCAGGCCGGAATCCGACCCGGCGATCGCATCCTGCGAATCAACGGGCAGGCAACCGAGGAGCTGGCCCTGAGCGATGCCGTGAAGCTGATGCGGGGCGAGCCGGGCACGACCGTTACGCTTGAGATCCTGCACGCGGATGACGCCAAGCCGGTCGAGATGACTCTTCGTCGCCAGCAGATTCCCATCGATACCATTTTGGGCGACACGCGTAGTCCGGACGGCGCTTGGAACTTCACCCTGGAAAACTATCCCAAAATCGGCTACGTGCGAGTGAATGCTTTCTCGCGAGAGACGGTGTCCGACCTCGGCAAGGTGCTCCAGAAGCTGCTCGACGAAGGCATGGAGAAGCTGGTTCTCGATCTGCGCAACGATCCGGGTGGTCTGCTCGATGCCGCCGTCGATCTTTCCGACATGTTCCTGCGCAAGGGCACAATCGTATCGGTGCGCCGCCGCAATCAGTCGGAAGAATTCGTCGCGTCGGCCGGCGATACCCTTCGCGACTTCCCGCTGGTGATCCTCGTCAACCAGCACAGCGCCAGCGCGAGCGAGATTGTCGCCGCCTGCCTGAAGGACCACGGGCGAGCGAAGATCGCTGGCCAACGCACGTACGGCAAGGGGACGGTCCAGCAAGTGCTCGATCTCGAAGGCGGCCTGGGAGCACTCAAACTGACAACCGCCGACTACTGGCGGCCCAATGGTCGGAACATCAACCGTAGGCCCGACTCAACCGACGAGGAAGACTGGGGAGTCCGCCCCACTCCCGAACTGGAAGTTGTACTGGACGACGAGGAGTTCATAAAGCTTCGCATCTGGCGCCTCCGCCGCGACATCCCCCAGGGCAACGACGTCGTCATCGGAGACGAAGAGGACGACGAGGAACCAGGCGCCGAGTTCGTCGATCGCCAGCTTGTTCGCGCCGTCGACTACCTGACCAGCTCTCCGTGAGCGGTCAGACCGCTACTGGCCATGCCGCGACGTTGTCAGGCGACTCGTCGGGGTCGATATACCGGTAGGCTTCGACGATGTTTAGGGCGTGGTTGCCAATGCGCTCCATCTGTACGCCGAGATCGATGTTGAGCATCTCGGTTTCCACGTCGCCGCCGGCGCCCATACGCGCCGTGGCGTCCCGCCGCAACGCCTTGCGCATCTGGTCGGTGGTCTCTTCCATGCGCTGCGCTTGCTCCAGGTCGGCATCGGTCACCAGCCGGAACAGATGATTCCGGTAGAACGCAATGAACTCCTGGATCGTACCCGCGAACTGGAGCAGCCGGGCACTTACGTCCGGATCGAACTCCCTTCCCGCCCGGTACTTTTTCCGTACCAGCTTGACCAAACGACTGATGCAGTCGGCCACCTGCTCCATTTCGGAAACCACCTGCAACATGGCCGACACGGAATGGGCGTGCCGCTCGTCTAACTGATGCGTGGAGCTGCGCACTAGGTAGGTGGTGATATCGGAGAGCATGTTGTCCGCGGAGCGCTCCATGGCGCGCAGGTCTTCGATATCGGTGGAACAATCGTCCTTGGGATGACGGAAGATATGCACGTAACGATCCATCATCTCTTGATTCAGGACGGCCATTCGACGGATGGCATTCTCCGCGGCGGGAAGGTTCAACTCGCCGACGTCCACCATGCCTCGCGAGATGAATCGCAGCCGTTCAGGCTCGAATTCGGCGCCGCGGGGATCGCGCACCCAGTAGGTGACAACCCGAGTCAACAGCGGTGTAAAACCGATCAAAAGAGCGATGTTGGTCAGGTTGAACATGGAATGGAACAGGGCTAGGGATACGGCCAGATCGCCACCCAAGGTATCGGCGTTTCGAAGCGACTTGGGGAGCTGATGGGCCAGCCAGTCGACCATGCCTGCAAACCAGGGAAAGACGCAGAGCATCCACGCCACCCCGATGACGTTGAACAGGAAGTGCGCGCGGGCGGCCCGCTTGGCGTTGGCATTGGTGCCCAACGAGGCCAACCATGCCGTGACCGTTGTACCGATGTTCTCGCCCAAGACGATGGCGGCCGACATCTCGAACTCGATCCAGCCGTTGGCCGCAAAGGTGATCGTGATGGCCATGGCCGCCGAGGACGACTGCACGCACACGGTCAGGATAGCGCCAAAGACAACGAACAGCAACAGGGAGAAAAATCCATGGCCGCCCAAAGAAGTAATCAGGTCGCGCACCCAGATGGCGAACGCCGGCGAGTCCCCCATGGTGCCGCGGAGGTCGGGTACCGCTTGCCTCAACAGCGCAATGCCCAGGAAGAGCAGGCCGAAGCCGACAAGCGATTCCCCCGCGTTACGCGACCTACCTCGGCCGATAAACAGCAAGGGGATGCCTATCCCCACCAAAGGCAAGGCAATATCGCCCAAGTCGAACTTGGGAACAAACGCGATGATCCAGGCGGTAACGGTCGTGCCCAAGTTGGCGCCCATAATAACGCCAATCGACTCAACCAGAGTCAGAAGCCCCGCATTGACAAAACTCACCGTGATGACCGTCGTTACCGAACTCGACTGCATCAGGCAGGTCGTCAAGAACCCGGTGAACAAGGCGGCAAGGCGATTCTTGGTCATCGAGGCCATGATATACCGCATGCGCTCGCCGGCCGCCTTCTGGATGCCCTCGCTCATCACCTTCATCCCGAAGAGAAAGACTCCGAGACTGCCGAGAATGGTAAGGAAGGTGAACATGTGAGAGTGGGCAAAGGGTTGCTGGCAATCCCGCCAGGGCAGGGTTGCCGACAGACAATGGGCGACCTCAGTTCACGGGGTATTCCATGGGTTTAACGTTTGACGCCGCCACGGTCAAGGTGTCCCCAATATGGCGGGAAGGAGGAGGAAAGCTGAAATCCCGCACTGCGTCTCGAACCACCCTGGGAAACTCCACGATAACCGGTATGATCTGACCCTCTCTGGTCGCTGTGTGCCCTCCAAAATCGCAGAGATTAGACACGAAGTCGCCTATTTTGCTAATGCCACTTGAGAGATTGCAAAAGTCCAGTTAACAATGTTCGTTCCAGGAATTCTGGGGAAAGAGCGCCCGAAGAGGTGTCGGGAGAGGCTATTGTTGACGCGTCTCTCCGAGACGCTGGATCTTGGGGGCTTCCACCGGAAGCCTCCAAGATATTCCGCCTCGGAGATGCGGAACGACACTAAATCAACAGGCCGCTAGGGAAGGCTAGGCAAGGCCACGCCGGGTGGTACCGGAATCTCCTCGGGCAGTTGATCGGGCTCGGCGTCCAGGTCGGGATTGACCATGTCACTCTCTCCGGCAGGCATGTTGGCGCCGGCTCGAGTCGCGCCTGGTACGATCTCGCCCGGGTCGAGCCATATACCGCGGTCGTCCAGCCGCATCGTGCCAAGGTCCAGGTCGAGGTTCATTCGTTGTGCCTCGTAGTTGACCCAGAGGCTCAGGAAGCTGTCCTGAGCGTTGAGGAGCCCGGACAGGGCTTGCACCAAGTCGCGGGCGGTCGTAGCGCCAAAGGTTTGCTCCTCGCCCGGCTTCGGAGGGCGTTGCAGCCGCAACTGCGTGATTTCGACCTGAGCGATGGCAACTTGCACGGCCTCCCGGGCAAGCTCGAAGTCGAGTTGATTGAGTTGGATCGTGCGTAGCGTCTCGCGTAGCGCTTGCACGACGGCGTCCTCATAAGCGTAATACTCGCGACGTGCCCGGTTGTAGTCGATCAACGTCTCTCGGTAGGCGTTTCGTTCGGCAAGCCTCGTCAAAGGCGCGTCAAACCGCAACCCCACGCGAAGCCGACCGGTGGTGCTTCGGAACTTCAATGGATTGTTGTCCGTCGTACCCAGATCGCCGGAGAAGGTCACGTCAAGGTCGCTACGCAGCGCGTTTGCGGCAATCTCCACCTGCCGCCAGCGGTCGACCAGCGCGGCACGGGCATTCATCCAATCGAGCCGATTTTTGCGGGCCGTCTTGGCAGCATCCTGCCACGGTAGTTCGATGGGCGTAAGCGTTACCGTATCGAGGCGCGCCCACGCTTGTACCAGGGAAAGGGACGTCAGATGCTCCGCCAGCAACCGCAGTGCGGGCACCATAGCCTCGGAGCGAGCATCGGCCGCGTCGCCTTGACGCGGCGCTGACGATTCGGCCACTCCCGGCCGCCGATACGGCTCCAACCCGGCCAGAGCGTCCTTCATGTTGGCCTGCAGCTTCTGGAACTCTTCTCTCAACCGTCCGACCCGCCGGTCGAGCGCTTCCGGGCTTACGGCCGTGCGTTCCACATCGCCGTCGTGCAGCTCGGGACGCGACGCGAGTTGCTGGAGGCTTGTCCGCCGCTTCGGCAATGCCGCATCCAACTCTTGCATGTCTCGTTCGAGCAGTTCCAGCGCCGTGGCCGCCAAGGCGACGACGTGGTCCATCGAGCCGGCCAAGTCATCTGGAAGCGGGACGTCCGGATCGCGAATTTGTAAAAGCAACTCGGCCGCCCGGTCCTGGGCGTCGATCGTGCGAGGATCGATCAGGTCGAATCGGCCTAGCAACGGGTCTTCAACGGTTACCGGAATGCCTGGCGGTAGACCGATTTGCATCTTATAAGTGTCCAGGCGATCCTGGTAGATCTTCTTGATGGATAGCAACCGACTCTGGGCGCTATACAGCGCCTGCCGAGCCAAGTCGACTTGGAAGCGGTCGATCCGGCCGGCTTCGTAGGCCGAATCGAGTTGATCGAGGCTCTTGCGCAGACCGGCCACATTCGCCCGCTGATTTCGAATTCGGATCTGCTGCTCCATCAACGCAAGTAGGCCTCCCGCGCCTGAACTGGCGCCTGCGCCGAAGGTTCCCAGCCCGATCCCAGACCGACTGGGCCCCGGGTCGGGCGTTCGTCCCGCCACGGTGTTTGCGTAGAACGAACAGCGGAAGCGTTCCATCTGCCGGATGTTCGCTAGCAGCGCTCGTTCCGAGTCGGTGAGCGACTCCAATACCACGGCGCGGCCCGCACCGCGAAGTAGCGGCTGTACAAGCGAGAAATCCAGCAGTGAACTGGCCGCGTACTGGTCCGGGCCGGCAAACTGCCATACCAGCGAGTTGGCCATCCCAACCACTAGTTCCGTGCCAGTGGCAAATCGTTTTCGCATCTCGATGATACGTCCCATGTCGCTGTTGATGGCGAGCCGACTGGCCGGTCCACCGGCCCGATCCGGGCCATCGGCCGTGAAGAAGGTCGAATAGCCGCCGAAGAACTGAGCGTCGAATCGGAACTGCTGATAAGAGACGTCGAGCGCCGAAAGATACAGGTCTTCCAATTCGCTCTGATATCGGCGCGAGTGCAATCGCGCCAGGAAGACGGCCGCCTCGCGATCGAGAACCACATTTCCCTCGCCGTCATACGGGAGGTGACGCAGCCAATAGGGATTCTCAACGAAGGGCGTATTGCCGTACCGGTCCCACGCACGGGAGCCTCGCTTCCCATCAACGCACTGCATCAATTGGTGCGAAGTCGGGTCGTCTGGCGGCATGGGGGGCCAGTTGGGACAGTTGGGGTCAAACATCCGCGACTGGGGAGTCGTATCAATCGAGTAGTCGGTCAGCTCCCAGCCGGGGCCTTGGGCGCCGCGGCCAATCAGATTGTAGGCCTCGAAGTCGGCTTGCTCGCGGTAGAACGAGCGAGAACAGCCAACCATCCACATTAACCCCCCCATTATGATTATTATGATGATTGCACGAGGAATCTGCCCACTTGAGGCAGGCTCCATAGCTACGAAGATGGGGGAAGTGGAGGCTTTCACGTCCAACCAATCGGCATTGGATGGCGTTCGGCTTTAACGATTATATCGACTAGGGAGAATGCAGGGCGTCGGCAAACCTTGTGCGGTGCAACGGGGCCAGGAAACTTGGGGGGAGCCAAGGCAAAATGTTGACATTGGGCCCGAGACCGAATATCATCGATCTTAGGCGGTTGTTTGCCTCAGTGTCACCCAGACCCTAACCCCTCGGGGCCTTTATGAGCATTTGGAACAAAGTCCTGTTGGGTCTCATCTTCGTTACGTCGCTCGTGTTCATGTACATGGCGGCGCGCACTCTTAAAACCCACGAGACGTGGCGTGTAGCCGCGACGAAGCAAGAAGACCGCCTTGAACAGATCAATAAGGAGATCAAGGAAACCCTCGACGCGGTGAGCGAGCAGAATGTGATTGTCGAGATGGGTATCGAGCAGCTTCGGCAAGAGCTTTTCGCCATCCTGATCGATCGCGGTCGCGTTTGGAACAACTGCGAGCCGGAGAAAATCGTTGCCGAAACCGGCGAGGTTCGCGTGAAGACCGATTTCCCGGACGAGGACAACCTGCCTGGTCGGCATGGAATTCACGAAAAAACCATTCTCCATGTTTTTGAGGAGGGCAACGTTGACGCCCCACTGAATGAGGGCGGCGGCCGATACCTGGGCGAGTTCCGAGTGACGGAAGTCGCCGACGGCATGGTCGGCATGGAACCCTCGATGAAGATGGAGAAACGGGAACTCGATCGACTGGCCGGAAGCCAGGGACCCTGGAGCCTTTACGAGATACTTCCCCACGATAGCCACAAGGTATTGCGGCAGATGGATAAGGACTACCTGCGACGGGTCTTGCCCGAAACGGTCGTCAACGAGTACCTTTTCGACGGCGAGCCCATGACGAAGGCCAAGGTCGAGGAATTGGGCCTCGAAGGCAAGGTGGTCAACGAAAAGGGCGACGAAGTCGCCGATGGTGAAGAGGGCATTTTTGTTCGCGACCTGCGCGACTACGGAATTGTGTTCAATGTCTTCCACCGCGACAGGACACTGTGGTACGACGAGCGCGATTCAGCCGATCGCGATAGGCAGTACACGGTGGACGCCGCGGCCGACGCGGCAAAGCAAGTCGCGTTCCGGACGACCGAAGTGGCCGACCTGAAGAACGAGTTGGCCCGCTTCCAACGTGAATCGGCCGCCGTGGTGGCGCACGAAGAAGTCATCAAGGGGAAGCTGGCCGAACTCGGGCAGTCGGCAACCGAACTGGTCGCCAACAACCGGACTATCGCGAGCCAGATTGCCCAAGTTCAAATGGAGGCTCAGCGCCGCATCGACGAGCGCACCCGGCGCGTGGCCCAGCGCGAGGGCGAGCAGTAAGCTAGAGTTTGATGGAGCAAATCGGGCGCCCTCGTGCCGCCCCATGACGGAGACGCCCAGGATGGGATTGTACGACCGCGACTACTACCGGGGTAATGCCCAGCCTGGCTTCTCTTTGCGCAGCCCGCAAACGGCCATCGGTTGGATTGTTTTCATCAACCTTGGTCTCTGGCTGGCTGACGCTTTTCTGCCGCAACTGCATCTGATGGATCGGTTGGCGCTCCGCGGCGATGTGCTTTGGAAGCCGTGGCTCTGGTGGCAAATGGTAACCTACGGGTTTGCCCACGCTCCCGAGCCGAGTCATGTGCTCTTCAACATGCTGGGGCTGTTCATTCTGGGGCGCGATGTCGAGTGGACCTACGGCAAGCGGGAGTTCATCCGCCTGTATCTTGCCTTGTTGCTGGCGGGCGGCCTGACTTGGTCGATCGCCTCCACAATTGCCCACAACAGTATTCCCGTTGTGGGCGCCTCGGGCGCGGTGGCCGGCATTGTGGTACTCTACGCGCTACATTTTCCGCGTCGCACGCTGTTGCTGTTCTTCATAATTCCCATGCCGGCCTGGGTCTTGGGGGTCCTCTTGGTGGCATTCGATTTGAGAGGTGCCCTCGGCCACGGGGACCAGAACGTGGCCTACGTGGTTCACCTTGCCGGCGCCGCGTTCGCATTCCTCTACTTCAGGTTGGGTTGGCGGTTTGAACGGATGGGCGCCGGCCTCGGGGCTTGGCTGCATCGTTTGCGCGGTCCCCGGCTGCGCGTGCGCCGCCCGGAGGAAGACTCGGAGGAGGACCTTCGCAACGAGGTCGACCGCATTCTCGAGAAGATTTCGCGCGAGGGTGAAGCCAGCCTTACGCGGCGCGAGCGGCGCGCGCTCCATGATGCCAGCCGCCGATACCAGGAGCGACTGCGTTGAACGGTCGCCGCCCAATTCCGAAATAGCGAGGCTTCTACCGTGCGACGCGCGCAGCGATGGATGCTGCTGGCCATTCTTGCGGCCGCGATTGCCGTTGCCATATTCGCCCGATGGCGAGCAACGAGCGAGAGTGGCGCGAACGATTACCACGCGGCGGCCGAGGAACTCGACCGCCGTATTATCGGCCGCATGGTGGAGTTGCCAGACGGAACGTTTCGAATGGGAGATGATCTCTCCGCCGAACCCGACACGCGCCCCGCCCATTCGGTTCGCCTTGGCCACTTCCGCATTGACGAACACGAGGTGACCAATGGGCAGTTCGACGCGTTCATTCGCGCGACGGGTCACATTACAACCGCCGAGCAGCGGGGTTGGTCTCTTGTGTGGAATGGAGAAACCGGGGAGTGGACGCAGACCGAAGGCGCCGATTGGCGCCACCCCGGCGGCCCCTATACCCGCGTCGAGGGCCGAGACCGGTACCCCGTGGTACATGTCTCCTGGTTTGATGCCGTGGCCTACTGCCGCTGGGCGAATAAGCGGTTGCCTACCGAGGCCGAATGGGAGTATGCCGCGCGAAGCGGACTGCGCGACTGCAATTTCCCTTGGGGAAACGACGAACTGGTGGACGAACGCTTTCAGGCCAACCACCGACAGCACGGTCGGAAGATCGACGCCGATGGGTTCGCCCGCCTCGCTCCGGTGAAGTCTTACCAGCCCAGCGCCTTCCGACTACACGATATGAGCGGGAACGTGGCGGAATGGTGCTCCGATTGGTACGCCGCCGACTACTACGCCGCGGGGGCAGGCGAGAACGCTACCGGCCCGCCTCGGGGAACCGAGCGAGTCGTGCGCGGCGGGTCTTGGCTCTCGCCGGAGGCCTATCGGGCCGACCACTACGTGGCGACTCGGTCGAAGTATTCGCCGGACACCACTTCCGACCACATCGGCTTTCGCGCGGTACGGGACACGGGCACTCGCCAATAGACGGCGAATGGTTGACATGTGAATTGGGGCCGGGTGGCCTCGGGTGATTGCTCACCCGGGGCTACCGGGAGTTTGACAACCACCGTTTGTTTCTGCTAAGCTGTCCTTACGCCGACGAGGGGGAGCCGGCAACCGTGGAGCGTGTCCACCGAGTACATAGGAGGTGACTCGTACTATGTTTCTTCTGTGATAGCCGCTGCAAGCAGAAGAACTGAAACGAGGTCGGGGACGAGTATCAGTTTGCTTCGTCCTCCGCACCACTCAGCCCAATCATGTTCCTCAATCCAGAGGGAGGTCCACCATGAAACGTCGAATCGACCGCCGCCGTCTTCTAACCTCCGTCGCGTCCGGTGCCGCTGGCGTGCTCCTGCTCCGTAACAGCCGGTCAGCCCGGGCCTACCACGCCAATGAAAAGCTGAACATCGCCGTTATCGGCGTGGGCGGACGGGGGGCGTTGAACCTGTCGACAGTCGCGGGCGAGAGTATCGTGGCGCTGTGCGACGTCGACGAGCGCCGGGCAGGCAAGTCGTTCGAACAGTTCCCCGAGGCTGCCAGACACCGCGACTACCGTAAGATGCTCGACCGCATGGATGCACGGATCGAGGCAGTCGTCGTGAGCACGCCGAACCACATACACGCCCCGGCCAGCGTGACGGCGATGCGCATGGGGAAGCATGCCTATTGCGAGAAGCCACTGTCACATTCGGTATACGAATCGCGCATGGCGGCCCGCGTGGCGGCCGAAAACAAGGTGGCCACGCAGATGGGCACCCAAATCCATGCGACGGCCAACTACCGCCGCATCGTCGAACTTGTGCAGGCAGGAGCTATCGGGCGCGTCAGTGCGTGCCATTGTTGGCTCCGCGGCGGCGGCAGCGCCGGCGACCGTCCTGAGGAAACGCCCGCCGTGCCCGCAGGGCTCGACTGGGACTTGTGGCTCGGCCCCGCGCCTTATCGCCCGTATCATCCCTGCTATGTGCCGCACGACTGGCATTATTGGTGGGATTTCGGTGGCGGAGCTTTCGGGAACATGGGGTGCCATTATCTCGACTTGGGCTTCTGGGCCCTGGGCCTGCGTCATCCAAGTGCTATCAAAGCCGAGGGCCCGCCGCCGCACGCGGAGAGTACGCCGCGCTGGCAGCACGTGCGCTACGAGTTCCCGGCCGGCGACAATGGTCCGCCGATCGTACTCACGTGGACCCACGGCAGAGAGAAAACTCCGCCCGGTTTCTCCGAACACAAGTTCCCCGATTGGGCCTGGGGTGTGTTCGTGGGTACGAAAGGCATGCTGCTGGCCAGCTATTCCAAGCACCTGTTGTGGCCCGAGGACAAGTTTGCCGACTACGAACCGCCCGAGCCCAGCATTCCGCCGTCGGTCGGTCATCACCAGGAATGGATCGACGCCTGCAAAACGGGCAGCCCGACCACGTGCAATTTCGACTATTCCGGCGCGGTTACCGAATCCTTACTTCTGGGTAACTTGGCCTATCGCACCGGGCATGAACTCCAATGGGACGGGTCTGCCATGCAAATCACCAACCACACCGAGGCGAATGCCCTCTTGCAGCGCGAATATCGCGACGGCTGGACTCTTTAGAGCGCATTGCACGGGGAGTGGTGCAGGTTGGCGAACCGAGCGAGCGGTTGCAGGCCCTGGAGGCGGCCTTTACCGAGGGAGTATCCGGCCAAGAGACGGCCCATTTCCACCGATTTGGCGATGGATCTGTGGGAGCCCCGGGTGAGCAATCACCCAGGGCCACTCGGCCCATGGTGGCGGACGATCATGATCCGAAAGGGCTGTCCAACCGGCCGAAGACCATGCGCCCCGCGCTGGTTTGCAGAACGCTGGTTGCGATGAGAACAACCTGTTTGCCAATGTGGTCGCGTCCGCTCTCGACCACCACCATGGTGCCGTCATCGAGGTAGCCGATGCCCTGCCCCGACTCCTCGCCCGGTTTTACGAGTTGGACCTCAAACCGTTCCCCGGGTAAAAACACGGGTTTCATTGCGTTGGCCAGATCGTTGAGATTGATTACCAAGACCCCATGAAGACGGGCGATCTTGTTCAGGTTGTAGTCGTTCGTCAGGAGTTTGCCGCCCAGGTGTTTGGCCAGTACCACGAGCTTCATATCGACCGGTTGCCCGACAAATTCGGGTAAATCACGGTCGAAAATCTCCAGTTCCACGTTCGGACTATTGCGCAACCGGTTCAGAATATCGAGTCCTCGACGGCCTCGGCTCCGTCGCAGGCGTTCGGAACTGTCGGCGATGGCCTGAAGTTCAGCAATCACGAACTCCGGCATGACAAGCTGCCCATCCAAGACGTTCGTCTCCACAACGTCGGCAATTCGTCCGTCAATGACGACGCTCGTGTCGAGAACGCACGGCTTGAGCCGCTTGATCTCCTTGGCGAACTCAACGTAGGGGATGATAAACCGAAAATCATTTTTCGTCTGCAGCAGCAGGCTGATGCACGCGTAACAGAACACGAGTCCCAGCGCTAACTGCACGTTATCTCGAACTACAGCGTTCATTGGCAGGGGGATCAGGGCAATACCCACGACATACGCGAGGAAGAACCCCACAATCATACCGAAGTAGACGGCCGTGATGGTTTGCAGTTCCTTCCGCCGGATGCACACGTCTAACGCAATCACCCCGGACGAAAGCAGGAGCATACCGACCAGAACGCCAATGGCCATCCACTCGCTGTCCTCGGGAATGACCCCCGACTTGATCATCGAAACGGCCAATCCTGCCGCTACCAGCACGAACAGACATCGCAAAATGATCAGTACCATGCGGGATATGCTTGACGATCGAGTCGTTGTTGAGAAGGGTTCATTGTCGGGAAGGGTACGGGCACAAAACTTTAATTGTAGGGGACGCGCAATCGACATGGAAGGGGTACCCCAAACTGCCGCACCCCACGGCGGGTAACCTCCAAGGGGCCATCCTGGATTGCCAGAAGCTCTCAAATCCCAAAATAAAATAATAGAGGCTAGGTGTTAAGTTCTGCGCCTGGCTTGGTCGGTTCCAGCCCAGACAGCCGGTCATGCTGATTGCCGTCCGCATGACAAAACTCTCAACGGCAACGGCTGAACATCCCAATTCTCGCAATCCGCCAGCGCTGCTGTCA
>CAZASB010000115.1:0-13681 GCA_964487655.1 uncultured Planctomycetaceae bacterium
CCATCCACCCTACGTCTTTTCACCACGGACTTGCACCCAGAAACGGAAGAGCCAGTTTTTTTGAGAAGCTCTGCTTTAGCTGGCCAGTCATGGAACCGGCTGGGACAAGCACAGCGGGGAAGGATGGGAATGTACGCGTGTTGCCTAGCGGGCCAGTCATCCGTTTGTAGGGGCGAGCCCGACGGGGAAGCGCACGGGTGCAGTTCCAATACGGACCTCACCGTTCTACGTTTCCTATCGGCCCGATGGTCCGCTAAATCCGACTTTGCAGTTCTCGTGCCCCCAGCCATGTTTCCTTGACTCACAACCTTCAGCGGGTTACACTCGAACCAGTCTCGTGGTTCAGGAACCATACCCCACTGACAGGAGAAGACGCTCGTGACCCAGTACGCCGATAGAAGACGCTTCCTGCAAATGGCCGCCCTCGGCGCCGCCGCCTCCGTGGTTGGCGGAGCGGAACACAACGCCACCGCGGCGGACGCTGCCGGGCCCCGGCTCGGCAAGGCGAAGTTCAAACTCGGGCTGGCTTCCTACACGCTGCGCAAGTTCGATCTCGACCGAACCTTGACTACGACCGTCGCGCTTGGTCTGACTCACATCGCGCTGAAGAGTTTTCACCTCCCGCTCGATAGCGCGCCGCGGCAGATCGAGGAGGCAGCGAAGAAGACGCGGGACGCCGGACTCACGCTCTATGGAGCCGGCGTCGTTTCCATGCGAGACGAGGAGCATGCCCGCCAGGCGTTCGACTACGCCAAGGCGGCCGGCATAACCACCATCATCAGCGTCGTCCCCTACGAACTACTGCCGTTGGTCGAGAAGATGGTCGAGCAATACAACATTCAGGTGGCCATTCACAACCACGGGCCCACCGACAAACTTTACCCGGTGCCGGAAACGGCTTACGAAAAGATCCGCGATCTCGACCATCGCATCGGGTTGTGCAACGACATCGGGCACACGATGCGAGCAGGCGTCGATCCTTCCATTTCGGTCGAAAGGTTTGCCGACCGGCTCCTGGACGTACACATCAAAGACATTTCGGCGGCGGAAGCCGATGGATATACCGTGGAAGTTGGGCGTGGCGTCATCGACATTCCGAAGTTCTTGCGAACCCTCATTCGGCTCGACTACGCCGGCGTGGTTGCATTCGAGCACGAAAAGGATCCCGACAATCCCTTCCTCGGCCTGGCCGAATCGGTCGGCTACGTCCGAGGCATCCTCGCGTCTATCGAATAGGACTACGTTCGGAAGGTCGTACGCGAGATCGGCTCTCGAGTGGACGCGCCCATGAACTGAACAGATGGGCAACACAGAACCGAAAACCACTTTATCCAAGGAGTAATCATGAAGCGAGAAGAATGTTCGTTGCCGGATCGTCACCAGTTACTGTCGCGCCGCGGTTTCGTGAAATCGAGCGGAACATTGGCCGCAGGCTCGGTCTTGGCCGGCGTGGCGATTCCCCACGTACACGCTGCCGAGGACAATACGATCCGCCTTGCCCTCATTGGCTGCGGGGGCCGCGGAACGGGGGCGGTGGCCAACGCCCTGACCGTACCCAACGGAAACGCCAAGCTCGTGGCCATGGCCGACCTGTTCCCGAAGCGGATCGAGATATCGCACAAGAACCTTGCCAGAGAGTTCGACGCGGCGGTCGACGTGCCTGCCGATCGGCAGTTCATCGGATTCGACGCCTATCGTAAGGCGATCGACTGTTTGCGGCCCGGCGACGTCGCCCTGCTGACCACCCACTCCGCATTCCGGCCAATCCATCTGGAGTACGCCGTCGAGAAGGGCGTCAACGTCTTCATGGAGAAGAGC
The DNA here is from genome assembly GCA_964487655.1 of uncultured Planctomycetaceae bacterium. Lineage (GTDB taxonomy): Bacteria > Planctomycetota > Planctomycetia > Pirellulales > Thermoguttaceae > PWXP01. Next base: position 1,819 of record CAZASB010000115.1, read on the forward strand.
TTCGCGTCCGATCCGGTCGGCATTCGTCGGATCATTCGCGCCGGCGAGGCGGCCGAGAAGAAGAACCTGAAGATCGCCGCTGGCCTGATGTGCCGTCACTCCCCGGCGCGGCAAGCTCTGATTCGCAAGATCCGCGACGGGGAACTCGGCGACATCCAGTTGATCCGCGCCTATCGAATGTCGTCCGCCTCCCGGCTCAGTCCCCATCCGGAGGGTGAAGACGAGTTGATGTACCAGATTCGCCGCTCGCCTTTCTTCCTCTGGGCCTCGTCGGGTCGGTTCATCGGCCTGATGGTCCATCAGATCGACGAGTGCTGCTGGCTCAAGGACGCATGGCCTGTCTCCGCCCACGGCGTGGGTGGGCGGATGGCCGATAGCCCCGATTGCAGCGAGAATCACGACTCCTACTCGATCGAGTACACCTTTGCCGACGGCACGAAGGCGATGGTCGTGGGGCGTTACCTGAACAACTGCCTCAACGACTTCTCCACCTTCGTCCACGGCACGAAATGCGCCGCGCAGTTCTCGGGTAACATCCATGCTCCCACCGTGCGCACCTATAAGGATCAGCGCGTGACCGACGACAATGTCGCCTGGTCGTATGGCTTCAAGGAGGACAGCACCTGGTCCACGCGCTACCGCGGCCAGGAAAGCCCGTGGCAGGAAGAGTGGAACGTGTTGCTGGCCGCCATCCGCGACGACCGGCCGCACAACGAGGCCAAGCGGGCCGCCTACTCCGACCTCGCTTCGATCATGGGCCGGGCGGCAGTCCATTCAGGCAAGATCATCACCTGGGACGAGGCCATGGCCTCCGACTTCCAGTTCTGCCCCGATCTCGACACGATGACCGAATCGACCCCGCCTCCGGTGCAACCCAACGCGGAAGGTCGCTATGCCCCGCCGGTCCCCGGTCAGTGGACGGAAATCTAACTCTTGCCCGACCGCGTCGCGCGATCGCGCATAACGCCGCCGGATCCGCGCACGGCTCCGCGGTTGCCCCTGAGGCGCCGCGGAGCCGTTTTGCTATTGCCCGCCTTTCAAGCCGGCGACATCTCCACGGAATCGGCAGTCTACTCCGGCTGCTTCAGTACGATGCGGCTGTCGGCGACGGAGCAGCCCTCGCCTTGTGCGTGAACAATCAGGGGATTGATGTCCACCTCCGAAATCTCCGGATGATTGCACACCATTTCCGAAAGGTGCATCAGGGCGCGAACAATACTTTCGATATCGCAGGGCGGGTTTCCACGGAAACCATCGAGCACCTCGAACGATCGAATCTGACGGACCATGCGTTCGGCCGAAATCTGCCACATGGGAGCCAAGCGGAACGACACATCCTTGAGCACCTCGACCAGCGTTCCACCAAGGCCGAACATCATCAACGGTCCGAACCGGTCGTCCCGACTGGCGCCCAAAATGACCTCGACGCCCTTCGGGGCCATCTGCTCAACGAGAATGCCCTCAATCTTCGCCTCAGGTACGGCCTGCCCGACATTTTTGAGTATCCGGGCATAAGCGGCAGCGACCTCTTCAGCCCCTTCAACTCCCAGCACGACGCCGCCGGCATCGTACTTGTGAACCACGTCGGCCGACATGACCTTCAAGACGACCTTGCCCGGAATGGATACGGCAATCTGGCTGGCCTCCTTGGCGCTGTGAGCCACCTCGCTCTTCAGCAGCGGCATCCCATAGCACTCCAGCAATGGGCGACATTCCGCTTGATGCAGATAGCGGCGGGGCTTGCCGTCGAGCATCTCTTTGATGAGCGTCTGCGCATCGTCCACTCGCAGCCCTTCCAACCGGGGCGTCTCGCGGCGTGGGATTTCCTGCAATTCGACAAGACGCACCGCCGCGGCAAGGCTGCGTACCGCGTCTTCGGGGAACGCGTAGTTGGGAATCCCCCCGCGACGCAGAATTTCCACACCTGGCGCCACGTCTTTCGCGCCCATGAACGCGCAAACCACCGGCTTGTTGATTCCGGTCACCGCCTCGGGAACGATGGCGGCCGTTTCCTCGATGTCGGTCATCGACTGCGGCGTGAGAATGACCACGCCCATGTCCACGTTGTCGTCCTCCAGGACGGTGCGCACGGCGGCCTGGTAACGGTCGTGCCGGGCATCTCCAATCACGTCGACCGGGTTGCGCAACGACGCAGTGACCGGAAGCGACGCGCGAAGCTTCTCGGTCGTGGCCTCGCTCAGCTCGGCCAGCTTCAGTCCGCAGCGAATGGCCGCGTCCGTGGCCATGATCCCCGGCCCGCCCGCGTTGGTAATAATGGCCATGCGATTGCCCCGCGGCAGCGGCTGGGTCGTGTACAGGGCCGCGTAGTCGAACAACTCGGCAATGGTGTCCACCCGTTGCACGCCGCTTTGCACCAGCAGGGCGTCATAGACGGAATCGGAACCGGCCAACGAACCGGTATGACTGCTAACCGCTTTCGCCCCCTCGGGCGAACGGCCCGATTTCAAGCAGAGCATCGGCTTACCCGTCTTCCATGAAATCTCGCGAACCTGGTTGATGAACCGACGCCCGTCGGTAATGTCCTCAAGGTACATGGCGATGACGGACGTCTTTTCATCATGGGCCAGATACTCCAGTAGGTCGACTTCATTAACGTCGGCCTTGTTGCCGAAACTCACGAACTTGCTGAAGCCTATGTGCTGCTCTTCGGCATAGTCGAGCACCGACGTACACAGTGCCCCGCTCTGCGAAAGGAACGCCAGGTTGCCGATCGACGGCATCTTCCGGCCGAATGTAGCGTTCATCGAGATGATCGGGTCCGTATTGATAATCCCCAGACAGTTCGGACCAATCAGCAGGACCCCAGCCTTACGCGCGCATTCGCGGAGCCGTGCCTCCCGAGCCGCGCCTTCCGTGCCGCTCTCCTTGAAACCCGCCGAGATAACGATAAAACCCTTAACTCCCCTCGCAATGCCTTCCTCGACCACCGACTGTACAATGTCCGCTCGCACGATGACAACCGCCAAATCGACCGCGACTGGAATATCGCTAAGCGAAGGGTAGGAATGAACCCCCAATACGTGTGAGCTTGCGGGGTTCACCGGGTAGACCGAGCCATTGAACCCATTGAGTAGCAGGTTACGGAAGATGTCGTTTCCTACCGCGCCTGGACGAGTTGATGCGCCGACGACGGCCACGGATTTGGGGTAAAACAGCTCGGCGAGCTTGACGTTGCGTTCTTCGGTAGCCATAAAATCCAAACTCTCCTTGAAATGGTGGTGTCGCGGCGTCGAAATCGGGTTGCACGGAATCGCGGGGCACACCGCATGTTTAGAATCCTGTATTTATCGCGCGCCGAAGGTAAACTAGCAATCCCTACGTCAACAAAATTGGCACGTTCTACCCGTTGGTCACTGAATACACTGCTCCTTCTAGCCACAACCACCCCCCCGCTTGCTGCCTCGCCCCATCGTTTCTTCGTGCCACTATCGCCTTGGCCGTGTTTTTTTCTGACTCTTTCGTTTCTAGCTGAGCCGCCAAGGTTGGGGTTCCGCCTTCAAAGATCGTCCGGCTTAACCGGAATTATTCACGTAGGCCGGAACAAGGTCGCAAAAGCCCATGCCTTCAGCGACGCAACTCACGGCACCGTAAAGACACGACTCGCCACCACGCAAACATTCGAATCGCAACCTTTCGTTCCGGCAGCGCTCTCGGGAATGTATTGCTTCCTGGAATGAGGCCAATCCATTTTCTCGCTTCGGAGTCATCGCTGGGAAGAATCTCGTTGACATTGCTTTCGCTACCATTACAATCGAGTTCGTGCTGGCAATCGTTGCCAGCGCGTCGGGCCAATCGGCTCGACAAGAACGCCACTGAGCGGTAGATTTGTTCCTTCGCAAACTTTTACCGGATTTAAGGCAAAAATCGTTGAAAGAGAGTCGAGATGAATCGCATTGACCGTGACAGGTTGGGACATGGCATGGACACAAGCCGACGATCGCGGAGGCAATGTGGGGCAACCCTGGTTTTGGCGACGGTTTGCACCCTTGGCCTGCCGTGCGCCTCGCCAGGCCGTACCGCAACGGTCTCGGTGCAAACGGATGATGGCTTCGCCGCGCGGGCTGAAGGAACTACGTTGAGCGGCATGACGTTGGACAGCCAACCGGTTCCCGATGTTGATGTGACCGTGACAGTGGTCGACCCGCGAAATGGACGAAACGCCGAAGGTTTCAGTGTGGACGCGCGATGGACGGGCTCGCCGGGTTGCCTGCGGCTGGAAGGGGAGGTGCAGGCGCCGGGCGAGGAAGACACCGTGGCGGATCTGGTGATCCACGTGCATGGCGTGGAGTTGCCGTTGGGCCGCATTGCGGACAACCCTTTGCTGCTGCCGGCCGCGCTGCTTTCCAAACTGCCGCTGGTCAGCCTTCGCCGCGGCGACGAAGACTCCCTTGCCCTGGCCGTGCCGCCCGACCGGCTAGCCGTTTACCGCTTTATCGATACGGCGGAAGGCGTGGAGTTGCGTTTTCCCTTCGGCTTCACCAAGGACGCGAAACCCGAACTGCGGATGCGCGCCCCGTTCGCTTGCGTCCTCTATCGGACCGAGCCGGAGTGGCGTTTCCGTTCAGCGCTGAAGCAATACTACCGACTGTTTCCCGAACCTTTCACCCCCTTCATTCGAAAGGGAGGCGGATGGTTTTTTGCCGCGCCGACACGGGATGTTCCCAACCCGCAGCACTTTTACTACCACGAAGGCGGACCGACCGAGTGGCAGGAAGACGACGAGCGCGGCATGGCAACGTATCCGTACCAGGAATCTTCCTCGTGGACGATCCATTTGCCCGGCAAAGCCTTGCCGCAATCCTACAGCGAAGCGATGGAGCGTTTCGCGGAACTCCAACGGCAGGAGACTCCAAAATCGTGGCAACCGCAAGCTTCTTTTATTCTGGACGCGGCGGTGCGCCGGACCGGAACCCACTCGTTGCTGGCCGATAGTGGGACTAGCGGCGCCTGGACGGGTGGACGGCAGGCCATTATTCTCGAAAAGCCGACGGCCGACCCGATCGTCGTCCGCGGTTTTAGCAAGGCAGAAGGGGTGTCGGGCGAGCCCGATAGCGACTATTCGATCTACGTCGACGTCTGCTACGCCTCCGGCGGCTACCAATTTGGCCAGTGCGCCACCTTCTCGACCGGCTCGCACGATTGGGAAGCGGGCGAATACGTGATTCATCCGACCGAGCCGGTGGCAGAACTTCGCGTCTACTGCCTGCTGCGAGGCCGCCAAGGCAAGGCATGGTTCGATGACATCCACGTGGGACCGGCAAATCGGCCGGAGATCAACTGGCTGACGAACCCGGGATTCGAGGAGTACGAAAAGCGGCGCGATCTCCAGCATGTGCGGAATAACGTCTGCGTGAACAGCCGCGGCGAGTACGTCGTGGCGATCACGAACAACCTCTCGGCCGACGTGGGGCCGGTCGCGCCAATGAACCTGCTGCGATTCACGCTCAACGTGGATCCCGATCTGCCCGATACGCCTGAAAAGCCCAACGTCGCCGGTCGGCAGTTCGAGTCGTACGACCGCATTTTCCGCGAGTTTCCCAGCGTGGACGGATGCTACATCGATTCCGTGTCGGCCTGGTGCTACCGCGTAATGAACTGCCGCCGCGACCAGTGGCTCGCCAACGATCGGCCGTTCGGATACGATCCGTCGAACTTTGCGGTGGGCGCTCATGGCCGATTCGCCATGACCGACTTCCTAGCAGCTTTACAGCGTCGCTACCATCCTCAGGGCAAAGCGATCTTCACCAATATCCACGTGAATCTGGAGGCATTTCCTCTCTATCTGGTTTCGGACGTGCCCGGCATCGAAAGCAGTCGCTTTGACGATCAGAACTCGATCTTCTTCTATCGCGCCTGCTCATACAAGAAGCCCGTGCTGTTGATGAACTTCATGAACCTTCACGGCCTGGATAATCGTGAGGTCGCCGAGCGGTTCCACCATAATGCGGCCCAGTGGGGCGAACTGCCCAGCACGGGCCGCTTTGTCCAGGAGGCTTATCGACTGTATGGCGATGTGACACACGCCTGGATGCCGGCAATTTGCGAACTGGCCGAGGCCGGTTGGGAGCCAATTCCGCTGGCCAGTGGGGCCTGGGTGGAACGATTTCCGAGAGACGACGCGGTCTATTTCACGGTCCGTGCGTCGGAGGGCGAGGCGTCCAGGCCACTCTTGATCGACTCGAAGGCGATGGAAGGTATCGACGAGGAACTCGTCGGTTTCGACGCCGTCAGTCTCGAGCCGATTACCGTTGAGCGGCAAGAAGGGTCGTGTATCGTGCGGCCCACTTTTGACAAAGGCCCAGTGTTCGTCCTGCGGATTGCATCTCAGGCGAATACCCGCCAGTGGCTGCTGGAGCGGTCGCGGAACCACGTTGAGGCGGCATGTCAAGTCCGTGGTAAAGCCAGCCTGACACTCGAACTCGCGGCCGCGCGCGAGGCAATTCGGCGATTGTCGGAGTCCGAGCCGGGCTACGATGCCATGCGAGTAGCGCGGGAGGCATTCAGCAGGGCAATACAGAGCGTTTCAGGACCAGAGAACGACCTGTTCTCGTTGAGTACGCGACGGGAATTGCAGCAGGCCGAGCAGGCATTGTATGAATACGGAATGGCCCAATGAAGTCGCGAAACATAGCCGTCAATCCGATCTTGCCGCAATCCCTTCCCGTTGACTCGCCCAGCCGTTATCATGCAACTATTGCGAATGGCTTAAATTGCGTACCGAACGCGCCCGTTGCCTTATAGTCACCCCCGTGAAGGGTGACTTGACGGTGCAACCGACTCGGCGTTTGGGCCCATCGCGAGTGGAGACCTTCGGGCGAGCCCGGCAGAGGTTTTTCCTTACCGCCCGCAAGGTAATTTCCTGTTTCATACTGCAAAGAGATCGACGGAGGTCTTTTCATGAGCAAAACGATTTGGTGCGGCGGCAGTTTTCCCAAGATTGGCATTCGACCGGTCATCGACGGCCGTCGGCGCGGTGTGCGCGAGTCGCTCGAAGAGCAGACCATGAACATGGCCAACAGCGCGGCCAAGCTCATCTCCGAGAACCTGAAATATCCCAACGGCAAGCCAGTTCAGTGCGTCATTGCCGACACGAACATCGGCGGGTGCGCCGAGGCGGCCGCCTGCGAGGCAAAGTTCGAGCGCGAGAACGTGGGCGTGTCGCTCACCGTAACGCCTTGCTGGTGCTACGGCACCGAGACGATGGACACGAACCCGCACCTTCCCAAAGCCGTCTGGGGGTTCAACGGCACGGAACGTCCCGGCGCGGTCTACTTGGCCGCAATGCTGGCCGGTTATGCCCAGAAGGGTCTTCCGGCGTACGGCATTTATGGCCGCGAGGTGCAGGATCGCACGGACACGTCGATCCCCGACGACGTTCGCGAGAAGCTCTTGCGTTTCGCCAAGGGTGGCTTGGCGGTCGCCATGATGCGAGGCAAGTCCTACCTGTCCGTGGGCACCTCGTCGATGGGCATTGCCGGTTCATTCGTAAACCCGGACTTCTTCCAGGACTACCTGGGTATGAGGACCGAGAATGTCGACATGTGCGAGGTGGACCGCCGCATCGCCGAGGACATCTACGACAAGGCCGAATATGAAAAGGCCCTGGCATGGACCAAGCAGCACTGCAAGGAAGGGAAGGATCTGAACAAGCCCGAGTTGCAGAAGTCGCGCGAGGCGAAGGACGCCGACTGGGAATACGTGGTCAAGATGACCATGATCATGCGCGACATGATGGTCGGCAACCCGGCGCTCGACGAAATCGGTTTCGGCGAAGAGGCGTTGGGCCGCAACGCGATTGCTTCGGGCTTTCAGGGGCAGCGTCAATGGACCGACCACTGGCCGAACGGTGATTTCATGGAGGCGATGCTCAACAGTTCGTTCGACTGGAACGGCATTCGCGCGCCGCACATCGTAGCCACCGAGAACGACTCGCTCAACGGCGCGTGTATGTTGCTGATGTACCTGCTGACCAATCGCGCGCAGATCTTCGCAGACGTTCGAACCTACTGGAGCGCGGACGCGATTAAGCGGGTCACCGGGACAGAGATGACCGGCCTGAACGCCAACGGGGTCATCCACCTACTCAACTCCGGCGCTGCGTGCCTGGATGCTTGCGGCAAGCAGCGAGCCGACGGCAAGCCGGCCATGAAGCCGTTCTGGGAGATCACCGAGGAGGAAGCCGACGCGTGCCTGAAAGCCACGCGGTGGGAATCGGCCAACGTCGAGTACTTCCGCGGCGGCGGATACTCCTCCAGCTTCCTCTCCGAGGGCGGCATGCCGATGACCATGACTCGCATCAGCATGGTCAAGGGCCAGGGGCCCGTGCTACAGATTGCCGAGGGTTGGTCTACCGATCTTCCGGACGACGTGAGCGAGAAGCTCATGGCTCGTACGGACCCGACTTGGCCCTGCACCTGGTTCGTGCCACGTCTGGCGGGCGAGGGCGCATTCCGCGACGTCTACAGCGTGATGAACAACTGGAGCGCGAACCACGGCGCGATCAGCTACGGCCACGTCGGGGCCGACGTCATCACGCTGGCCGCCATGTTACGCATCCCGGTGGCCATGTCCAACGTGCCGGACGAGGCGATCTTCCGCCCACACGTGTGGGGGCTGTTCGGCGGCGATGATCCGATCGGTTCCGACTATCGCGCCTGCAAGATCTTCGGCCCGATTTACGGGTAGAGGAAATTGAGGATATTGCCCTATGCCTTCCCCAGTGTCCCTTTGCCGCGGTGCAACCGACATTCGCGAGGGCCGCCTTACCCCCGAAGCCTGGGTTGACGACTGCTTGGCGAGAATTCGCCAGCTTGACGAACGACTTCATGCATGGGTGGTCGTTGACGAAGCCGCTGCTCGCCGCACGGCCGAAACGCTTACGCAGGAGGCGGCCCGGGGCATGTTCCGCGGACCATTGCACGGCGTACCGCTTGGCATCAAGGATATTATCGACGTGGCCGGCCTGCCCACCAGGGCAGGATCCCCCCTTCGGGAAGGGCACTTCGCCACTGCCGACGCGCCGTTGGTTGCCCAACTGCGAGCCGCTGGCGCAATCGTGCTTGGGAAGACGGTCACGGTCGAGTTCGCATGTTTCGATCCCTCGCCGACTCGCAACCCCTGGGACCACGAGTTGCGTCGTTCGCCCGGCGGATCGAGTAGCGGATCGGCCGTGGCGGTTGCCGTGGGCATGTGTCCAGGCGCCATCGGCACGCAAACGGGCGGCTCGCTGGTGCGTCCGGCCGGTTATTGTGGTGTCGCCACGCTGAAGCCCACCTTTGGCCAAGTGTCCACCGTGGGGATCGTGCCGGTCAGTTTCCACCTCGATCATCCCGGTCCGATGGCCCGGTGTGTCGAGGATCTTGTGTTACTCTGGCAATGTCTGCGACCGGGGGGGGACAACCAGTCTGACAAGCATGCTTCCCAAGCCGAGGCATGTCACCTTGCGCGACCGCCCCGGCTGGGCTGGATCGATGGGTTCGCTGAGCACGCCAACGCGACGATCCGCAACGCGATGGAAACGGCGATGGGCGAGCTTCGTACGGCCGGCGCGACGGTTGTTTCGGTCGAGTTTCCCGAACCACTTGAGCATGTTCAGGCCCGACATCGGCAGATCATGGCCGTCGAGGCTGCGGCGTATCACCGCTGGTCGTTCGCGGCTCATCGAGCGCAGTACGGGCCGCTGATCACCTCGCTGTTGGACGAGGGCCTGACGATTACAGGAGTCGATTACGCGGGCGCACTGGCCTGGCAACGACAGTACATCCCGCGCGTGGCCGAGTTGCTCAGCGAGTGCGATGCGCTAATCGCCCCGTCGATCGATACGACAGCGCCGCCCGCGATCGAAACCACGGGCAGCAACCTGTTCCAGGCGCCATTCAGTTGCGCCGGCCTGCCAGTGGTTGCGCTCCCGTGCGGTCTGGCCGGCGACGGAATGCCGGCCGGAATCCAGCTTGTCGGGCCTGGTCATGCCGAAGACAAGTTGCTGGCCGTGGCCCTTTGGTGCGAGAGCCAGTTGGACTTCCATGCCCGCAACCCTGGGCCTGTCGTATAATAATCGAGAAGGAGTCTCTCGCGAACGGTTACCGATAAATCGTGTTAGGGCTCCCTATTACCCCGTGCGTGGAGACGGAAAATGAATCGGTCCATTGCTTCCGTGGCCGTGGCGACATGCCTGTCGCTGACTGGGTTTATTTGGTCGGGATCGGAGGCCGAGGGCCAATCGATCCTGAAGCGGCTGGAAAGCGAGATTCGCCAACGCGTGGCCGAAGATTCCGCCGCGCAAGGGGCTGCCGCTCCATCGCAACGCTCTCCCGGCTACCTGGGCGCGGTAGTGGACGACCGCGAAGACCGCGGCCGGGGGGTGCGCGTGCTCGACGTTCGGCCCGGCGGCCCCGCCAATTTGGCCGGACTGCGCGAGGACGATCTAATTACCGGAGTGGCCGGCGTTCGGGTACGGCAAACCGAGGATCTGGCCGATATCATGGCCGTTTTCCCAGAGGGGAGTCGCGTGGCGCTCGATGTGTTCCGCGAGGGCAATACCGAGAAAATCGACGTCATCCTAGGGCGTCGCGAGTCACCCGCGGATGTGTCGTTGCCGCTGCCGGAAGCCGTGCCGCTGCCGGATCCGATGGCCGATCCGGGTATTGCGGCCACACGGCCGGCATCGTCGCAGCCGGAGGCTGTGCCACCCGCGCCCATTGAGATGCCGCCGGTCGCGCCCCCCGCTCCGTCGTCCTCCCCTGGGCCGGAAATGCCATCTCCGGAAGTCGATCCCGCCGGTCCCAAATCGGCTCTAAGTACCGATTCCGACGAAATGGAACTGCTTCGCGCACGGATTGCCGAACTGGAACGCCGCGTGGAAGCACTGGAGAAGGCGCTCGCCGACGCGCCCAGATTGCAGTAGACCAGTTCCTTTCCTGGTTTCTCCATTTTGCCCCGTCTCGCATTGGCGCCGTTTCCTGAAGGTTTGGCGTCGATTATTCCGATTGCAGAAGAGGAGTCGCCAGGACCGTGGGGCAAGCCATGCCTGCTGGACGAGTTGCCGAGCATGGCGTCTTTGGCGGGCATGGTCCGCCCGGCCTTGTTGGAGCAAAGGAATGCAAGCAACACGATTTATCCTTATCTTGGCGTTGCTGGGCGCGGCGGTAACGCGCGACGCCTTTGCCAACGAAGTTCGCTACTACGAGCAGAATGGCGTCACCTACCGCGAGACGCGGCAGGTAGTTCAACGCCCGGTGTATCAGACGGAAATGCAACCTGCAACGCAAACCGTCTACCGGCAGGAACAATCGACCGAAACGCGAGAGACCACGCGGACCTGGTGGTCCCCCGTTACGGAACATGGTTGCGAAGCCGTCTGGAAGGGACGGTGGAACCCATTCATCGAGCCGTATCTCGTGTACCGCCCCACAACGCGCACCCGCTGGGAAAGCCGGACGGAGACCGTCCAAGCACCGGTTTCGGTGACCCGCTGGGTACCGCAAACACAAGCGACCACCAGGGCCGTGACGGTTCAACGCACGGTGCCCGAGGAAATTGTCAGCCGGGTCGCCATCGGCAACTCCGGCGTTCCCACCTTAACTTCGCCCACGCTGTCGTCTTCCGGCCAGTACGGCTCCACCGGCGCGTTGGCGCCGGTGCCGCTGCCTGCATTGACAACGACATCCATGGGTAACGTCGGCGGCGTGGCCCGACTGGACAGCGATCCACCGCGTCGCGGCGTCACCACTGCCTGGCGCCCCTCGACGCCCACCAAGCGGTAGACTCGTCAGGCGAGCGTCCCGCTACGCGATCGAGGTGGGGCAATTTTACGCAAGTTAGGCTGGCCGTGGCGAAGTACTTC
>CAZASB010000116.1:0-13612 GCA_964487655.1 uncultured Planctomycetaceae bacterium
CCATCCACCCTACGTCTTTTCACCACGGACTTGCACCCAGAAACGGAAGAGCCAGATTCCACGGTAGGCGTGACCGTGGCGGAACGTTCGTGGACATAGTTCAAACGTTGACAATCCGATTAGCCCCGACTAGGATGCCCATCGTGACTCTCCGAAATCAAGCGGCCAGGTTTTCATTCGCGGGCCCTAAGGAGCATCCTTCCATGAGACAGTGCAATACGTGTTCGGCGAAACGATGGGGAAGCCTTACGGTAATGTTGGGCGTGGCGGCCTGCTGTGCCAACGCCCACGGTCAGCCCCAAACCAACTGGCTCAACGTACGTGACTTCGGCGCGTCGGGTTCGAAGTTCGAGACTACCGCCGCAACGGCCGTCAGCTCGAACCAGGTGACCGTGGCCGACGTGGGCGATTTCCAGGTCGGCCAGGGAGTGATGATCTCGAAGTGCAATATCCACTACAACCGCAAATCGCTGTTTGGCCCGCGTGCCAAGCGTGCGGCCAATCGTCCCTTGGAAGACGAAGTCGAGGTCCGAGGATACGACGGAACCGGGGGCAGTTGGGTTGTGTATATGCTGGACGTCGCTCCGGCACATCCAACGATCTTTCGGTGGACCGACGATTTCGGTCGCACGTGGCACGAGGATGTTCCAATCACCTACGAGTGGCAACCGTTGAGCAGCGGTACGGAAGTCCGATTCCACCAATTCGACTGGCAGGATGGATACACGGCGATCATCTCGGCGCGAGACCAGTTGGTCACCTCCATCGAAAAGATCGAGGGCAACGTGCTGACGCTCCGCGATCCGGCCAATCGGGTCGTTTCCGACGCCGTCGTCCGGCACAACGATACCAGCGCGATGCAGGCGGCCATCGATCGCGCGATTGCCGAAAAGAAAAACGTCTACATTCCGATCGGGAACTACTGCCTTTCCGGAACGCTCGCCGTGAATAATGCGACAGCAATCGTCATCGAGGGCGCCAATGCGGTCGATACGGTGCTCGACATCGGCGAGGGCGAAGGCGCGTGCTTCAGCCTTCGAGACGGCATCGAGGTTACCTTGCGCAGCATGAGCATGGTCGGGCACTCGGGCTTTGAGGACCGCGACCAAGCCGGGGTCATGCGCACCCGCGGTGGCACGAGTGTCTGGGGCTTCTATTTCAAGAGGTGCAATGCGGTCGGAATATCCAATACCGAGCGAGTCTTTGTTGAGAATTGCCATGCCCGTAAGATGTCCGCCGAGTGCTTCTACTCCAGTGGTCGTAGTCGTTCGGGAACCCACGAGCCCACACAGTACACCAAGGCCATTACGTACCTTCGATGCTCGGTTGAGGATTGCGCGCGGAATGCGTTCAACAACAACGACATGGCCGAGAACACCAGCATCCTTTTTTGCCGCGTTCGCGACGTGGGCGGGTGTACCTGGGAGGGCGCGTCGCGCTTCGTGCGGTTCATTGGCAACTACGTGCGAAATGGCGGCACCGTGGCAATGGGCAATATCCGCAGCCGCTCGGAAACGTATGAACAGCTCGGTTCCGGCCAACATATCATCGCGGACAACGTTTTCGAGAGTGCCTGCCCCTATGGCGGCTGCATGATTCGGGCAGCCGCATGCGCCACGCAAGTGATTGTGCGCAACAATCTGTTCGTGAACTTCAACTCCTCGGCTGTCCATATTTCCGGAGATACCGGTTCGACCGATCTGCCCGCCTCCACGGCTCTGATTACTGGAAATATCTGCGATATGACGGCTATTGGCGAAGAACCTCGCGCAAGGACCGCGATCAACGTCACGGCTTCGGACGTAATGGTGACCAACAACCAAATCTACGTGCGAGGCGACCACGATCCATTGCTCACCGGACTTTGCGTGCGTGATGATGCGTTGAACCTCACCATCCATGACAACCTCTTCCGAAGCTGTGGCACTGCCATATCGGCTGAGCGCATGGGCGGGAAGGTGGGCGAGACGCTGGACGCAAAGACGTTTCTCCGCGGATCCTGGAGAAACTTGCCGCCGCTGATGCACCGGAAGTCACACCGGTATCGTGGCTGGAACGTCGTATGGCTTAAGAACGAGACGCCCGACGGTACTTCGGTAATCGAACAGTTCGACCCGGAGACGTGCCAGTTCACCTTGCGCGAGCCACGCGAGTTGAAGACGGGTGACATGTTTGAAATGTTTCCTCCCGGCGGGGCCAACTGGAACATCCACGACAACATGATCACCGACTGCGCGAAACCGATCGTATTGGACTGCTACGGAAGCGAGTCGTCGCTGTTGCGAGGCAATGTCATCGCACGCGGCAATGTCGCAGGCGTGAAAGCAGCAATCGAGGTAGGAGGTCGGTTCAATCTGATTGGCAACCATGTAGTGGGCTTTGACGAGCCCGAGGCCACAGCGCTTTCTTTGGCCGCCGATCCGCTCGGGCGCACGCCCCACAATCTCTACTGCCGTAATATTTTTGAACATTGCGCCCGAATCGTCCCGGAAGACCAGAAGGTACTGTGGGATGGGGCGAAGCCGGAGGGCAACGTGTACATCGAATGTTCGGAGGGTGATAGCGCAAAACCCGTCGACTCGCCGTGAACGACGATGGCCGCTGACGCCGGACGCAGCGGTTCTTTCAGCCGTTCTCTCAAATCGTTGCCGAGGCCACGGGCCTTCTTGGTCTCGGCGCACCAAGCCGTGCCGACCATCGAGCGGGTGCATGAGATCGACCCCTTGGCTTGCCAATTTCTCTCGGCTTTCCTTGAGTTTCGTGAGAATCACATTTGCTATCCTTTATCCCTTCTTCCCTCCACGCATCGCGACGGCATAGGCGGGGTTGTCGGCTTGGCCGGCCAACTCATAGAGGAAGCGGCTGGGGTGCGTGGGGCGAGGCTTGCCCCACTTCATGCGGGTCAAGGCAAGCGACAGGGTCAGCCGGCGCTGGGCGCGTGTCACGCCCACGTAGCAAAGCCGGCGCTCTTCGTCAACGCCAGTTCCCCCCTCCGCTGCCGCCCGGTGGTGCGGTAGGAGGTTCTCTTCCATGCCGACCATGTAGACCTCCGGGAATTCAAGCCCCTTGGCTGCGTGCAGGGTCATAAGCATGACGGCGTCGCGTTTCAGCTTCGATTCCTTCTGGCGACCTTCGTCCGGGCCACTCAGGGCAATGTCGCGAAGGAAACCGGCCATCGATGGTTTCTTTGCACGCCGTTGATAGGCGCCGATGGCATTGACGACTTCTTCAACCGATGCCCAGCGCGTCTGTTGTTCGTCGGGATTGGTGTACTGACGGACGAGTTCGTCGTAATATCCCACCTCGGAAATGAGTTCCCGCGCGATGGAGGCGAGAGGCTCGGTCTTGACGCGGCGCGTCAATCCGTCGAGCAGATCGCGGAACCGTTGGATGCCTGCCCGCGCCGTGGGCGTCAGGGCAACGTGTTCCTCCGCGTGGGGCAGGAGTTCCCAGACGGTCTTGCTCCGCCGCACGGCCTCCTCGACGAGCCGCCGGACTATGGTCGGCCCGAGCCCCCGCGGCGGTGTATTGATAATTCGCAGCAGCGAGACCTCATCCCGCGGATTAGCCAGGAGCTTCAGATAGGCCAAGACGTCCCGCACTTCCTTGCGGTCGAAAAACGACATGCCGCCCAGCAACACATACGGCACCTGAGCGCGGCGCAACTCGCTTTCAAATGCCCGTGGCTGCTCGTTGGTACGGAAAAGGATGGCGAAGTCGCGAGGATGTCGCTTCTCGTCGCGAATTCGCTGGACGATCTCGCCAACCACCTGCTCGGCCTCGTCCGTTTCGTTCTGGAGCTGGAGAACATGTGGTGGTTCGCCATTCGCCACGGCGCGAAGCGTCTTTTCGTGTCGAACACGATTGAAGACAATGAGCCGGTTGGCCCAGTCGAGAATCTCGCGAGTGGATCGATAATTGGTTTCGAGGCGGACGACCTTTGCCTCGGGCCAGTCGCGTTTGAAGCGGAGGATGTGCCGGACCTCAGCGCCTCGCCAGCCGTAGATGGATTGATCGTCATCGCCCACGACGCAGAGATTGCGATGTTGCCCGGCCAATGCCTTCACAATTCGGTACTGAACCGCGTTGGTGTCCTGGTACTCGTCGACCAGCACATGGTCGAAGCGGCCGGTCTCGGCCTGGCGAACCTCGGAAAACTGGCGGAAAAGCTCATCGGTCAGCAGCAGTAGGTCGTCAAAGTCGACGGCTCCCGCCGCCCGTAGCGCAGCCTGATATCGACGGAACGCGGCGGAAGCCAGGTGTTCTTTATCAGTGGCGGCGGTCGCGGCGGCATCGGGCGGAGCCGTCCCGACGGTCTTCCATCGGCTGATGTAGAAGAGCAACTCGCCGGGCCGCAAAGCCCCCTCGGGCACTCGAATCTCTCGGAGTGCCGCCCGGGCAATGCTTTCCTGATCGCCCCGGTCGTAGATGGCGAACTGAGCGGGATAACCCAAATGGGTTATGTGCCGCCGTAATACGCGAACGCATAATGAGTGGAAGGTCGATATCTCGGGCTGTTCCGGGTTCTTCTTCTTCAGCATGGCCGATGCCCGGTCAAGCATCTCGTCGGCCGCCTTGTTGGTAAACGTAACGGCCAAGATGCGGTTTGGCCGAATCCCGCTTTGGATGAGTCGGGCGATGCGGTGGGTAACCACCCTGGTCTTGCCGGTTCCAGCCCCCGCCAGAACTAGAAGAGGGCCAGCCAGTGTATCGACAGCTTCCTGCTGCGGTGCGTTGAGCTTCATCGGTCGGGGCCAGTCGGTTCATCAGTCGCGGGCGTCACAAATGGGAGTTATCGTACTTTGGGCCGACGAGCTTGACCAGTCGCGCCCTTGCCCCGAGGAATAAAGGATTACGCGACCTTGACCAATCTCCCACAATCGACGTATACTCAAAGGTTTGAAACTTAGTCGCGGGTGGGGGTGTCCTCTCTGCGTATGGGAGTAGTCTGTCTTCGTTGAGGAACGTAAGCCATGAAGAGTGAGCGTCGTCACGAACTGGAACAAAACCTGCTTGCCGATTGGCTTGCCGATACCATGGCGAAGATCAAGCCCTACCAGAACGCGATTCTGGGGGGCATGGTCCTCGTTGTAGCCCTTCTTGTGGTGGGTTTTGTCTGGCGGAATATGGCCCAGAGACAGACCGCGAATGCCTGGGAAGAGTACTTCCACGCACTGCAGACGGGCGGACCCTTGGACCTGGAAGAGGTGGTCGGACGCCACGCCGGGAGCCCCGTGGCCTATTGGGCGGCCGTGGCGGCTGCCGACCAACGACTCGCTTTCGGGTGCAATTCCCTATTTACCGACAAACCCAGCGCCATGCAGGAACTCCGCAAGGCGGTCGATCTGTACTTGCCTGTCCTGGAGCAGTCGCGCGAGACGGCGCTTGTCGAACGAGCCACGTTTGGGCTGGCCAGGGCATACGAGGCACAAATTGACCTCGAAAAGGCGGTTCCCCGCTATAAGGAAGTCGTCGATCGTTGGCCGAACGGACCCTATGCCGAAGTGGCGAAGTCGCGGTTGACGGCCCTCGATCAGAGATTGGTGCGCGAATTGGCGGATAGGTTCGCCAAGTGGGAGCCGAAGCCGGCGACGCCCGACTTGCCCGATTTTCCGGCATCGCGTCCCCAGTTCGATCTCGATTCCCTGCCGGACGGTCCCGTGTTCACCCCGAAGACCAACTTCGGCCTCGATGATGGCGTCGGCGAGGCCATTCCCGTTACGCCACCCGGCGAACCGGGGGAGCCCGACGCTGAAGTGACGCCTGCCGAACCGGTGCCCTAAGTTGCCGGATCGCTTCCATGTCGTCATCCCTTTCGTCTGACGTTCCTGTTGAACTCGTCGCTGGCGAGGACGCAGCTGGAGTTCGGCTTGACGTATTCCTGGCCAGCCATTTCCCCGATTATAGTCGCGTTCACCTGCGACGTGCCATTACGGCCGGCGGCGTCGAGGTCGATGGCCGAGGGGGGAAACCGGCCTATCGCCTGAAGCCCGGCCAGCGCGTATCCATCGTCCTCCCCGAGCTTCCTCGCGAAGCGCCCACACCCGAGAATATCCCGATCGTCGTTCTCTACGAGGATGAGGATCTTGTGGCGGTTAACAAGCCGCCTGGCATGGTCGTGCATCCGGCGCGGGGGCATTGGACGGGAACCCTTACCAGCGCGCTGCAGTTCCATTTTGGTCCCACGCTGAGCGGGGCTGGTGGCCCCACGAGGCCTGGAATCGTTCATCGGCTGGATCGTGATACCAGCGGCGTCCTTCTGGTTGCCCGCTCAGATCAGGCCCACGCCCGCCTGGCCGCCCAATTCGCCGAGCGGTCCATTCAGAAAGAGTATTTCGCCATCGTGGCCGGTGTACCGCAACGAGACCGCGACCAGATTGACCGGCCCATCGGTCCGCATCCGCACACGCGGGAGAAGATGGCCATTCGGACCGAACCGAACGTGGGCCGCCCCTCGCAAACATTCTTCGAGGTCCTCGAACGCTTCAAGGGGTTTGCCGCCTTGCGGGTTCTTCCGAAAACAGGCCGCACCCACCAGATCCGCGTGCATCTCTGCCATGCAGGCTTCCCCGTCTTGTGCGATCGCCAGTACGGAGGACGCTCACAGATTACCCGCGGCGAAATCCGCGGATGCCCAGACGACAACACGCTATTGCTCGACCGCCACGCGCTCCATGCTCGCAGGATTTCTTTTCTGCACCCGGCCAGTGGGGCGTCCATGACCATCGAGGCGCCATTGCCCGACGATCTTCTGGTGGTACTCGCTGAGCTGCGAGTGAAACCTTGAGGATTGCGGCGACGACGAACGTTTGCTTGCCTATCTCTCATTCTGCAAGCGTTCATTTTCCAAGAACCACCTACGAGGATCAGCAACTCTGGCCATTGGTCGGTTTCTTCCTAACGCATGCCACCCCGGCCTCAGCGGCGCGGAGTGAAGCAATGTGGCCTATAACGACCGTAGCGACTGGGATAAGAGCGCCTGGACCGCGCGGGAGTGTTCGGATGGCAAGAGCTATGGCCTGTAGTGGATGTGTTGGTTACAGGGAGGCTAATCGTTTCACGCCTAAATCAATGCTCGAGCTCTAACTCAGTTTTGAGTGTCTGCCGTCCGAAGCTTATTCCTGTGATGCCGCTGGTATCGGTTTGTCCGATACCACGACTGGCATGAACAATGCGGATAGACTCGGACTGCGTGGACCGCCGTTTCCCTTCTGCCAGCTCGCATGTGCTCCATGCGGCACTTGCCCATGATGCCATTGTCCGGCAAAAAGGTGAAAATTGAAAGACATGGAGAGGTCCACGTTAGTTTCCGGTTAAATGGAGAAGGCAAATGCATGGACGTTCTCTTGCCTGGCTCGCACGTACGCTGGCCATCTTGATCGTTGTCGGTCTGTCGGCGGCGGCGATCGCCCAGCAGTCCATGCTGCCTGCGGATCCGGCTTACGCAATGACGGCCGACTCGTTGTACGCGGCACAAAGCCACCAAACGTCGAGTCCGAGTTATCATCCGGTTCATAGTACCTTCACGGCCGAGGACGCCTCGTTGGCCGACCGCGTTGCCGAACTTGAAGACGCGCTGAAGAAGATCAAGGACAAGGAAGCGGCGGATAAGAAGAAGGCCGCCAGCAAGCCGAAGGTCACGTTCTTCGGACGTGCAATTGTTGATACGGCCCTGTTCGATCAAGACGTGCTGAACAAACAGCAGTTCACCAACACCGAGAACGGCACGAAGTTCCGGTGGGTGCGACTTGGAGGCCAGGGCGAAATGTTTGACGTGTTCAAATGGAAGGTCGAAATGGACTTCGCCGCGACCGACACGATCGACAACAGCGTATTCCAACAGACCTCTTTCAAGGACGTCTACTTGGAAATGACCGATCTGCCGTTGCTGCAAACCATCAGGATTGGCCACTTCAAGGAACCGGCCGGCCTGGAGGAGATGACAGCCAACCTGCACATGACGTTCATGGAACGAAGTGTTCTAAACGCTTTTATGCCGGCACGTAATGTCGGCGTGCAAGTAGCGGGGATAAGCGAGATGGAGAATGCCACCTTCGCGATCGGTATGTTTCGCGAGGTGGAAGACACGCCCGTGCTGACGAACAATCAGCAAGGGGGCAACTCCATGACGATGCGCGGCACTTGGCTGCCTTGGTACGACGAGGCGACCAATGGACGGGGGCTACTGCACGTGGGTGGATACTACAGCTATCGCGATGTAGACGCGAACGGCCTCCGCTTCCGTCAGCGGCCCGATAACAGTTTCAGCAACCGAGTCGTCGATACGCTTAATATGGCGGATGCCACAAACTGGCACCTCGGCGGGGTCGAGTTGGCTCTGGTGTATGGTCCCTTCTCCATTCAGTCCGAGTATGCCAAGGCCATTGTCAAACGCACCATGTCCGCCGACCCCGACTTCGATACCGCGTACGTCGAGATGAGCTACTGGCTCACCGGCGAGCACCGGGCATACGATCGTGCTAGTGGCCGTTTCGCCCGCGTGAAGCCGTTTGAAAACTTCTTTCGCGTTCGCGACGAGAATGGCAACATTTGCATGGGCAAGGGTGCCTGGCAGGTAGCTTATCGTTACGGCTACCTCGACTTGGTGGACGCCTCGGTGAACGGAGGCCGCGTCGGCTGTCATACCTTCGGCGTGAACTGGCACCTGACGCCCTACTCGCGCCTGATGGCCAACTTCATTCACGCTGATTGCGATGCGACGCAGGCGACACCAGCCGGCCAGAGTGATATGAACGCGGTGACCATGCGCGCCCAGTTCGACTTCTAGTGCCGCAGGGATCGGGAGAACGCCGATGCTTCGACTGGCCACTGATGCCGACTTGCAGGGTGACATCGTCCGCGGCCTATTCCGTCGTGTACCGGACATCGACTTGGTGCGAGTTGTAGGGTGGGTGGTTCCGACTGTCTCGGCAGTCGGGTTCACCCACGCGGTACACCGTGGCACGCGTGCCGGTCGATATCCCACGGCCGACGTGCCTCGCGCGGCGTATCGGAAAGCGCGTGGATGAACCCGGATGCTGAAACATCCGGAACCATCCACCCTACGTGCTTGGAACCATCCACCCTACGTGCTTGGAACCAGACCCTATGCGGCTGAAGGTTTTCTGCGTCTGCCCAAGCCGGAGGGCCTCTCTAGCCTGGCCGCCAAAAGTGGGGTGTCTGTTTTTCGGGGTGGTCATGCGCTTGTAATTTCCGGAATTGTTGGTAAAATGGAAACTTGGTGGGGAACTGGCCGCTGCTCGCGGCGTGTGTCCATACACGGTGGCGGTTCCATTCCCACCGGCCGTTTACGTTCCGCCATCGCAGGAGAGCTTCCATGTGCTGCACTATGACACCTCGCTTTGGTTTTGTGTTGGCTTTCGCGTTTCTGTTCGGCGCCGTGGTCGAGTCGGAGGCGGCCGTGTTGCTGGGGCACTGGAAGATGGAGGAAAACCAGATTGGGCAGAAAGCGGTCGATTCTTCCGTGAACGGACGAATCGGTACGTATGGCGCGGCGTTGAACCCCAACGTTTATGGTCCCTCGGGCTTTGGTCTGGCCACCGATTTTGCAGGCGCCACCGCAACCATGGCGCTGAGCGACTTGGACAACGCGCTGCACGACTTGTCCAATGGTTTCTCCGTTCTCGCATGGATCAACCCTGACGTGGTCAACGTGAACCAGCGCGTGATGGCCAACTCTACCTGGGGCTTTGGCATCGATGGCGGCGTGTCCGGCGGACAAGGCCGGTTGCGCTTCACGACCTACGGCGTGAAAGATTACCGCGGCAATGTCGGCGTGCTACCGGCAAACACATGGAGCCATGTGGCCGCCGTATTCGATACGAACTACGACGCCACCTTCTATGTCAACGGCATCGCGGTTGGCACGGATACACATACCAGCATGGGTACTGCCAAGACGGGCTCCTCCTATATCGGCGGAAATAGCAGCAGCGAAACCTTCAATGGTCGGATTGACGAGGTGGCTGCGTTCAGTGGTACTCTGACTCAGGCACAGATTGCGTCGTACATGAACTCCGGCATACCCACGCCAAAGCAGACCGTCTTCCGCTACGACTACGACTCTAGCGAGCCGCTGCCGACCATTCCGGACGATTCCGGCGCGAGTCACCCCGCGACGGCCTCTGGAGGCACGGCCTACTCGACCAATACGCCCTGGCCCAACGGTTTCTCCACGTCGCTGCTGCCCGGCGGCTTGCCGAAAGGCATGGGAGATCGGTCGGTCAACACGTCAGCCGGCGGAATTGCAACCAGCGCCGTCAACCTGGTAAACAACGCCGCGATTGCGGACGCCGGCGGCTTTACCATGGAAACATGGGTGTATCGGCTTGCCGACTCGGGCTCAACGGGTTTGGAGAAGATCATCGACATTGCCGGCTTATACCGGCTCCAACTGCGCCCCAGTTCCGATGCGACGGGCGATTCCGACACGGTTGAGTTCAACCGTGGAACCGGGACGGCTGTCTTGCCACTCGGCCAATGGCATCACGTTGCCGCCGTGGTCGATTCACTCGGCAACGATTTGGATGGCAGCGGCAATCTAAACGCGGTTGCCCGCTTTTTCTTTGACGGCCGGCAAATGGGCGTCGACACGCCGTTCACGCTTTCTGGATCCGAGAGCGCCGATTATTTGCAAACTCGCGGCATCGGTCTCGGCCGCC
The DNA here is from genome assembly GCA_964487655.1 of uncultured Planctomycetaceae bacterium. Taxonomy (GTDB): domain Bacteria; phylum Planctomycetota; class Planctomycetia; order Pirellulales; family Thermoguttaceae; genus PWXP01. The sequence continues at coordinate 10,683 of CAZASB010000116.1, forward strand.
ACCCGGTCGGCAGCGAACTGTTCCAGGGCTTGCTCTACGACTCTCGCGTCGTGCTCGGCGCGCTCAGCCCAGGCGAGTTCCTACTCGTCCCCGAACCATCGTCGTTTATCCTTGCGCTGCTGGCCCTGTTGGGGCTGGCAGGCCGGCCTCGCCGAAACCCTGCATCGAAGTGAACATGAATCAGAAGTAGGGTGGGTGGTTCCGACTGTCTCAGCAGTCGGGTTCACCCACGCGGTACACCGTGGTACATGTGCCGATCGATGTCCCACGGTCGGCGTACCGCGCGCGGTGTATTGGCAATCGCGTGGATGAACCCGGATGCTGAAACATCCGGAACCATCCACCCTACGTGTCTACATGTCTCAGTAGTCGGGTCCCCCACGCGGCTGGGGGTGGTATGTGCTGAGTGGAGTCTCTATCGAAGATGCCCTCTGCCGTCCTGACCTGTTGTTTCCAAACGACTTGCGATACCCCCCTCCCGAAATCACCGTCATTCCGTCCGTTTTCGTATCAAGTAATTTGACATTGGGCTAACTAGTCGTTATAAATGAACTTACGCCAGCTAACTTGCCGACGCGGCGGTTCCGTGCGAAAACCGCGAAGTTCGGCCGTCGTGAGGGTAACGATCATGATCAACACACTCGGATGGAAGTTCAGCGTTTCCGCCATTCTTTGGGCAGCAACGGCAACCACCGCGCACGCCCTGGTGGCAACGTTCGATACGCCCAGTTCCCCAGCGAACTTGGCTACCCTGTATCCCGAATTTACTGCTACGGCACCCGCCGGGGCGGAATGGTCGGTTTCCAACGGCAAGGCGTGGGCCGTTCGGGACACCGGCAGCACCACCGACCTTTTTGTGCTTCCCGGCTTTGTGAATCCATTCAGTGGAGTCGGCCATCTGATTGAAGGCACGATAGGCGCCGCCTCAACCGGCGTTTCCGCCGGCTCGTTCAACGTCGGTCTGTCTTTCGGGGGGCGAAGCTTTCTCTTCCATCCCGGATACAGCGGCGGCGCGATGCGCGTCGATGGGTTGGTGGGCAATACGAACATGGGCTTCACGCCCGCGTGGGACAAGGATTACCGTATGCAAGTTCGCGCCTTCGACGACTCGGGCACGAAGAAATATCGCGTGACCGTTACAGATACAACCAACCCGCTGAATAACGCCTTTGCCATTACCGTTGACGAGACGAGCCCGCCGTCAAGTTTACAAAGCGCCGGCTTCCGTCGGAGCGGGGCGGTAGGCACCGGTTTCTTCGATAACCTTTCCATCTTCACGCCGCATTTACGGTTGAGCGCCAGCAATCCGACCGATGGCAAGCGGACCAGTGGCACGACGGTTTGGGCCGACTCGGGTGGAACGCAAAGCGACGCGACCTTGGCCGGATCGTCCGGATCGTCACCGCAGTTCCAACAGGGCGTGGACGGTTACGGAAACACGGTTCGTGCATACACCTATCAGTTCAACTCGGGCAACTGGGGGGTCGTTGCCGATACGCCGGCCACCCACGCCGAGAACTTCCTCGTGAGCGGCTGGTACAAACTCGACCGCCTGCCCGGCGTGAAGGGAGCCAGCGGCTGGCAAATCTTCGCGGAAAACGGCGACTACTACACTGGGGCCGAATGGCTTTGGTACAACGATCAAAGTGGACGAATGTGGCTGCGATACTCGACCGGCGCGGGAACTGGAAACGACGTTGAAGTCAAGATGGCGCATGGAATGCAGTTCCTGCCCAACCAGTTTGTTCACCTAGCGGTGGCGAAGGAAGGCTCTGACGTCACCATGTTCGTCAACGGTCAGCCGATTGGAACGCAAGCATCCTTGCCAACCACCGTGGCCGATCGCAATGCGGGAATTACCTTGGGCTCGTACAACCGCAACGGCGGCCGGGGTGGCGACCCGCTGAACGGGCAGATCGGCGAGTTCCAGTTCTACAACCTCGCCGTCGATACGCGGCCGGCGGCGGACATTGTCGCTGAGAACTATCGCGGTCGGTATTACGACTTTCACAACCGAAACCCGATTCTACTGAAGGCCGGCGACGCCGATGGCGGCGGTCGCACCGCGGCGGTAGCCAATCTTTGGGCCGACCTGGGCGGGAACGAAAACGACGCCGTCATGCACGGCACGCCGACCGTGCAAACCGGCTGGCCGCCCGCGCCCGTTATGAACTTCGGGCAAGGCGACTATCTGCGCATCAACGATACGCCCAGCACCCACGTCCAAAACTTCCTGGTCGAAGGCTGGTTCCAGTTCGACCGCCTGCCGACTCCGGGGGCGACTACGTGGGTTACCCTGGCCCAAAACGGCGATGCGTTTGCAGGCCAGGGTGGAGCAGCCGACGAGTACGGGGCCGAGTGGCTCTGGCATATCGACGAGAACAATATCAACCTGTCGGTCTGGGATACGACGGCAACCGCCTTTACCAATTCCGAACTCCTGGCGGCGCCGCACGATCTGAGCGTTGCAGACGACTTCGTGCATCTAGCGGCCGCGAGGGACGGCGATCGGCTGCTGTTGTTCGTCAACGGCGAGGAAGTTGCCTCGCAAACGCTTGCAAATTTTGCCGCGCTCAACGATGGCACTGCCGGAATCAGCATCGGCACGTACATTCGCAATGGCGCTTCGGGAGGCGATGCGTTTACCGGCCGGATCGGTGAATTCAACATTTGGGATGTCGACACGCTTGGCGCGGAACTTTCCAGTTTCGTCAGCGGGCAATACACACAGGGATTCCCGCTGTACGTCCCCGAGCCGTCGTCGTTCATCCTTGCGTTGCTGGCCCTGTTGGGGCTGGCAGGCCGCCGTCGCCGAAACCCTATATCGGAGTAAACATGAATCAGAAACGTAGGGTGGGTGGTTCCGACTGTCTCAGCAGTCGGGTTCACCCACGCGGTACACCGTGGCACGCGTGCCGGTCGATATCCCA
>CAZASB010000117.1:0-5576 GCA_964487655.1 uncultured Planctomycetaceae bacterium
TCCTCTCACCCTGCCGGTCCCTTCCTTGCTGCCAAGCAGAGCCGTGGTGAATAATTCGGGGTAGAGCAAGATAGCCAAAAAAGCGAGCCGGGTCCAGAAATGGACCCGGCTCGGATCATCACGGACGAACAAGTCGCGATAACAGGGCAAATCGCGACTCTAGGGACGGGCCGCAATCGCGACTCCGAAGATCGGAGCCGTTGGCAGCTCCGTCCGCATCCGGGGGTGGGTTCAAGTGGTGGGGGGAGCCGGAGCTGCAGGAGCTTCGGGAGCCGGAGCTGCTTCAGGGGCCGGAGCTGCTTCAGGGGCCGGAGCCTCGGGAGCGGCGGCCGGAGCCTCGGTGGCCTCGGCTGCTTCGCAAGCCGGGGCACATGCGGTCGGAGTGCAGCACGTCTTCGGACGGCAGGTCCGGGGAACGCGCTTCGGACGGCAGGCCCTCGGAGCACAAGTCTTCGGACGGCAGGTCCGAGGACGGCACGTCTTCGGCTCGCACGTCTTCGGGCGGCAGGTCCGGGGAACGCGCTTCGGACGGCACGTCTTCGGAGCGCACGTAACGGGCTCACAAGCAGCAGGCTCACAAGCAGCGGGCTCACAAGCAGCAGGCTCACAAGCAACAGGCTCACAAGTAGCAGGTGCGCAACACGTAGCTGCACAACGGCATGCCTTGCGGCAATCCCGACGAGCGGCAAGTCGATCCATCAGGCTGGGGCAGCACGTCTTCGGAGCGCACGTGGCGGGCTCACAAGCAGCCGGCTCACAAGCAGCCGGTTCGCAAGCAGCCGGCTCACAAGCGGCGGGCGCGCACGTCTTCGGCTCGCAGGTCTTCGGACGGCAGGTCCGGGGACGGCACGTCTTCGGCTCGCACGTCTTCGGACGGCAGGTCCGAGGGACGCGCTTCGGACGGCACGTCTTCGGAGCACAGGTCTTCGGACGGCAGGCCCGAGGTGCGCGCTTTGGACAGCACGTCTTCGGAGCGCAGGTCTTCGGAGCGCAGGTCTTCGGACGACAAGTCCGCGGAACGCGCTTCGGACGGCAGGTCTTCGGGGCACAGGTGGCCGGGACGCACGTGGCCGGGGCACACGTGTCAGCCGCGGGGGCACAGGCGACTGGCGCACAAGCGTCGTCGGCCAGTGCCTGCTTCTCCGCGCCCATCAGGACGATTCCTAGCGTGGCAAGCAGGACCGCCACACTCATCAGGCAAATGCGTTTCATTTCTGAAACCTCCATTAAACAGGTACCGTAACGTTGAGAAACTCAAACACGCGCCGTCGGTCTTCCCATTCCCCCCGATCCCAACGGCATCAATCGGGGTTCTTCTTCGATGCGTTTGCTATACACACGGCTGGAAGGATATACCCGGCAGATGCCCTGTCGAACCCTTCGGGGCGACCCTACCAACGTTGCCGACTGCACAGCATAACGGATAGGTTAGCATAGATTACCCAGATGTCAACAGGGGACGGGGGTTTTTTTGCCCTCGGTCGGATAGAAGGCTTGGGTAAAATACGGCAAGTGCTTACCGAATGGTACGTCACGGCTGCTCACCGTGCAGGTTTTCGGCGCCAAGTATCCGATTTCCGAATGCTTGCGGAAAACAATAGAATTAACGTAACTACCTGATGTACAAGCAGTTACGTCGGATGGCCGCGATGCCTGACACGAAAGAAGTTTGCGGAAACTTGTGGAGAGAGTCTCGCTGGAAACCGATGATATAGCCCGAAAGGAGGGCTCTCAGCGGCGAATCTCGCTCTGAGGGGTCTCTTGCTGTTTTGCTTCAAGACGGGTACCGGTTTCCGCTTCCATTACCTCCGCCTGCTCACGGCGAGCGATTTCGTCGCCGACCCACTTGAGCTTCTCGATCATCTCTTCCGGGTTTTCGAAGTCGAGCAACAAAGGCGGCTCGTTGGGAAAGATGGTGGGCGCCACGCCTGCAATACGCCAGCCGACTTCCCCGCGACGAAGCGCCCACAACGCTTGTTGCTCGGTTCGATTGCCCTCTTCGTCAAGGTCGCTCCACGTACATGCAACCCGCGCGGCGTCGTCGCCAAGAAGCTCTACATGGCCAACGCTGAATTGAGCGGAGTCACTGCCCGGCGGCGCGACTTCATAGTCCATTTCAGCGGTCTTCTGTCGTGCAAGGTCGGTCAACATGCCGGCCACCAACTCGTCGTTGCCCTCGCGCATGGCTGTCAGGAAGATGGTTACCGCGCCGTGGGGAGTATCGGCCGTAGGAGCGGCTGCTAGCGTTGCTTGCTCGTCCGTTTGTGGCTGGGCCGCAGTCGAACCTGGGGCTGCCGGCTTACTGCAGCCGGCAAGTCCTACGAGGGCTACCAAGATCAGCACGGTTGTAATCTTGCAACGCATAGCAAGCACTCCTTTGCGCACCAAGGTCATAGCGGCGTTGGGATAGCTATCCCAATCCCTTGAGGGACACCATCCGTTTGCAGATGAAACACAATCAGCGCGGTATGCTGGGCGGCCTACCTTGCGGCACTCCTTGCCCTCATGCCGAGCACGTGGAGAGTTTGCCGAAAAACTCGGTTGGCGTCAAGAGAGAAATCGCCTAGCCCGCCCCGAGACCTCTGTCGAACGCATCTTGGTCGCGTTGGTACAGTGCTAGTACCGACTGAAACGACTCGCCAGATATCTCCCACACGGGACTCTCGTCCGTGTGAGCGTTGCAGTGGGTTGTGATCAACCGGTACATGAACTTGAACAGATTACGAGGAACCCGAAGAGCGCCGAATGCGTCCATGAGTCGACGCTGGTCCACCGCCGGCTCAAACAGGATCGTAAGAGTTGGCGAGGCGCCGTCGATGGCGCACGCCTTCACTCGCGCGGCGGCCACGTCGTAAAGCGATTGGCCGGTCCAGTCGAGCGAACGGATCAAATTCTGCTTGTCGAGCCGCGCCCGTTGGTGAAACTCTCGATCCTCGCGGTCGATCAGTCGCTCCAGATCGGAGGGGAGCAACAGCTTGATTCCGATGCCAGAGTGCTTCAGCAGCTTGTTGTCGAGCATGGGCCATACGAGGGCTCGCATCAACTCGGTCGAGCCGTTAATCAGATAAGGCTCGTCCACGCGATCGACCAGAACGACGATTCCCCTGCATCGTAGGGAGCGGAGAATCGATTGTAGCTTTGCAAGTGATTCGTATCGATCGTCGCTTCGAGACTCGATGGGCATTGGTTGCCCGACTAATTGGTCGGCGGTCATTTGAATGAGCACTTTTCGCAGGAAGTGCGTGCTGTGGTTGAGAACCCGTGTATTACGCACTACCTGCCATGCCAACCAATGTGCCTTCAAAAGTCGCCAGAGCCGTGGCAACCAGCCTGCCGTGACGGCCAGATAGGGCCACGGCGTAAGCAACCAGTTCCAACCGTCCGTGGCGCCAATCAAAATGAGTAGGCACAAGGTAACCAATCCACCAATGCCGAGGTCCCACTTCGAACGCCAGACGTGGAATCCCAGCCGCTTGCGCAGTGCGTGCCACCGGTCGACGCGATTTCGTGAAGTCGATTGGTCGTAGCAAGCGGCTAAGAGCATGAGGTCGCGTTTTTGGCCGGCGTCGAGGGTATCGACCGGCATCGGCTCGTCTCGGGCAGCCGGGTGCCGCGTTTGTTTCACGTCCAGCAAGCGGTCCACCAACTGGGTGACGGCCAGGGAAAGAATCGCATCCATGTGGTCCCATAATCGCCACTGTTCCAGCAAACGATCCACCCGCTTGCGTCTCCGCCCGGAGAATCGTTCGCGAAAGCGGTCCAGAAAGGGGTTGAAATCGTCGTAGGCAACTACGAAGACCTGATTGTCTGGGTGATCGGCGTTGTGATCAGCCAAGTGACGTACGATTTGCAGCCCCATGGCCGTCTTTCCAGATCCCTTCTCGCCAAAAACGACCGTGGTTGCCGGCTCGACCGGATCGCCATACACCTTATCCCAGGTTGGATGGTGGGTGCTTCGGATGCATCCGGCCTTGAAAACGAGGTCCGTTTGGGCATCTTCGTCGGCGAACGGGTTCGACGCGATTCCGTGGTGTTCCAGAAATTGCTGGACCTTCATGCAAGCCCCTTGCGGTCACTAGGTGGGATAGTAGAAGACGACCCACGCGAACACGCCTACCAAAAGACCCACGGCGAGTACCAACAAGCTGATGATGCTTACTTGCCGAATGGTTTCCTGACGACGTGACCGTGGTGGATGTGTTCTTCCGCCGACTGTGGTTCCTGCCTTCAAGTCGCCGAGCACATTGACCCCGAACTCGTTCTTGGCACCGCCAAGCTGCGGGAAAACCTCGCCGGCAACCAGCCAATCGCGCCAACCCTCGCGCCAAACAAGGGAATCGGCGCTGACGCGTCCCTCGCCAATCCACGTGCGCATGACATCGCTGGTTGCGGGACCGAATTGTCCACCTGACGGAGGACGCACATACCAAACGATGTTGCCAGCTTCCGTCAGCGGATCCGGCGGTCCAGCAGACACAGCCGGCGGCAGCGTGGGGGGGGTGTCTTTGCCAGAAAGAACTGGTGAAGCGGTTTGTGGGGCCAACTGTGCCTGCAAAGACTCGACTGGCCGACTCCCCACCTGCCCTGTTGTGGCAGCCGGCGCTCGGGATGCCGCGCCGAGCGGGGATGCGGAGGGCAGATCCTGAGGAACAGGATCACTCGACGTAGTCGGACGGCCGACCGGGATTGCCGCCGTGCCATCGAGCGACGATGCGGCTTCCTGGGCAGGCGTCGTGGCTTGATCGGGTGGGGCTGACTGTAGAACGATCTCTCGCTCGGCCCCACTTTGCGCAGAGCGCTCGGCCTTGCCACTCTTTCGGGTACTTTGCAAAGGGATGATGATCTTTGCACCGCAGAAAGGGCATATTCCGCGACGACCGGCCTGGAACGACTTGACGTTTAGTTTGTGTCCGTTGGGACAGTAGAAGCGAATTCCCATCGGTTTGCCTGCACAATGTGTTCCCGCCAACGCCCCCAGCAGCGTGCCCAGTCGCGTCCGCATTACAGCGGGCGTCGCGGCCGTCGTTTGGAGCCGTTTCGCGGATGTCCTGTCAAAACGTTTGTTCTTCTGAAATGCCCATGCTTATTCCTAACGGAAACTATCCACGTGAGGGGTTCGATCGTCGCCACCTGAGCATTCTCTCTCGATATTATACCTTTATGATATGGCCTGTGAAGCTGAACCGCTCACCCCCCCTCCGTCGCCACTTGGAAAATGCGAGAAATTGACGTGGGGTTACCTTGCGGTATTTGATAAAGTACGTTCCGCTTGCCACCCCCCTTTGCACATAAGCAAACGGAGTCGCCAAATGAAAGACGCACCCTATCGTCTCTTGCTTTCGGCAGTTGCCTGCCTGCTACTACTTGGTTGCGCATCGGAACGGCGAGATTCCGAGGAAAGTCTCGCTCCCGCCAACGACCAAACACCAGATATCCCCGCCGCGGCTCCGTCGGAGCCGGACGAGAGTCATTCCATCTCGATGCCTGGACAGCAGAACAACGCACATGCTGGGGACGGTTCTTCCACCCCCGCCACAGCCGTGCAAGTGCTACCCGAGGCCGCGATACCCGAGGCC
>CAZASB010000117.1:5676-13506 GCA_964487655.1 uncultured Planctomycetaceae bacterium
TTCCACCCCCGCCACAGCCGTGCAAGTGCTACCCGAGGCCGCGATACCCGAGGCCACGATACCTGAGGCCGCGATACCCGAACTGGTGATATCGAATCGTTTCCCACAAGAAACTCCGAAGCCAGCCCTACCGACCAGACCGACGGATCGACTTCCGACGCGGTCGACCGCATCAATGCCCTTGGAAGTGCCAACATTGCTGTCACCCAACGGAGCCATCCCATCGCCCGTGACACTACGTAATTTCAATCCGATCCGTGACGAACAGAGTGTCTTGGGCAAAGAGGGCCAGCCGGATAGCATGAGATTCGAGACTTCTATGTCGGCCTCAACTCCAGAGGTGACCATGGCACTGCCCATGATCGCAACTCCCGAGGTCGTTCCAGGCACCGAGTCGGTCACACCGCTGCCCAACCCCACGTTCTCGACTCCCGGTTTGTCGCTTCACGGCGGCAGTGTGCCAGAGCCAGATACCGTGGCTCCACCCATTTCGCCCGGGCTTCCAAAGCCCCATGCACCAACACCGTTAACCCCGCCGACAACAGCAGATCCACTGCCACCAGTAGACCCGACGACAGTAGTAGACCCGCCGACAGCAGCCCAGACTGCGCCGCCGTCGGACCGCATTCCGTCTGCGACACCGGCTTCCGAACCCGAATTGGCCGAACCGTACACGGTGGTTCGAGTGTTTTACGGTACCGATCGCAACGCAGTTGCCAACTCGGCTAGCGAGCCATCCGTTCCTCTCGGATGGATTACTGCGACAGTGTTCGTGGCGGTGGTGACGCTACTCCTGGGGGGAGCGGCGTTGCGTCTTCGTCACAATCCTTCGCTAAAATGGTCCGCGCTGGGAAGCCTCGTGTGTACCTTCCTATTCGCCGGCGCGACCCTGGCGGTTAGGTTGCAACCGGAGCCGTCGGCCGGAGCGGAATCTGCCGAGAATCCGGCCGCGAGCACGAAGATGGCCTATGGCAACCAGCGTGGCACGCTGGAATATGGGGTGTGCGAGGTGAGCATCCCCAAGATACACCAGGTAGGACAGCTTGAAGCGCCGTCCATCTTTCGTCTCGATTTCCACGAAACGCCTGAACGGCACGTCATCCTAGCCGGCATCGAACCGCTTGAGAGCCAGGCTTTCTTCGAGGGGCTGAAAACGCGAGTCAACCAGTCGGCGGCCAAGTCGGCGTTTGTGTTTGTTCATGGGTTCAACGTGACATTCGAGGACGCTGCTCGTCGAACGGCGCAAATTGCCTACGATCTGAAATTCGATGGGGCCCCGATCTTCTTCAGTTGGCCTTCCCAGGGCGGATTGTTCAAATACACCATCGACGAGACGAACGTCATGTGGACGGTGCCCCATCTCCGCCAGTTCCTTACCGAGGTGGCCGAACGGACGGAAGCGCGACGCATTCATCTCGTGGCGCACAGCATGGGCAATCGAGCTTTGACGTCGGCGCTTCGAGACCTTTCCTTTCTGCCGGACGATAAACGACCACGTTTCAGCGAGGTTGTCCTTACCGCGCCTGACATCGACGCCGAGGTCTTCAAGAAAGACATCGCCCCGTACATCGTGCAGACGGCGGATCGAGTAACGCTCTACGCATCGTCGAACGACACGGCCCTGGCCTACTCGAAGACCGTGCATGGTTATCCGCGCGCCGGCGATTCCGGACAGGAACTGCTGGTGTTGCCCGGAATGGAAACCGTTGACGTTTCCGAGGTTGACACGAGCCTCTTGGGGCATAGTTACTACGGTAGCAACGAGACGGTGCTGGCTGACCTGATTGAGGTACTACAGAAGTCGATGCCTCCTCGGCAACGACGCTGGCTCCGTTCCGCCCAGATTGGACCGCTCGAATACTGGATGTTCCACCGGTAGTCTTGCCGGTGACCGCGATCAATTCCCATGTGGCAATGTCCCCGCTTTTCGGCAACCGGATTGTCGGACCTGGAACCACAGGTGGGGCGATCCCTCTTGCCTGTTCCGAAGCACCGGCCAGTACAGTTGCCCATGCCTCTCGTGTTGCCTATTTCCACAGCGTTCTTCCGAACTCGCCTTGCTTGCTTACGGCTGTTGCGGTATTTCTATGCGACCTTGTCATGACGGACGGTCTGACGCATGTGCCGCGCTGCCCTGGCACCGAGGCGGACGCTCGTTCTCCATCCCATGTACTTACGCCGAGAAAGGGCCATGATGGCCGTGTGCTGCATCGACGGCAAACACCCTTTTCGACTGTGGACCGTCCTTGGCGCGGCACTGCTGACGCTGCGCGGGACGGCAGGCGTGGCCGTTGGAGAACTGTCGTCCGAGCCGCCGCGTGTCGCGTTGGAATCGTCTGCCCTGCCTGAAGGCCCGATGGTTGTCGATGTTCGCGTGGCAGGTAATCGGTCGCTTTCCATTCGTACGATTTCCCCGCACATTCGTACGCGCAAAGACCGTCCGTTTGAACCGGAACTGGTGGAAGACGACGTACGGCGGCTCACCCGGAGCGGTCTGTTCGTGGACGTGAAGCCCTATTACCGCGATGTCCCCGGCGGGCGCGTGGTCATCTTTGAGGTGGTTGAACGGCCTCGCGTGCAGTACATCAAGTTCGTTGGCAATGAGAAGATCAAGCGAAAGCTGCTTGAGAAGCAGATCAATCTGAAGGTGGGTGACGCACTCGATCCATACATGGTGACCGACGCGAGACACAAGATCGAGGAGTTCTATCGTACTCGTGGTCATGCAAAGGCGCAAGTCGAGATTGTCGAGGGCGATAAGCCCGGCGACCCCGGCGTGGTCTTCCTCGTTAACGAAGGCGAGAAGAATCGGATTCTTTGGACTCATTTCGTCGGCAACACCATTGCCGGCGACGACCGGTTGCGAACGCAAATCCAGTCGAAACCCGGATTCCTCTGGATCTTCAAAGGCGAGGTCAATCGCGAGCTGATCGATGAAGACGTGAATCGGCTCGTTGCCTACTACCGCGGCCTCGGTTTTCTACGCGCTCGAGTAGGGCGGGAACTGAGTCATGACGTGGCCCGAAACTGGGTGGTGTTGACTTTCGTCATTGACGAAGGCCCCCGGTACCAGGTGCGGCGTATCACGACCGTGGGCAATGAGGTCATCAACTCGAACGAACTGACCACCGATCTCAAGCTACGCGAGGGGCGGCACTTCAACGATCTTGCCATGAAGACTGACGTCTCGAATATCCAGGAGCAGTACGGTTCCATCGGATATGTGTTCGCCAACGTCAAGCCGAACATCCGGTATATTGAGGACGAAGCCCAGGTCGACTTGGTGTACGAAGTCGAAGAGGGCGACCGGTATCGCGTCGGGCGGATCGATGTCAATATCGCCGGCGAGTACCCCCATACCAAGGTCACGACCGTCTTGAATCGCCTCTCGTTCAAGCCCGGCGACATCGTCGATGTTCGCGAGTTGCGCGATAGCGAGCGGCGGCTGCGTAGTTCGGGGCTGTTTTCCGTGGATCCGATGACCGGCGACGTGCCGAAAATCGTCTTCAGCCCGCCCGCGCTTGACGAAGAGATCGTTGCCGAGAAGCCGCGACGCACCAGCGGCCTGCCTGGATTCCGAGGGCAGAGCCCTGATCCGATGCCCCATGCCACGCACCCGGCGCAACAGCCGCCCTCGGGTCGCGGAGATCGATGGATTATCCTGACGCTTCTGGGCCGCCTGCTCGATGGGCATGCTCCGACCGAATCTGCCGTCGAACAGTCGCGGCAACCGAATCCATCCGACATTGGCAAGAGTCACACGGTCAGGTTCCAGAGCCCGGCCGCGGGGCGCTCCATGCCGTCTCTGCCCTCGACTTGGGGCGCGACGCCGACCGCACAGGCCCCGCGAGAAGAATATGCGTACCCGCACGCTCGGCCGGCTAGTCCCGTCTATCCGGAACCGGCGTATACTCAGCCGGTCCCGCCTGTCACGCAGTATGGAACCGTGCCATCGCCCGGTTACGCGACACCGGCCCCTGGAGTGGTCAATTCGGTGCCTTCGGCGGTGCCAGCCAATGGGTTCACGGTGCCGGCCGCCGCAACGCCACAGCCGGTGTTTGGGAATCAGTTTTCCATGGACCCGGTACAATCGGGCGGGCAGGGGCAGTTGGCGCCGCCGCTGATCCCGCCGTTGGAGCCGGGACCGGTGTACGGCGATTTCCCCGGCGACGTGGACACGCTGACTCGCGAATTACCGATGACTGTCGATGTTGCTGAAACCCAGACCGGACGGCTGATGTTCGGCGTGGGCATCAACTCGGACGCCGGTCTCACGGGCAATATCGTGATCGACGAGCAGAACTTCGACCTATTCCGCGTTCCCAGCACTTGGGAGGAAGTGCGTAACGCCACGGCGTTCCGCGGCGCCGGCCAGCGATTCCGCGCCGAGGCCATGCCCGGTACCGAGGTGCAGCGCTACATGGTCAGCTTCCAGGAGCCGTACCTGATGAACACCGAGATTTCCCTCTCGTTGAGCGGCTTCTACTACGATCGGCAGTACACCGAGTGGCAAGAGCAGCGAGTTGGCGGGCGCACGGCACTGGGATATCACTTCACGAAGAACCTCTCCGGGAGCCTTTCGTTCCGCGGGGCAAAGGTGACCATCCACAATCCGATCTCGCCCACGCCCCAGGCACTGACCGATGCCTTGGGCAAGAATACGCTGTTGGGCTTCGGCGCGTCACTCACTCACGACACTCGCGACAGCTCATTCCTGGCTACGGAGGGGCACCTAGCCGAGTTTGCGCTCGAGCAGGTCGTGGGCACCTTCTCCTATCCACGCGTCGATCTCGATTTGCGACGTTATTTCATGCTATACCAGCGTCCGGACGGCTCGGGTCGGCACGTTCTGAGCATGAAGGCCCAACTTGGCTGGACGGGCGAGAACACGCCCATCTACGATCACTACTATGCCGGTGGTTTTTCAACCCTTCGCGGCTTCAACTTCCGTGGCGTTTCGCCCATTGATACGGCAACCGGCGTTGCCGTTGGCGGCGAGTTCCGACTCCTCACCTCCGTGGAGTACATGTTCCCCGTGACCGCCGACGATATGCTCCGAGCAGTCGTCTTCTGCGATACGGGTACCGTCGAGTCGAGAATCGATCAGTGGTACAGCAAGTACCGGGTGGCTCCGGGTTTCGGGCTCCGGGTCGTGATTCCCGCAATGGGCCCCGCTCCGCTAGCCTTCGATTTCGCCTTCCCCATCTCGAACGAAGACGCCGACGACAAGGAAGTGTTCAGCTTCTTCATCGGATATAACCACTGATTTCTAGTAGCCGCGACGAATTCCCCACTCTTGATAGTCGTCGTAGTAGGCGCCATGAGTCACGGTATAGACGCGGCTCTTGACGCCGAAGTATCCCCAATTATAGGTAGGAACCCCCATGCACTGCCCGTGCCAAGCTGCATGTTCCGTATCGGAACGCTCGTTGGACCATTGGGTCTCGCCCGTGGGAAAGGGCGACGGTCGCGGCGCCACTCGCGTCGTGATGCCCAGCCATCCAGCCAACCGACGCGGGGGTTGAGGTGGCGCCGTCCCCCAGCCATCTCCCCAGGCACCTCTACCGGGGCTGGCAAGCCAGATCGCGACGGCCAGAGCGGCCGAGAAACCAAGTATACGCATTATCCCTGCTCCCGATTGAACGACTCCCTCTTGGGATCAATCGGACTCTCGACGAAGCCGTCGCGGCGAAACTGGACCGGTTGGATCGGTTTTTCCGGGCTTGAGTAGCGGTTGTGACGGTTGGAAAACATGGGAGCCTGCATCGACTCTCGTTATCCGGCAACCAGGCACCGAGATCAATCGTACTTGATCAAGCTCACGGTCTTGTACTTCTGAATGACGTTCGCGCCGTGGAGCGACGCCAATTCGATAAGGAAGACACACGCGGCGACCACGCCGCCGGCCTTCTCGACGAGTTTACAACACGCCTCGATCGTCCCGCCAGTGGCCAGCAAATCGTCGACCACAAGGACTCTGGCGCCCGGCTTCATGGCGTCGGCGTGAATCTCGAGCGCATCGGAGCCATACTCAAGGTCGTACGTGTGCCCGAGGGTTTTCGAGGGCAGCTTTCCCGGCTTGCGAATGGGGACAAGCGAGGCGTTCAATTCCAGGGCCACCGGGGCCGCGAAGAGGAAGCCTCGCGCCTCGGCTGCCGCCACGACATCGATCTTCTCCTGGCGAAACGGGTTGGCCATGTCAACCACTGCCCGACGAAAGGCCGCCGGCGAGCCCACCAGTGGCGTAATATCGCGAAACAAAATTCCTGGCTTCGGGAAATCGGGGATATCGCGAACGTAGTCGGCCAGTTTCAATTCATGCGGAGTGGTCATGGCATAGCCATCCTTGCAGTTTAGACACCGAAGCGATCGGCGGCTACAGCGCCACCGCGTGCGACGAGTGTAACGCGGCCCGTCGCGTGACAGAAGGAGGGGGCGGGGTGTGCGCCAAGGCTTTCTGGCGAATGCAGAGGCTAGTGGTCGTCGAAGAATTGTCGATTGAAGATAGCCGGATCAAACGTATCAGCCGGCACGAAGCCCTGGAGCGGCGCGCCCCGTTGCACGCGCGAGGCCCCTTCCAGAGGCTCCGGCGAGGTATCGGTAGGTGTGGATTCCTCTGAAAACGGGGCTTCTTGCACGAGGGAGGCTTGGGCGGGTGGTGTCAACGCCATTGGCTGCTCGAATCGCAGCACCGAGGCCGGAATCTCTTCCCGCGAGTCTGGTGTTCGAAGCCGAGTCGTCCATTCGGCCAACTGTCGAATCTGGCTAATCTCGCGCTGGGTAAACACGGGCCGATCCATGCCGCCGTGCGGCTCGATGGGCACCGTTAAAAGCTTGCTGTTCTCCGGTGCGGTGCGGTCAACCCATTGGAGCGCCGCATGGAGGTTCTGTTGAGTAAGCCGTCGACCGCCTGGACGATTGCGAGGTACTCGCAACAGGCGAAAGGTATGCTGCGAGTCCGGCCCGTGGCATCCGGCGGTCGTGCAATTGTTCATCAGGAGCGGCTGCACTTCAGCGGCAAACGTCTCGACGGTCCTGGCAGGCAACCGACGTACGAGGGCGTCGAGTTCGTCCCGTGAAGGTCCCGTGTCCTTGTCCTGCGTTTTAGTAAGCTCCTCCTCCGGATGCATGGTCATTTCCAGTCGCCGCCGCAGCACGGGAATCATCGGATGGGTAGGCGACGCCTGCATCGCATCGGCCAATTCAGACGCCGCAGGCCCAAGCAATCCGTGCCGCATGCACCATCCGGCCAAGTCGATATGTCGATGGGCGTCGCCCAACGGCATGACCGCCCGCTTTTGTGCGTATGCCTCGTTCAGGTTGCGGCACGCCATCTCGACGTCGTCGGCGCGGAGTCGAATCTCCCCTTCGGGCAATGCAACAAAGAAGTGGTCGCCCGCTCGCGTGAGAGTCCCCGCCACCGTCTGGCCATTTCGTAGCACGAGTACCCCGGCGACGGGGATGGGGCCGAGTTCAAACGGTTCTGCCGCGGCGAAGGCCACCGCCACAGTAAAGGCTGTCGTCAGCAACAAGATCATTCGGACACGGCGCAACATGCGCAAGATAGTAGCCAGACTCCGTTGCCAAGTCAAGACGAAATAGGCAATTTCGCAGGCAGGATTTTAACAAACCTTCACGGCAGACGGTAGGACACTCTCTGCACAAATCGTCCCTCAAGCCCCCGACAACGCCATTCGTGTATATACTCAACGCGGCCACAATTCGCAGTTTTTGCACGGCTGACCAAACCGCCGTGTTGGCAACGACAGCCAGCACAAGGCGACCGGCAGATTGAAATATACCCAGTGTAGAACAATTGTCCCAATTGTT
>CAZASB010000118.1:0-13479 GCA_964487655.1 uncultured Planctomycetaceae bacterium
GCGATACTGCGCGAGCCACTGCCACGGCGTGCGAGTGAGAAACCCCGGAGCGGTGAGAGTTGCGATTTGTCGGTCGATGTCCGTGCGGACCTCGCGCCATCCGGGCGCGAGGGTGGCAATCCCATCCGTGGCGAGTCGAGCTTCGTGATACGCGGCCAAAAGCGGCGGGAGCAGGCCGGTCACATCCTGCACGGCAAGGCCCAGCCGTTCTCGTCCCTCGGTCACGCGAGCTTTGAACTCGGCTCGCGTGCGGGGCGCTGGCGCCGACGGAAAGGCACGCCACGCAACAAGATCGGCCAGTTCTCGCTTGAGTTCAAATCCCGGCAAGGTTGCGGCATGGAGTGTCATGGCCTCCAGCTTGGGAAACCAGTCGGTTTGCGAACGAATATCGCGCCGCGCGGCGAGCGCGAACAGGCGCAGGGCGCCGCGCTGGCTATCTCGCTCGGCCTTTTCCGCCGAATCCGCTAGCCGGAGCGCTGCCATCGTGCCCTCGTCGACCAACTTCGGATAGCATCGCATGGTCAGGCCGCCGCGAGGCGCTTCAATGCACGAAGGCAGTTCGTCAAAGTCCCACGTGGTCAGGCCGTCGCGATTGAACTCCGCGTGTTCCACCGTGGCGATTCGTTCGGCGACGAGCTGGCCCAGCTCGCGACGCAGGGCTGGTAACTCTCGGCCGGCTGCAATGGTCTCGCCGGCCTCGTTCACCACGCGGACCCCCATTTGCAGCTCGCGTGGCACCTGTTCATGCTGAAAATCGGCTGCCGTAATACGCTCGCCGGCAAGCCGACTTAGCCACTGGGCGAGTACGTTCAGCAGATTGCCGGCGCCGAAGTCGATCTGCCGTGCCACTTGCCGAGCAATGTCGGGGGCAGGAACCAGCTTCCGCCTCAAGGGCTTCGGCAAGGACTTGATCAGAGCAATGATCTTCTGCTCTAGCAAACCGGGCACGAGCCATTCGAGCTGCTCGGCATCCAGACGGCCAACCAACTCGATCGGCGCGGTCACGCACAGGCCATCGTCCTCAGTACCCGGCTCGAAACGGTATTCCAGGGGCAGCTCCATGCCGTCGGTAGCAAGCTGGTCTGGGAATGCGTTGACTTCGAGCGAGACACTGGGGTCGCTCAGTAAATCCTCCGAGGCCATGAAGAGGAGATGGGGCGTGTCGCGTTCCGCCTCCTTACGCCACTGGTTCAACCTCGTCCGGTCGTATACGTCATCCGGGATGCGCCCTTCGTAAAACTCTACCTGGGCCCAGGGACCGCGCAGCAGATCATGGCGGCGAAGCTTTTCCTGGGTGCGGTGGAGTTCTTCGACAAGCTGCCGGTTGTGCTCCAGAAATGGAGCCTGGGTAGCAAGTTCGCCCTCGACGAGTCCCTCGCGAATGAGCAGCTCGCGAGCCGTTTGCGGATCGACCGGCCCGAGCGCAACCCGGCGGCGCGGCACGATAATCAGGCCGAAAAGCGTCACCCGCTCGTAGGCGATGGCCGACCCGCTCTTGGCGTCCCAATGCGGCTCGCTGTAGGTGCGACGAACCAGGTGCTCGGCCAGTGGTTCAATCCATGCCGGATCGATCTGGGCGCAACATCGCAGGTAGCGTTTGCTCGTTTCGACCAGTTCGACCCCGACAATCCACTTCGGCTTCGTTTTGAACAGCCCCGAACCGGGCCATAGGTGTAGCTTGCCGCCTCCCGTACCTGCATAGTCGAACGTGCCCGAGCGGTTGGCTACGTTCGTCAACATACCGGTGAGAATCGCGCGGTGGATGGGCGCGTATTCATTGCGGCGCGGACCAACGTGTAGGCCGGACTCTTGCACCAGACGGAGCAACTGCCGGTGAATATCGACCCATTCCCGCATCCGGTTGGCCGAAAGGAAGTTCTGCCGACACGCCTTGCGGAGCTGGCCGCGCGAAAGCTTATGCCGCAGCTCGGCGTGGAAGTCCCACAGGTTCAGGTAGGTGACGAAGTCCGACTTGGCGTCGGCGAACTTCGCGTGGGCGGCGTCGGCCGCTTCCTGCCGATCGATGGGACGTTCGCGAGGGTCGCGCAGTTCGAGCACGGAGGCGATAATCAGCACGTCGGCCAGGCATCCCTCGTCCGACCCGGCGAGGATCATCCGTCCGATGCGCGGATCGACCGGCAGACGGCCGAGCTGTCGCCCCAGCGAGGTCAGCTCGTTGCGCTCGTCGATCGCGCCCAGTTCAAACAGTGTCTTCAGTCCGTCTCGCACCGCCGCCGATTTTGGCGGCTCCAGAAAGGGGAACCGGGCCACGTCGCCCAGGCCCAGCATCTTCGCCTGCAGAATGACGGAGGCGAGATTGCTCCGCTGGATTTCTGGCGAGGTAAACCGGTCGCGGCGTAGATAGTCGTCTTCGCCGTACAGCCGAACACAGATACCCGGCCCGACGCGTCCACACCGACCCGCCCGCTGATCGGCCGATGCCTGCGAAATGGGCTCGATGGGCAGTCGCTGCGTTTTCGATCGGGTCGAATATCGACTGATCCGCGCGGTGCCCAGGTCCACGACGTACCGGATGCCCGGCACGGTAAGCGACGACTCGGCTACGTTTGTCGCCAGGACGATCCTTCGCCTTCCGCCGGGATGGAAGATGCGCTGCTGCTCCGCGTTGGGCAGCCGGGCGTAGAGCGGCAGGATTTCGCTCGGCCGCGTGGGGCTGTCGCCGGGCAGCGTCCGGCCGCGGAGCGTTTTGGCCGCCTCGTGGATATCGTGTTCAGTCGGCAGGAACAGGAGCATGTCTCCATGGTCGATCCGCGCGAGTTCAGTTACGGTGTCGCTCAGAGCCGTAAGCCAGTCCGTATCGACGGCATCTTCATCGTCTTCGGCCGGTAGCGGCCGATAACGAAGCTCGACTGGATACACGCGTCCGCCAACCGAGATGATCGGGGCAGTCTTTTCCTCCGTGCCGAAATGCCGGGCGAATCGCTCCACGTCGATGGTGGCCGACGTGATGATCAGCTTCAGGTCGGGCCGTTTGGTCAGCAGTCGTTTGAGGTAGCCGATCAAAAAGTCGATGTTCAGTGACCGCTCATGTGCCTCGTCAAGAATGATCGTATCGTAGCGCTCCAGAAACCGATCACTCTGCGTTTCAGCTAGCAGGATGCCGTCGGTCATCAGCTTCACGAGCGTATCGGGATTGGTGGCGTCGGCAAAGCGGACCTTGAAGCCCACCTGCGAGCCGAGCGAAACACCCAGTTCCTCGGCAATGCGCGTGGCGACGGCGCGAGCGGCAATGCGTCGCGGTTGCGTATGGCCGATCATGCCGCACACGCCTCGGCCCAGCTCCAGACATATCTTGGGCAATTGCGTGGATTTGCCGGAACCCGTTTCGCCGCAGACCACGATGACCTGATGCTCCGCAATCGTCGCGGCGATTTTCTCACGTTCGACGACGATGGGGAGCGTATCGTCATAGGTGATGGCCGGACGCGCCGACGCCCGCTGTTGGGCCCGCTCAACCGAGGCGTCGACCTGTCGGGCAAGTTGGCCGAACAGCGGCTTTATGTCCCGCCCCTGTTCCGCCTGCTCCTCGAGCGCGCGCAGCCTCCGTCGCAACCGGAACCGGTCGGCGATCATGGCGGCTTCGATTTGCTTGGCAAGGTTGTCCATCGACTCCCAGCGGGGAAACTCACGGCTGTGCCCAGCGCATTGGACATCTGCTCGTCCGGGCCCGATCTCGCGAGGACTTGTCGCGAGTGGACAACCGCGCCGCGACAGGGTACGATTGTGGCACGACTCTCCGAGTCGTTGGTTTGTACCTCGCAGAGCACGTAGGGTGGGTCAAGGTCGCGTAAATCGCTGGTGGGTCCGCACAAGCCGCAACCGAGCTGATTTACGGCCCGTCGCTTGGAAGCACATCGGCATTAGCGACCGATGACCCACCAAAGAAGCGGCTTGTTTGCCCCACCCTACCTGTCCTCGCAGAGCCGAGTAACCCTACATTGTACAGCGACCTGTACACTCGTGCCATGGCGGGGTGTTGCTGTTCGTTGTTTTGTTTAGGCGACCGGCAGATTGAAATATACTCAGTGTAGAACAATTGTCCCAATTGTTTGGGAACAGTTGGGACAACTGTTCTACATTCGGCAGGTAAGCTCGAACCTGCCGATCGCCTTACAGGAGATTCGATGGCCATGAAACGTCACGTTACGTCTGCCCTTCTCCTTGTCTCGCTGCTGGTCACGCTTGCCGCCGCGTACAACCCACCGGTCGATAAGGCGGGGCCGCTTACCGTAACGATTGAGGGGCCGGAAGTTGTCACCGAAGTCGGCGTTCCTCTGCCGGTTCGCGTGCTCGTGAAGAATGCAGGCGAGGGGACAATTCGAGGAACGATCGAATTGGGTTTGGTTGACCGCTGGTCGGCCAAACCGGCGGAATCGGTGCCGTTCGAGGTGCCGGCCGGCGGCCGTGCATCGCGGAAGTTCACGGTCACCGCGGGCGAGGGAACCTACAACGCGCACTACCCGATCCACGCGTACGTTCGTTTCGAACACGCCGGCCAATCGCACACCGCCCATCCCATTTTAATTCTGGAGACACAGTTTCCCAATCCGCCCCGGCCGGAACGGAAGATCGCGTGGCGACCGTTTACGATTGCCGACAACAGCGAGTTGGCCTTGTGGCGGCTTCCAGTACATCGCACTGTCATTCAGGTATTCGGCGCCGATACGCGAACGCTCCCCGTTGGCTGGCAGGGGCGTGATGAGGCGACTTACGGACATCTGCATATTCACTCGGTATCGCTCGGCGAGCAAAGCCGCGAGGTCATCGCCATTCACCCGCCCTGGCGCGGCGGCAAGTCGGGCTGCCTAGCCATTGAATATCCGCTCGAACTGCCTAACGCACGGCCTCTAACACTTCGGTTCGCGCACGCCGTTACATCGGATGGGCAAGGCGATGGCGTGACGTTTCGCGTTCGCGTCGCGCCGCTCGACGCGCCTGCGGGGCAGTTGGGCGAGGTCGTTTACGAGCAACACAGCGTTGCCAAGGACTGGATCGCTACGGGCGAAGCTGATCTAAACCGCTTCGCCGGCAAGGCGATTCGGCTTCAATTGGAATCGCACCCCGGGCCGAAGAACAACACCGGCTGGGACCAATCCTACTGGGCTGAGCCGATCCTTACCGCCGGTACGCCGCCCGAGGCAGTCCCCTTCCCGCCTGCCGAGTCGTCCGAATCGGTTCTGCTCGGCAAGATTCCGTGCGGCGGCAAGCCGCTTGAGGTTCGCGTTTGGCCAGGCAAGCGGGGCCTGCTCGATTCGGCCGTGGGATTCGTCGCTAGCGACCAGTCGTTGCTTTTCCACGGCTTCGAAATGCGCGTGCTGGGCGGCCGGATCGACGACATCCGCTCCCCGCTGCTGCTCGGCCGCATCGAGACAGAACATGCCGAGGACGGCTACCGCGTGCGGCACTTCTTCACAAGCCCGCTCGGCCCATTTGAACTGGTCGGCCGGCTCACGGTTCGCGATGGCGTGCTGCGAGCCGCATTCAACCTGGAGAACATACCCGAACCCTCGCCTTGGCGAGCCCTTTACCTGGAAGATGTGGCTGTCGGGGCATGGAACCGCACGGCACGCCAGGTGTATGCCGGACACGGCCATGTTGTGCGCGAGCCGGGACCGTTTTCGCTTCAGTTCGACGGACATCGGCTCTCCACCTCGTTCGTGGGCGCCGATTTCGAGAAGGGCCTTTCCCTAGTGCAAGCCGTTGATCTTGCCCCGGACCGATTTGAGGTCGCTCCCGACCGGCGGCACTATTCGCTTCACGCGGCACACGGGCCGACCTTCACCTTCGTGCCGGCACCAAACGTTTGGGATGCGGTGAATACATGGCGCAACGTGAATGGCCTGGAGCCGGCCGGCGGGGTGAAAAAGGCCGCGGGACGTTTCGTCTTCGATTTATGGGGCGGGCGGTACGGCGAGACTGCCGCGGCGCTGCGGCGCGCCTTCCGCTACGGCCTGGGCGGCTCGATGGTCATCTTCCACAACTGGCAGCGATGGGGCTACGACTATCGGCTGCCGGATATCTATCCTCCCAACCCGTATTTGGGCACGGAGGAGGAACTGCGCGATCTGGCGGCGGCCTGCCGCGAGTCGGGAACGCTCTTCGCCCTGCACGACAACTACATCGACTTCTACCCGGACGCCGATGAGTTCTCCTACGAGAAGCACATTGCTTTTCGATCGAACGGCGAGCCGGTCAAGGCGTGGCTCAATGAAGGTCGAGACGCACGATCGTATCGGTATCGGGCCGACAGCATCGAGCCGTTTCTGAAGCGAAACCTCGCGCTCATTCGCGATGCGCTTGCTCCAACCGCCTTCTTCATCGACGTATGGTCGAGCGCGCCGCCCTACAACTATTGGACCGCGGATGGCCGGTTTGTTGACAGCCGTTACACTCGCCAGGTATGGGGCGATATGTTCGCCTGGATTCGCGACTACCTGGGCGATAACGCCCCGCAAATCTCCGAGAGCGGCCACGATCAACTTATCGGTTGGCTGGACGGGGCCCAGACCAATCATCTACGCATTGGTGAGCCCATTCCCGGCCACTACTACACCTGGAGCGTGCTGAACTGGCCGTGCGCCGACGCCGAACGCACGCCCTGGTTCGACGCCGGGCATCACGACCGCTTTGTTCTTCACGGTGCCGGCTACGCCTCCCGCTACGCCGCCGGCCTCGATCACCGTTTGCACGGCATCTACAGCGATGATTACGTGGCCACCGAGGCGCTGACCGGCCATCCGGGCATGGTGCCCGAGCCGTTTGGCTACCACGTCGTGCGAAAGCACTGGCTCCTTGCCGACCTGATGCAAGCGTTGGCGCTCCGACGCATCGAGTCGGTCGAATATGTTAGTGGGGACTTGCACCGGCAGCGAGTCTGCTGGTCGAACGGCGGGCAGGTCTGGGTGAATCGTGGTGAAACCGACTGGGAGGTAGAAGGGCACGTATTGCCGCAATACGGGTTCCTAACGCGGGTACCGGCTGAAGGCGGCCTGGTCGAGGCGTCGCTCGCACGCCGCGGCGGCATCATCTCCGAGCAGGCGCGCACGCCCGACAGTCTTTATGTGAACGGCCGTCTCGTGTCGGACGGACCGCGACGCATTCGCCCCAGCGCCCCCGAACTACGCCGCACGGACGAACGAGCTTTCACGCTCGCCATGCGGTGGCAAGCGGACGATCCGATTCCCGAGAACTACCGTCCATTCCTCCATTTCTGCGACCAACAGGGCGAGATCCTCTTCCAGGCCAGCCAGGAGCCCGAACCGTTGAGCAAGGCTCGGCAAGGACTTATCCTTGCTGACGCTCGCGGCCACGTCCCCTCCACGGCCAAGCCGGGCGACGAGTTCGAACTGTTGGTCGGGCTCTATGACCCGGTAGGTGGTGGACGTCTGGCGTTGTCGGGGCCATCCACCGGTGACCAGCGTATTCGGCTTGGCAAGCTTCGCGTGGAAGGCGAGGATGAAAGAGTCACCGGCCTTGTCTGGACACCGTACGAGGGCACCGAGGCCGATCCCTATCTCACGCTTCTGAACCCGGAACGAATCCCCGTTAACTTCGGCGCTGTGACCACCGCCGGCGGCATTCGACTTCGGCCCGTGGCCGGATCGTTGGTCATGACCATACTCCCAGACGAGCGTCGCCCGGAGTTTGACGTGGCCATTCGCCTGAGTGAATTGCCGTGGACCGTCAAGACGCCTGCCGTAGTGGAAGCCATGGCCGAAGACGGCAGCGTGCTCTCGCGAGAAGCGATAGCGACAACCGAGGGAGGCGTCACCATCACTTGCCGGCCGGACGTGTTCGAGTACCGGCTGCTGCCGACAGCGGAGGAATAGAAAATCCCTGATCGTCACGGACTCTGGGGGCCACTTATTGGGGGCGACACAGAACGAAGAAACGACCATGATCTACACGCACGTGCTCAACCGAGGGGGACGCGGTGTCCGCAGCCCGGCGGACGGGCTGGCGCGTCGTCCCGCTGAGCGCTAGGCGGAAACAGCCTATCATGCCATGGGAAGCGTGGCAATGAAGCAACCAAAGACTATACTGTGACTTGCGACGACTGGCGCCGCTGCGCGTTAGGCTGCAAGCTTGCAGTCTACAGCGCGATACGCTGACCATTCTAAAACCAAGTTAGCCCAGAAGAATATGAAGACACGAGCACCACGGAATAGAACGCTGACTTGCACTGCGGAGGAGTTGTCTGCCTTGTCCTCCTCGCTGCTGCACTTGTCACATCCCGTTGGCGTGGACGCCGTGGCAGACCGCGTCATCAATCAGGGCTTTCGGGATGCGTGTCCGTTGCTGCCTCATTCCTTTGTTGACCTCCTCATCCTTGACCCGCCGTACAATCTGACAAAGGACTTCAATGGGCATGTGTTTCGGGCCCAAGAAGCCGAAGAGTATGCCTCATGGTTCGACAGCATGTTGTCAACCATGACGCCCTTGCTCCGCGCAAGGGCATCCGTGTATGTCTGCAGCGATTGGCGCACCTCTACGTTGGTCTTCCCTGTTCTGGACAGACATCTGCATGTCCGCAACAGAATCACATGGGAACGCGAGAAGGGCCGCGGAGCGAAAGCAAATTGGAAAAACAACACTGAAGATATCTGGTTCTGCACACGGGACGACGATTACACCTTCAATGTGGATGCCGTGAAACTCAAGCGGAAGGTCATTGCGCCTTATCGGCACGGGGACGGTAAGCCAAAGGACTGGGATGAATCAACCAACGGGAACTACAGGCTCACGCATCCATCGAATTTGTGGTCCGACATCACGATACCCTTCTGGTCCATGCCGGAAAACACCGACCATCCAACACAGAAGCCGGAGAAATTGATCGCGAAACTGCTTCTTGCGAGTTCAATGCCTGGCGATCTCGTCTTCGATCCCTTTCTCGGGAGCGGCACAACGGCGGTCGTGGCGAAGAAACTCGGACGAAGATTTTACGGCATCGAACAGGACCCGGAGTATTGCTGCTGGACGCTTAAGCGTCTTGAAGCAGCCAAAACAGACCTGAGCATTCAAGGGTATTCCGACGGCGTGTTTTGGGAACGAAATAGCCTCAGCGAGCAGAAGACATCGCCCCCGAAAACCGCTGGTGAACAAACGATGGAGCTCTTCAATGTGTGAACCTCTTGCGGCCCTCATTCAACTGATCCGGAAGAATGACGGGATCAATGACAAAGCGCATTTGTCAAGGCTGGTGGCAGAGACCTTCGGCCTGACGAGAGACCGATCTGTTTTCTACTGTGCCGAGTACGCAATCCGATTCAGTGCGTCAGCTTCGCGCAACTTCGGCAATACAGTCCTGTCGCTATCCAATCTGCGCAAGTATGACGACCGCCCTTTCGTCGTTTGCCTCGTTACCCCCGCGAAGAACTACTGCCTCATCGCCAATACGACTTTCTTAAAGAAGATAAGCCACAGCTCCCAGGAACTCAGGGCGAACAACATTCGAGGGAGTTTCAACGGCTCGGATATCGTGCGCGAATTTGAGGGCATCGAGAACTGCACCGAAAACGTTGGGCGGCTCTTTGATATCCATGCAGAGATCGGATTCGAGGGCAACTTGCATCCTCCCGGTCGGTGTTTCTGTTCTATTTCGTTGGGGTTGACCCTGGGCGGATCGTGAACACAGTCCTTGTCTCCATGTTTCAGAATGACCTGCTCGATGCAACGATCCTGTTGCGGCACTGGGCCGGACGGAACTCCAGAGGCGTGTCTCAGTTTGAGGGGAAAGCGATCAACAGACTGATTGAGCGCCCCAGTACACGGATTGATGAAGCGACGGCGCAGGACTTTCTTTCCCGAATGATCGCCCTGTAGAACGAAAATATGGGCTAACCAGAGCGTGGACCATTACGTTTCACCCGGCGCGGACGCCGAGTGAAACGAAGTCACGCTCGGCGTTATCGTCCTTGATGGCACCCCCAACGGCGGGGGAGCTTGGTGTTTGCGCTGGATTCGGCTATGCTTCAGTTGGGCATTGGTTGGGCTAGTGATATGATCTCCGAGGTTTGGCAGATGGCACATTTAACATTGCCGTCGCAGATCCGCGAAATGCCGGTTCCCGATCGTGTGGCCCTGGTCGAGCAGATCTGGGACAGCATTGTCGAGGATGAAGCCGGGTTTGAGCTTACGGCCACTCAGAAGGCAGAACTGGACCGACGACTCGCCGAACGGGCCTCGGCCATGCCCCGAGGTTCCGACTGGGCGGATGCAAAACGCCGGATTCTGGGGGAGGAGTCGTTACTCTAATTCTGATGCACAAGGCCAGGGGCGGCCGCGGGGGCGAAGCGTCGATTCGAGGGCTAACTGCTTCGCGGCGCGCTGTTGCCAATCGGTGTCGCCGAAAGGCGAACCACGCACCACCGAACGCTTTGGCGCCGTCAGCTCCGCCTCGGTCTGAGGGGCTTGCACGTGCTGAAGCCAGCGCCGGGGAAGCACCACCGGGCCGGCGTCCACCAAGCCCGCACGGTTGCGGCGAGCACGATGCCAGAGGCTCGACCACCGCCACGCATCGGCCTCGTCCACCATGTTCGCGCGCAAAGGGTTTCGCTCCACGTACCGCAAGACGGTCAGAAGTTCGACTGTGCAATTCTCCTGCCAGGAGGACGCACACTGTTGCGTCTGGCTCGATTTGTGCTAAACTCAACCTTTTGGCGCACATGGGTTATGCCTGCCAGGCGGGCTTGCAAGTATCCAAGCATGTGTGTGACAATATAGTGATTCACCAACTGGTCTTACTCTTGCGAACAGGAAACAGCCATGTCACAATCGTTTTCTCGCCGTCGCCTTTTGAAATATGCCGCGGCAGCCGGCGCTGCGGTCATGGCGCCGCAGTTAGTTGCGGGACGCTCGCTTGGAAAGGACGGAGCCGTCGCGCCGAGTGAGCGAATTACGCTCGGTGGTATCGGAGTCGGAAATCGAGGTTCCTACGTCCTCTCGCGATTCTTGCTCAACAACGACGTGCAAATGGTCGCCACCGCCGACCTGCAACGCAGTCGGCGAGAACGAGTCAAGGAGATGGTGGACAAGCATTATGGGAACACTGATTGCGTCCTCTATCGTGAGATGGACGATATCCTGGGGCGCGATGATATCGACGCCGTGCTCATCACCACCGGTGACCGGTGGCACACGCTGGCCTCGATCATGGCCGCGAAGGCCGGCAAGGATATCTACTGCGAAAAGCCGTGCAGCATGACCATCGAAGAGAGCCGCATGCTGGCCGACGGCATCGCCCGATATGGCCGGGTCTACCAGGCAGGCACGCAGCGGCGCAGCATCGAGAATTTCCAACTCGCCGCGCGCCTGGCCCATACCGGCAAGCTCGGCGAACTGAAGGAAGTCCACGCCAATATCCTGGCGCCACTGACGCACAACCCCTGGCTACCCGCCGAACCGGAACCATCGTCTGACGAATGCGACTGGAACCGCTGGCTTGGTCCTTGCCCATGGCGGCCATACAACTCGGCATACGTTGCAGGCGGATGGCGCGGGTTCACCGACTTCCACGGTGGCGGCGTGCTGGAGTGGGGATCGCACACGATTGATCTCTGCCAGTTCGCGGCCAAGTCCGATGATTCGGCGCCGGTCGAACTCTGGGCCGACAACTACAATTTCGGGATTTACCACTCCGACTGGCGAACGACCATGGCGGCCCCGAAGACGAACGTCATCTACGGCCGGTATGCCAACGGAGTAAAGCTCGTCATGCGCGACGGCGGCTGGCAGGGCTTGGGAACGTGCAGTGTGAAATACATCGGTACCGAGGGCTGGATTGAAACGGGTGATAGCGGCGCGATTCGCGTGGCCCCCGACTCGCTCCGCGGCGAGTTGAGCGTGGTTACCATGGCGGGAACCGACCCGGGAACCCACGTGAGGAACTTCCTTGACTGTGTGAAGTCCCGGCAACTCACCCGGGCCAATGCCTTGGCCGCCGCCCAGGCGCACGTCGCCGCGCACGCCGCGTATATCATGGCCACGCTTGGACGTCCGCTGAAGTTCGATCCGTCAACCGACACGTTCCTCGACGACGCCGAAGCGAACAAGATGCGCATGCGCGCGTGGCGCGAACCGTGGCAGGTCTAGTGGCTCATCCAATTGGCGGATGCCGCGATGTTGCGCCTCGTCCGTCAGTGGAAAGTATCCCGAGGCATCTTCGACATAACCATCTTTACAAGGAAATCAGATATGCGTGCTATTTTCGCTCTTGCCTGCCTCTTTATTTGCCTGCTCTGCACGGCGGCCATGTGCGCCGACGACGCGATGGCACTGTTGAAAACAATCCAATCGCCTGACTCGCCCGACGTCGATCGGGCCAACGCCTTCGAGAAGATCGGCGACCTCGCAGGCAACGAGGCCGTGGACACATTGGCCGTTTTCCTTGGCGACAAGAAGTGGTCGCACTATGCCCGCTTTGCGCTTCAAAAGATGGAAGGTCCGAAGGTTACTGACGTCCTTCTCAAGTCGATCGATGGCTTGGAAGGCGATTTGAAGCTTGGCGTGATCGGAACGATCGGACGCCGCCAGGACCCGGTCGCCATTGCGCCGCTTGCGAAGCTCCTGGCCGATGCAGACGCCGACACGGCCGCATCGGCTGCCGTTGCCCTGGGATGGATCGCAACGCCCGCCGCGGCTGGAGCGCTCACCGAGGCGTTCGGCGCCGAGAAGGACGCTGTGCGCGGGGCGTCGCTCGGCTCCGGGTTGCTCATCGTCGGGCAGCGGCTCCTGAAGAAAGGCGAGACACAAGAGGCCATTGCGGTGTTCGACCTGCTGCGAGGCGCGGATGTGCCGAAGCCTTGCCAGGTTGCGGCCACGCAATTCGCCATTGTCGCACGCGGGGCCGAAGGAGTTGACCTGATGGTTGAACAACTGAAATCGTCTGACCGTGATTGCTTCCAAGTCGGGCTCGCCGTCGCGCGGGTTCTGCCGGGCGAGACGGCCACAAAGGCCCTTGTCGATCGGCTCGTGGCGGAGTCGTCGCCTGACCGGCAGGTACTGCTGATCCTTGCGATGAAAGATCGGGGCGACAAAGCGGCTTTGCCAGCGGTGCTCGGCAAGCTTGAAAGCGACGCGACGGCGGTTCGCTTGGCCGCGATTGGCGCGATCGGCGTGCTGGGCGATGCCTCCTCGGTTCCCACGGTATTGGCGGCCGCCAACGGTGAGACGGCCGGCGCGGCGCTCGATTCACTGGCCTCGCTCGAAGGGGCCGAAGTGAACGCGACCCTGGTGAAGGCGGCCGAGGCGCCGCAATCCACCGCGACTGCGGTCAAGGCATTGGGCCAACGTCGCGCGAAGGAGGCAGTTGCCCTCTTCTTCCAGCTTTCCAAGTCCGATTCCGCGGCAATTCGTCAAGAGGCAATCGTCGCTCTCGGAAGGACCGTGCCGGAAGACCGGTTCCTCGATCTGCTGGCCCTGTTGAAGAGTGCCGCGAACGATGCCGAGAAGCAGGCA
>CAZASB010000119.1:0-13406 GCA_964487655.1 uncultured Planctomycetaceae bacterium
TCAACTCCCAACTCCCAGATGTCAGCCGTCAACTAGCTTCCTTCGATCGACGATGGCGTCGGCGAGGAAGTGGAGGAGACGGCGGAGGGATTCCCGTGGCACCTGACTGGCGGCCTCGATGGCGCGAGCATGATGCTTTTCGAGCAAGGCTCGCGCGCGGTCGAACACCTGGGCTTCGCCGTAGAGTTGAGAAGCTCGCTCGATAGTGTCGGACTCGTTGAAGTTGCCGGCGACAATCGCTTCGAGTTCGCGTCGGGCCGCATCGGGCAGTTTCTCCAGTGCCAGGGCCCAGAGAATCGTGGGGCGACCCGCCAAGAGATCGGTGGCTCGGTCGATCTTGTTCGCGCTGTCGCCGGTCCAATCGGCCAGATCGTTGACAATCTGGTAGGCGACGCCCAATTGGCGGGCGTAGCGGACAAGCGGTTCGCGCACAGCATCGACGGGGCCCGCCAGACGAGCGCCGGCCATCAACGCAGCTTCGAAGGCAGGCGCCGTTTTCAAGGCATAGATTTTGAGGGCATCGAGCGGTTGGATTGTCTTATCCCGCCTGTCACGCCAAATCAACTCAGCCCCCTGCCCTTCGCAAAGACGCGTGTGCGCCATGGCGAACTGTGCAACCAGGTCGGCCACGACCTCCGGCGGCAGGGCACCATGTTGCAACGCGACCAGCCGGTAGCCAAGTCCGATCAGATAGTCGCCCACATTGATGGCCGTAGCCGTTCCGAACCTGCGGTGCAGAGTGGGCGCGCCGTACCGGAAGGCATCGTCGTCCTCTACGTCGTCATGAACCAGCGACGCCTTATGAAACGCCTCGGTGGCCAGGGCAACCGCTTTCACGGCATCGGGCACTTGAGCGGAACCAGCATCTTCGGCGCCAGTGGCCGACGTCGCGAAGCCGCCAGCCAACGTATCGTACACGGCCAGCGTGATGAATGGCCGCGAATACTTCCCGCCCGCAATTAGAAAATCGTACGCCAACCATTCAGTACATGCGATGGGATCGACCGACTCGGCGGCGGCAAGGTCAGCCTCCGTCGGCCAATGAGCCTTGCGCAGCGGCGGCGCTACGCGATACAACTCTTCCGGCTCGAATAGTCGGGCTGCGCACCGCGTGAGCGGCAGGTAGCTCGCCGTATGCTGCCTGCCTGGGCGATACGGTACGGCAATCAGGCGGTGAACGGCCGATTCATCCACCGTCGTTCGGCGGCAGCCGTTGCACAAAAGCGGCACGGCCATGGCAGGCACGCTGCCGCGCACGAGCTTGTCGAACATCTTCTCGAGCGAATCGAGGCACGCCACGCCAACAATGGCGTCTGCCTTGCCTGCCAGGATCAGTTTGATCACCGCCGGCGATCCTTCTGCAATTAGGACACGATAGCCGTAGCGGCGCGCTTCGGCGCGCAATCCGCTCAGTACGCAGGCGCCGCAATCGCGACACACAAGTCCCAGTTCATCGCATTCGGCCGGGCATTGCCGTTCGTCACGAAGACAACGAGGCAAGAGCAACAACCGGCGATCATACGGTACGGCGGCAACCTGATCGTGCCAGAACGCACTGGCAACCGCGACCATGGCCCAGCCCAGATGAGCGTCGGGCAGTTGAAGTTCATCGAGCAACCGCTCCGCGACGGACCGAATCTCTCGTTGCGTCGGTGGATGCGATTTCGCCAGTGCCCCGGCCCATCGCTCCGCCGTTTCGGCAATTCGCTCGCGCAACTCGAACGATTCCGGAACACACTTCCGCCGCTCGGGTTCGCTCATTGGCGAAACGGTGGCGTGAAGTTCGGAGGACGGAGACTGTCGATGGGGCTCCATGTTAGCCACGGCAGGCCTCTTCATTGAAGTACAACGCGGCTGGTTGATACGAATTGCTATTCCAATGCCCGCACCGCGCGGCCCAAGGCCGAAACCGTGAAGATCATCGGATACAGACATTCATAATACCATAGTTTGGCGAAGTAAAAACCAATTGGAGTTGGCGTTCGGTGTCGCCCCTCCTCGACAGCCCGGACCAGCCACGCCAAGCCTTCTTCCAAGACCGGCCTCACAACCGGGCTGTTCGGGTCGCTCAGCAGTGCTTCGACGGCCAGGGCGGTCTCCTCGACGCTCGCGCCCCCTCGGTCAGGCAATCCACACCCCCATCCGCCGTCCGCGCAACGACTTGCGCACAGCCATCGTAGCGCGCGTTGGGCCTCGTTGGAGGCAATTGCCCCAAGGTCGCGGTAGGCCAAGAGCACGCGAGCCGTACCGTAAACGGGGTTCTCTTCCTCCGGATGGTGTTCATTACCAAACCACAGCGGTGCCCAGCTTCCGTCCGGTTGCTGCCTTTTCGAGAGGAAGTCGAACCCGGCCGCAATGGCCTCGCGAACGCGCTGCGACTCGGATACCTCGCCGGCCCAGATGGCTAAGGCCCGAATCGCGTGAGCCGTGAGATCGGCGCCGCTACGATCGAACGGCAAACGCCCCCAACCTCGGCAGAAGGTCGGCCAACCGCCGTCCTGGTTCTGCAAGTCGAGCAACCATCGAACGCCATGGACCGCCTTCGATCGACTTCGCTCGCGCCGCGATGGCGACGCCGAGTGCTCCAGCGCCGTCAAGGCCAACAGGGCGCCGGCCGTGTCGTCGGCATCGGGAACAGCGCCCTTGGCGTCGCTCCAGCCCCAACCGCCGGGCGCGGCGTTGGTGAACGGATGCCGCTTATCGTGCTGACAATCCAATAACCAGTCAGTGCAACCCAGCGCACCGACCTCGCCAGTTGCCGCCGCCAACGCCTGAATGGCCAAAGTTGTGTTCCAGGTGGCCAAGTTCGCATCGATGGGCCAGGAGCCGTCTTCACGCACCGACTCGAGCAAGAAACGCGCGCCGCGGCGAGTCACCGGATGGTCGGCCCGTCCTGTCGAAGCAAGACTCATCACCACAAAACTCGTCAGAGGCGCGGCTTCGAGGTAGCCACCGCCGGCCGGTTGCATGTTGGCCAGCGCCTTCATACTCGGCCATACGGCGAATCGCCGTAGAAGCCAAGTTAGTGGATTGCGCGGCCACCGATGAAAGAAGCGCGCCTGGCCAATGGCCACCAGGGCAGGCACGGCGTAGCTGACAACCGGTAAATGCAGGAAACGCAGTAAGGAAAACGGCAGGGCGGCCAGTTCAAATGGTAGCGGCGCCACCTCGCGCCACGGAACCAGCCCCGCCAGGGCGCAGTTGGTGAGAATCGGCACGGCAAACGTTTTGTCATCGCCGTAGCGACGGCGCAACCCCTCCGTACCACCGTGGCGCTCGATATACCCTTCCGCCCGGGCCAGCAACTGGCCATGTGCCTCGGCCACGCCGGCAAGATGGAACGCGGCACGGACCAGCATGGTTGTGGCGATATTCGACGCGTTACGGTCGGTATCGCCCCAGCCGCCGTCATCTCTCTGGTTGCGACAAAGCCAGGCAATGCCCCGGGTGACAAGTTCCTTGCCTGCCCGACGGCGGGAGTCGTCGGTCGTGTGGGTTGCCACGAGTGCCAGAGCACTGGTTGCCGTAGCGGTCGATAGTGCGGAACTGCTCAGCCAGCCCACCCAATAGCCGGCCTCGCACCGCTGGGCCAGCAGATCATGCCGTGCAGCCTGATAGGCCGATTGGAGTCGTTGGGGATCAATCACGGGTAACGTATTAAGGTTCGTTGCTGACGGGGAAAGTCCATCAGTGTAGACATAATCCCGGCAGCCGTCGAGACGGTCGGATTTGGGTACCCCCGTGAATCACAGCCCGGACAACGGTACACTGGTTTCATGCTTCCTCAACTCTTTTACCGAATGGTCATGGAGGTTTCGCCACGATGCTTGGCGAAAGCGACCCACTTGTGGGTATGGAAGGGCGTTCGCGCGGTGCGGGCCTATCAGAATCGTCAGTCGCGGGGTGAGCTTTTTCCGCCATTCCTCTTTCTCGCCCTGACCGACGCCTGCAATCTCCGATGCAACGGCTGTTGGATTCATAGTCGCGGCACGCCGCGCAATCTGCCGTTGGGCGACGTCCATCGCATGATCGAGGAAGGCAAGCGACAGAAAGCCTACTTCTACACGCTTCTGGGCGGCGAGCCGATGATCTACCCGCAACTCTGGGAGATCATCGAGGCACATCCGGACTGCTACTTCCAGATCATTACCAATGGGATGTTCCTTGATGAAGCCAATGTTGAGCGAATTCGCCGGTTCGGTAACGTAACCCCCCTGGTCAGTATCGACGGGTTTGCCGCTGAAAATGACGCGCGGCGAGGAGAGGGGACGTTCGAGGCCGCCGTCGGAGGCATCGACCGGCTCCATAAGGCAAAGGTGTTGTTCGGCGTTGCCACAACCGTGACTGGCCGAAATCTCGACGAAGTGACGGCCGACGACTACGTGCGGTACTTCGTCGACCGGGGCGCGATGTACCTCTGGTATTATGCGTTCCGGCCGATGGGGCCTAATCCATCGCTCGAGTTCTGCATGGACCGCGACAAGATGTTACGATTGCGGCGGCGGCTGCTTGAACTTCGTCGAAAGCATCCGATTATCCTAATCGATACCTACTGGAACGCGGCCGGCGAGGCGGTTTGCCCCGCGTCGCTGGGCCTCGGCTTCCACATTGGCCCAGGCGGCAGCATCGAACCCTGCCCGCCGTTGAGCTTCGCCTGCGAGAACATCCGCGACAATGAGGGCGACCTCTTTCACGCGATCGACCAGAGCCGGTTCCTACGCGACTTTCAGAAGTTCGTCAGCGATCGCACCTGCGGTTGCGTCATCTTGGAATACCCGCAAGAGTTGGCCCAGTTCATTCGTGAAAGCGGCGCGGAGGACCACAGTGGTCGCGACGCCTTGGGCGAGATCGCCGCTTCCGAGGCACGTACCAGTCACCACCTACCGGGCGAGGAGATTCCCGAGGATTACTGGGTGTACCGCTTTCTCAAACGGCAGTTGTTCTTCGGGATGAGCGGCTATGGATAGCACGCCCAACCGCAACCTTCGGATAGGCTTCCAGCCTGTCGCTTCTGCCCGTTCAATAAATCATGCCAAGTTTCCCCAAATCCAATATTCAGTTGAGACAACACGATGATTGCGAAGGACATCAAGCGAGGCGCCATTGTCAACTTCAACGATGCGCCTTGTATGATCGAGTCGGTATCGGTCCAGAGCCCCTCGGCCCGGGGCGCGGCGACATTCTACAAATACCGGGCTCGAAACCTGATTACCAAGCAGAAAGTCGATATCACCCTGCGCGGTGGCGAGATGCTCGACGAGGCCGACTTCCAGCGCCGGCCGGCCAAGTATCTCTATTCCGACGCCAGCGACATGATCTTCATGGACCAAGAGAACTACGAGCAATACTCGTTGTCCAGGGAAGACATCGAAGACGAGAGCATGTACATCACCGAGGAACTTGAAGGCCTCGCGGCGCTGATCTACAACGACCAGTGCGTGGGCGTGCAGGTGCCGGTTGCTGTCGAGTTGAAAGTGACGCAGTGCGACCCAAGCGTGAAGGGCGACTCGGCCACCGGCCGCACCAAGCCGGCCACGCTCGAAACGGGCCTCGTGGTCCAGGTGCCCGAGTACCTCAAAGAAGGCGAAGTCATCAAGGTCGACACCCGCAGCGGCGAGTACTTGTCGCGGGCATAGCCGTGCGATTATGGAGTGCGGCGGCTCGACGCCGCTTTCGCACTTTCTTTCTTTTTTCCTCTTTCTTTCGCCCGGTGCGTTCAGCGGCGATTCATGAAAGCAGCAAAGCTGCGAAAAAAAGCAGTGTCAAGCCGCCGCACTCCAAAGGGGCTTCTTTTCTGACTCGCGTCTTAATCACGGATCGCGACTTCCGGACCGCTCACATCGCCGCCCCGCTTCTCGACCAGTCCGAAATCGGCCAGGATCAGATACAGGCTGGGAATGACCAGGAGCACCAATACGGTGGAGGCCATCAGGCCGAAGGCGATGCTCGTTGCCAGCGGGATCAGCACCTGGGCCTGGAGACTTCGCTCGGCCAGTAGAGGCAGGAGCCCGGCAATGGTCGTTAGCGAGGTAAGTACAATGGCACGGAACCGTTGCCGGCTGGCAAGGCGGGCCGATTCCAACACGTCGGCCCCCTCGTCGCGCCGCTGCTTGAGGAACAGCACCAGCAGGATGGAGTCGTTCACCACAATGCCAGCCAGGGAAACGAATCCCAGGATACTCGGCATACTCAGCGAGATGCCCATGATCAGGTGCCCAGCCACCACGCCGATCAGGGCAAACGGAATGGCCACCATGACAACGAGCGGTTCCAGATAGCTGCGGAACTGGAAACTCAGCAAGATAAACACGCCGAGCAATCCAACGAGCATCCCGCGGAAAATCGACAGACGCGTCGTCGCCCCCTCCTTCGGTTCGCCCTCAAAAGAGACGGTTACATCGGGGTATTTTTCCTGAAATGCCGGCAGAAGCTGTCGCTGCATCCGATCGATCAGGGCGACCGTGTTCGTTCGCCGCGAGTCGACATCGCCGCGCAGCGTGACGGTACGCAGGCCATTGACTCGGGCGATCCGCGACCATCCGCGGGCCGACTCGACTTCCGCCACGGCGCCGAGGGGAACCCGCGTTCCGTCGCGTAGGGTGAAGTGGAACAGTTCGAAGTCGGCCAGGCTGTCCCGATCCGGATGAGCGAGCCGAACGTCGATCTCGTACGACTCGGGACCAACCTGGATCGTGTCGGCGATGACGCCCTGGAAGGCCGCTCGCAATTGCCGGGCCATGCTTTCGGCATCGAGGCCCAGACCGAACGCTCCTTCGCGCAGGCGAATGCGCAACTCGGGCCGTCCAACCCGCAAGTCGTCGGCCAGGTTGCTCACGCCCACGAAGGGGGAAAGCCACTGCCGCATCTCCATGCCGGCGGCTTTCAGTTCATCGAGGTCGTTGCCGTGAATACGGATTTCGATGGCGCGTCCCTGCGGCCCAAACCCCGGCTCGGTGTACGCCAGACTGACGACATCGGGCGGCTCGCCAACCTCCTCGCGCCACGCGGCGAACACGTCGTCCAATTGGGCGTTGCGTCCTTCCGCGGTAAGCAGGTCGGCCGTTACGGTCGCCACGTGGGGGCCATTCTCAAACGCGTCGGGATTCTGGTTGAAACGCACGTACACGGTTCGGACAAGATCCTGTCCGTCGGGCTGCGCCGGCGCAAAGCGAGTATTGACCTGGTCCAGCCCGTCGGTAATTCGCCGGACTACCTCCTGGGTTCGCGCAAGCGGCGTGCCCTGCGGTAGGATCAACCTCGCCTCGATGACGTCGCCATCGATATCGGGAAACGCCTGGAACTTGACGACTCCACCCGCGACCAATCCAAGAGAAACCAGAAACAGCCCCGCCACCGCGCCGATCCACGCGTATCGCCATCGCAACAGCACGTCGACGCCGCGTCCCACGACTCGCTCGCGCGTCCATTCGATCCAGCGGTCGAACATCCGACGAAACCGGTTGGTGTTGTCCGGTTCGTAATGGCGCATCGCGTGCGCAAGATGGGCCGGCAGAATGCAGTACGCCTCGACGAGGCTGACCACCAGGACCAGAATGAGCGTCAATGGAACGACCTCGAGCACGGCGCCGATGTCGCCCTGGAGCAGGGCCAAGGGCCCCAGCACGCACACGGTCGTGATAAACGATGAGAACACCCCCGCCTTCACCTCGCCGATACCATCGATCACCGCATCCATCACCGGCTTTCCCCGCGCGCGGTGCGCGGCGATATTCTCGGCAATCACAATGCCATCGTCCATGAGAATGCCGAGTGCCAGGAGCAGTCCCAGCATGGTCATCATGTTCAACGTGAGCCCCAGGTAAGGCATGGCGAAAAAGGCCCCAAGAAACGACACTGGGAGACTCATCACTACCCAGAAGGATAGCCGCATGTTGAAGAAGAGCCACAGGGTGAGGAAGACCAGCACCATGCCCTGAATGCCGTTGGTCACCAGCAGTTTCAGCCGGCCCTCGACAAGAGTCGAGTTGTCCTGAGTGATTTCGAACTCCAGTTGAGGATGTCGCCGCCGTTCTTGGCCGACGAACCGCTTCACGGCTTCGGCGCGACGGATGACATCCTGGTCTCTGGTCATTTCGATGTCCAGCAATCCGGCTCGCCGACCGTCGACCTCGACTCGATCCTCCTCGTGTTCGAACCGGTCGACGATGCGTCCCAAATCGCCCAGGCGAATCTCGGCCCCGCCGGCGCCGGCTACGATGACCAGATCTTCCAATTCCCGCGGCGACCGCCGCTCTTCCACGAATCGGAGAGTCATTTCCGTATCGCGGGCTTCGACGGTCCCGGCGGGAAGATTCACGCTCTGACGTCGGACGATCTCGGCAACCTCGTTCGCATTCAAGCCGTAACGCCGTAATGCCTCGTCGAACAGCTCGACGCGAAGCTGGCGATCGGAGAATCCGTGAAGCCGGACGAGTGAAATGTCCGGCTGCTGCTCCATGCGCCGCTTGAAATCTTCACAATAGGTCTTCAAATCGGCCGACGGCATGGGGCCGGTCACCAGCACCGACAGGACCGGATCGGTCGTGTGCAGTTGCGTAATAATCGGCCGCTCCGCTCCCGACGGGAAATCGTCGATTGCTTCGACCGCCGTATCGATCTCATCCTTGAACGCCTGGTAGTTGCCGCCGGGCAGCATTTGAACGATCACGATGCCCAGCCCCTGGCGAGCGTCGGACCGCAATTCCTCAACGAATCGTACGCCGTCCAACGCATCCTCGAGTCGCTGGCACACCGACTCTTCCACTTCCTCGGCCGTCGCTCCCGGATGCAGGACGCGAATTTCCACCTCGGTCGGACGGAAGTCGGGAAACGTCTCCCGCCGGAGCTTGCCGACACTCAGCAGTCCGGCAGCCAGGAAGACGAGCATCAGCAGATTGGCCGCCGTCGGGTGCCTGGCAAAGTAGGCGATCATTTTGACAGCCCCAACCTGACCGGTGCTATCGAGTAGTTTCCGACGGGCATTCCACTGGCGGCCGAGGTCTTGGGGACGCTTAAGCTGCCCTCGCCGGCGGCCTCGGCAATCAGACGTGATTGGACGGACTCATCGACAACGGCCTCGATCAACATGCCTTCGATGGCCGGCGCCGGGTCCGAAACCACCAGCGTCTCATTTCCCGAAAGCCCCGCCTGCAAGCACGCGAATCCGGATTGGATGAACTCGACCTCCACGCCATGGCGCCGAAGCCTTCGGTCGCTTCCGACCAGGTAAACAAACCCATCGTGGAGCGCCGAACGAGGAATGACGACCCGTCCCGGCCGCGTGGCGCCCCGTAGTTCCGCCTCGCAGTACATCCCTTGCACCAGCGGCGGACGCTTTCCGGGAATCGCCTGCTCGTAAGGCTTGTCAACGGCGATCACCAGGCCGATCGTTCGAGTGCGCGGATCGAACTCTTCGCGCAGCCTGGCGACGCGTCCTTCCCATTCGGCGGTGAAATCGCCGCTGCGGAACCGTACTGTCGCATCGAAATCGAGAACCGTCCCGATGGTTTGAACATCCATGACGACGATGGCTTTCTGCCGTAAATCGGGATGGACCAAGTTACGAAGTTGGTCGAGCGGAACTTGGGCTTCCAGTTCGGCCGCGGCCACGCCGTGCGCTTCGAAAAGCGACTGGCCCGCGACAAGCACTTGGCCCGGCTCAATGTTAACATCGCTCAGCCGACAATCGAACGGCGCATGGAGAACCGTCTTGTCCAGATCAAGTTTCGCTTGGGCGAGTCGCGCTTGCTGTACGTCAAGCGATGCTTCAAATGCCTTCCGCTGCCGCGGAAACAGAGTCAGGGAATTCCGCAGTCGCTGAACACTCTGTCGCTGCGTAAGGACGGTGCGGTTCTGCAAGTCCACTTCAGACGCTGAAACGACTTTCCGGGCGACCAGTGACTCCAGACGCGACATCTCTCGCTCCGCCAAGGCCAACGAAGCCTGCTCGATTTCCAGCGACGCCTGATCGTTCGCCTTTTTCGCCTCAAGTTCCTCCAACTGGGCGCGAAGCCGAGCGATGTCGGCCTCGAACTGTGCCACGGCCAATTCATATTCCGCAGGGTCGATCTTCAGCAGCGTTTCTCCCTGCCGAATCATGCCGCCCGCCCTGAGGTCTTTGTGGGTTTCGAGGACCGTACCGCGGACCTCCGCCACCGCCTGCCACACTTGCTCCGGCCGGACCGTTCCGTAGGCAAGCATCCGCGGAACGACGTCCACAACCGGGACGCGAATGACGCGGAGTGCCCGGCTAGGTTCACCCGGATCGATCTGGTCCAGAGGCTTCCTGTTGGCCACAAACGCGGCCACGACCGCCGCGCCCAGAACGACCGGGACGAGGAACCACCATTTCCGCGAGGGATGAATTGCCGTGATCCATTTCATGATTTGCAGCAATCAGCGGTAGTCCGTGATAGGTTATCAAGCCAAACGCACAGGCGAGGTATGCCACCCCCCTCCTGCCGCCTTGCCCAAAGGCACGATCTCCGAAGAGCTTCGCGAGTTGCAGGCACACTTTCACCCACTCGATTTTAGCTTTGCATTTGCGTTCGGGCAAGAATGCAATACGATCTCTTTCCTCCAGGACATTGCGTTTCCGACCTTTACGAACACCCCCCAACGTAGGTGGGGATATGGAGTGCGGCGGCTTGACGCCGCTTTGGCATTTTCTTTCTTTCCTCTTGGCTCTTCTATTCCGCGTACGTTTTCTCCACGCGACTGACGGCCCGCCCATGGGCTAAACGCGTGGTGATGGTGTCGCCGGGGGTGAGGTCAGCGGCGAGGCGAACGACGCCGCCATCGGCCGCGCGTTGGGTGACGCTATAGCCGCGGGCCAGCACGGCCAGCGGGCTGAGGGCGTCAAGCCGGGCGACAAGCTTCTCGACGCGCTGCCGCGTGCGGTCAACCCGCTGCCGGGCAGCGCGCGACGCACGCTGTTCCAGTTCGTCAAGCGTTCGGGCCCGATCCTCGATGAGCTGCCGCGGGCGGCGAAAAACAGAAGATGCCTCGATCGCCTTGAGCCGCGCCTGTCCATCGGCCAACCGGGCGCGGAGCGCGCCGGCCAGCCGGCGACGCGCCTGGGCTAGAGCGGCCAGCAGTTCCGATGCGTCCGGGGCCAGCAGTTCGGCCGCCTGGCTGGGCGTTAGCGCGCGAACATCGGCCGCAAGATCACACAGAGTAACGTCCACTTCGTGCCCAACGGCCGACACGACCGGCAAGGCCGACGCCGCCACCGCCCGGACGACCGGTTCCTCGTTGAAGGCCCAAAGGTCTTCCAGACTTCCCCCGCCGCGCGTGACCACAATGCAGTCGGGCGGCGGGTTGAGCCTCGACGCCGCCTGCACGGCCGCGGCGATCTCGGCCGATGCCCCCTGCCCTTGCACGCGGGTAGGGATAATCAGCACGTCGGCCCCGCGCCAGCGACGATTGAGCACCTGCAGGAAGTCGCGCACGGCCGCGCCGCTGGGGCTGGTGACGACGGCGATCCGCTGCGCGAATCGCGGCAAGGGCTTCTTCCTGGCCGGGTCGAACAGGCCCTCGCGTCCCAGCTTTTCTCGAAGGTGCCGAAACGCGAGTTCCAACGCGCCCATGCCGGCCGGCTCGATCTTCTGCACGACAAACTGATACTCGCCCCGCGGCGCGTATACGGCCAGGTTGCCGCGGCAGAGCACCTCCTGCCCGTCGGCCAGGTCGAACCGCAGCCGCTCGGCCGTCCCTCGCCACAAGACGGCGCGAATTTGCGCCCGGTCGTCCTTGAGCGTCAGGTACACATGCCCAGAGCGCGGCCGCGCTAGGCCGGAAATCTCGCCTCGCACCCAGATCATCGGAAACGCCGTTTCCAGCAGTTCCTTTACCTGGGCCGTAAGCTGCGAAACCGTAAGCGAGCCTTCTCTGGAAGGCGATTGGTCGAAGAACGATGGGCTGTCGAGCATGGCAATGCAGGTCTTCTATTGGGGCTTGCATAGCCAATGGACGAGGGCGAAGCACGGCTTCTCCGGCAAAACGGCTGCGAACCGCTCATTGACTATGCAGGAATCAATAAAGATGCTACGGAACTCATTGTTGACTTTCTATCACGGCTGCAAGATGTCGAAGCTGCATGGATAGCCCCCTCTATTCTACAGTTCGGCTTCCTCGGCGTCGAGAGGCAACGAGTTCGGTCTGCGACTGAGAGACATGTTGGATGAGTTGCCTGCTACACGTCGGCTACCGTTCGCCCAAGGCTCCAGCACGGTCTCGATGATGCGACCTCGGCCTGCTCTTTACCGTTCTATTCGCCCTTCTTCTGCCGACGGTTTGAGGCCGATCTTCATGGCCGATACCGCCGCATGACTTCGTTGCGATGTCGGGCGCGCTTCATGCCAAGGGAGCCCAGCGCAACGGCAACCGCCACGACGCCCAAGCCGATGAGTCCGATGGGCACGGCGTGGGCTGCAAACCAGGTTGCGAAGTCGGCCTCGGCAGCCGGTTGCTGGGCCGCCGTGGGCCCGGACGCAACGGGATGCGGTGCGTTGCCGTCGCCCGGCGCAGGCGTGATGGCTTCCGTCTCTTCAGCCTGCTGCGGCCCGGGCGAGGGGCGGTCCGGATCAAGCGAGGTGGGGGCGGCCGCTGGGTTTTCGGCCGTTTCGCCCGCACCAGCTTGAGCGGTTGCAGAGGCCACGCGGGAAGGCGAGGTTTCTGTTGAGCCGCCCAACGCGCCGTGAAGGACATTCTGCAGATGGTCTGGGGCGGGGGTGGTGGGCAAATCGTCCTCGTTTGCGGCGGCGACCTGGGCAGACGGGCCACGGCAATCGCGCACTCTGCGTAAACATGGCAATTTAGGCAGAGTTGCGCCAGGAAGTGTTTTTCGTTTCTAATGGTGGAGTTGATTCACCACCATTAGGAGACATTGCTCATGCTCGAAGTCATTGCACCGGAAGTCGAGTCCATCCTGGATTGCTTCCAACCACTTGAAGACCCTCGCAGCACCATCAATCGAAAGCATCTGCTCGGCGATTTGATTGTCATTTCAGTTTACGGACGCCACGGTTCGTATCTATCGAGAAGTTGTCAAAGGACATGGCCGAATCGATACTCTGACCTACTATCATTGCAAGGTGCCCGCCGACATTCCCGGCTGCTCGAACTGGAAAGGACTTCGTACGATCGGTATCGCCATTCGCGAAAGCCGCCGGGGTGACAAAGTGACTCGCGAAGTCCGTCACTTCATCTGTTCCATTCGCGTCGGTGTCAAGCGATTTGCTCGCGCTGTGCGAGGCCACTGGGCAATCGAGAACACACTTCACTGGTGTCTTGACGTGACATTTCGTGAAGATGAAAGCCGGCTGCGCGACCGGCACGCGGCCGACAATGTGGCATGGCTAAAACGCTTCGCCATAAGCCTGCTGAAGCAGGCCAATGACAAGGAA
>CAZASB010000120.1:0-13339 GCA_964487655.1 uncultured Planctomycetaceae bacterium
ATTGTCTGGCCGGGCGGCGCGGCGAACTATTTGTTTGGCCATGCGACGTATCGCGATCGAGTTGGCGTGTACTCGATATATCGCAATGGCGACCCCGTCGAAGAGTTCGATCGTTGCCTGCGGCGCACGCTTTGCGTTGCCACTCACGAAACGTGTCACATGTTTTCCATGTTGCATTGCACGCGCCATTTGTGCAATATGTGCGGGTCGAACCACCTGGAGGAAGCTGGCCGTCATCCGCTGTGGCTGTGCCCTCACTGTCTTGCGAAGCTATGCCGTGCCACGGGGGCCGATCCTCGGCGCCGCTTCAGGACGTTGATCGCGTTCTTCGACAAGGTGGGCTTTGACGAAGATGCGGCTTTTGCGAAGAAGTCGCTGGAGACGATGGGGTGGGAACAGTAGAAATTGGCGTCGGGCGCATACGTGTAGCGATCGTAGCGATTCAACGCAACGCACCGACTGGGCAATGACTGGCGATTTGACGCTGGCGGCTGGTGTCTGATGGTCCTTCCAGCCGATTCTTGACCGAAGAGAGAGAATCCTCTTTGCGTTTGCGGGGCATGGACGCACCCAAAGTCACCAATATCAGCCTGGAGTCGGCTTATTTTCGTCGCCGAAGCCAGTCCATACCGCGCGCCGCACCGTCATGCCGCCCATGCTTGAAGAACGCGATCCGAAACTTGATCTGTTGGCCTTGGGGCTTTTGGCGCTGACGTTGTTCCTGGCGGCCGCCATCCTCAGCCATGACCCGGCCGACCCTCCGAGTCGAGCCGTTTATCCGTCGCCAGCCGAAGTGAGCAACTTGTGCGGCCGGTCGGGGGCATGGGCGGCATGGCTGCTATTCGAGGGGTTTGGGCTGGGAGTCTACTACCTCCTGGTATCGATGGCCGTTTTTGATGCACTGTTGTTGGTCCGGCACGCCATCAAACAGCCGGCGCTGCGAACCGTTGGCTGGCTGGCGTCCATGGTGGGGTTGACCACGCTTGGAGGCATGGCGTTGCAAGGGATGCCGGTCGGACCAGTGATCAACGCCGGAGGATATCTGGGTGCCGCCGTTTGCGGAATGCTTCAGATGCACTTAGCGGCCTTGGGGGCCTATATTGTGGCCGGCAGCCTGTTGCTGACGGGACTACTCCTTACGACGGACTACCTACTGGTGCGACTGCTGATTTGGGGAACGGCGAAGCCGGCTGCCGGAGTGGGTGCCCTGGGTAGCGTCTTGCGGAATCGCATGATTTCGGGCCGCGCGCCGAGTCGCAAATCGCGACGGACCACGAAAGTCAAGGATGATCTGTCCGAAGAGGAGATATTCGACAGCATTGAGAATACAAACGAGGAGGCAGGCGACGAGGGCAGCGAATCGTTTGACGTTCGGATTGTGCGTCCGCGTTCCGATGAAACGACTGATGACGGCGCAGCCACGGAAGGAGCGCAGCCTGCTGGGGAGCAAAGCGAACCGGCCACCGACGGGGCAGGTAGCCGCGTGAGCGACACGCTTGCGGCGGCGATCGGAATACGGAAACGCGGCAAGTCGGCGGAGCGTGAGAAGCTGTTGGCCGATATTGCCGCGGCGGCCGAGGTAGAGGAGGAGGCGGTCGATTACGAGTTGCCTAGCATCGAACTGTTGGAGCCCGGCGAAGACTTCTGCTTCGACGAGCACGAACGCGAGGTGCGCCGACGAGCC
This sequence comes from uncultured Planctomycetaceae bacterium, assembly GCA_964487655.1. Lineage (GTDB taxonomy): Bacteria > Planctomycetota > Planctomycetia > Pirellulales > Thermoguttaceae > PWXP01. Next base: position 1,685 of record CAZASB010000120.1, read on the forward strand.
AAGCTTCTGGAGAAGACTTTCGCTAGCTTTGGTTTTAACGTGAAGGTTGTGGAGATCCAAACGGGGCCGGTGGTCGCCCAGTTCGAGGTGGAACTAGAAGCTGGGCTCCGCTTGGCGAAGATTACTTCTCTTTCCGACGACCTTGCCATTGCCCTGCGCGTGCCCAGTGTGCGTATTGTCGCGCCGATACCGGGCAAGAACACCGTTGGAATCGAGGTGCCGAATACACACCGGCAGATAGTCCGTTTGCGCGAGGTGATCGAGGAGGCGAACGGCCGGGTCGAGAAGATGCGCATTCCGATCTACCTCGGCAAGGACGTGGCGGGGAATCCGATGATCGTCGACCTGAGCACCTTGCCGCACCTTCTCATCGCCGGGCGCACGGGAACGGGCAAAAGCGTGTGCTTGAACTCGATTATCGTTTCCATGCTCATGTCTCGCCGGCCCGACGAGGTCCGCATGCTCATGATCGACCCGAAGATGGTCGAGTTGAGTCCGTACAAGCAGCTCCCACACCTGATGCATCCCGTGGTCACAGACATGCGCAAAGCCGAGGCCATTCTGGCCTGGGCCGTAGACAAGATGGAGGAGCGATACCAGTTGTTGGCCCGGGCCGGCGTACGCCATATTGCCAGCTACAACCAGCTTGGCGAAGAAGAACTCATGGATCGCATACAGCCGGAAGAAGAAGAGCGGGGGAACATTCCCATCCATCTGCCTTACGTCGTGATTGTGGCCGACGAGATAGCCGACCTGATGATGACCGCCGCCAAGGAGGTCGAGGCCCACATTATCCGCCTTGCCCAGAAGAGTCGAGCCGTGGGCATCCACTTGGTCCTGGCCACGCAGAAACCGACCGTCGACGTGATTACCGGCCTGATCAAGTCGAACCTGCCGGCGCGAATATCTTTCCAGGTAGCCAGCCGAACCGATAGCCGCGTGGTCCTGGACGAGATGGGCGCCGACAAACTCCTGGGCAACGGCGACATGCTGTTCCTTTGGCCGGGAACGAGCACGCTCATCCGCGGCCAGGGCACCTACCTGAGCGACGATGAGATATCGAAGGTCATCAGCGCTGTTGCGACGACCGAGCCGCAGTATGTCAAGGAACTTGTCCAACTCAAGCCGGGTCAGCCCGACGAGCCCGACAAGCAGGGGGTCAGCAACAAGGACGAGCTGTATGAGGCGGCTATCGACCTCGTAGTCCGCGAGGGCCGGGGCAGTGTATCGCTTCTGCAACGCGGCCTGGGAATTGGCTATGGCCGCGCGGCCCGCCTGATCGACTACATGGCCGAGGACGGAATTGTCGGGCCTTATAACGGGTCGCAGGCGCGCGAGGTAACGATTAGCGCTGAAGATTGGCATGCCATGCAATCCGGCGCCGACAGCTCACCAAGCCCCGCCGTAGCAAAGCTTCCACCCACCGCCGTTCTGGCAGCGCCAGCCAGACCTTCAAAGGGCCGCAACAAGATACAAATCGCCCCGCCGCGGCCGAATCCCGTCGGACTGGATGACGACGAGCTGGGTGACGATGAAGAAGACCTCGACGCCGAAGAAGACTTTGACGAGGAGGAACAGGACGAAGAAGAGTATGAGGACGACGACGAGGACGAAGAGCATGGCTGGACCGCCGAAATCGCATGACGGTCGGTTGGCCGAGTCCTTGAGACTGCTTCTGACGTTTCACGGTGCGCGATCAGAAGACACATTCACCGACTTCCGTTTCTCGGCGATATCTCGAGAATAGCATTATGCCGGCAACGTGGCCCGGGCGATTGTAACCTGCTTGAGTCGCGTTTCGTCCGGGGTAACACCAAGGCCAGCCTCGGTTCCCAGGGCAATGCGCATCGTGCCGTTCTCATCGCGGGTGGGGATGAGCGGTTCGACCAGGTCGGCGTCGAGGTATTCGTCAAGCGGGAGCCAGTCGGCCGGATAAGTGCAGTTTGGCTTCGAAGCCAAGGCCAAGCCTGCCCGCGTTCCCAGGCCGGTTTGTGGCATGGCGCCAACCCAGCAAGGGACGGATTGGGCCGCGGCGGCATCGTGAATTGCAATCGCCGCAGTGAGGCCGCCCACACGGTCGGGCTTCAGATTGATGTACCGGCAGCTTTTCAGTTCGAGGGCCATTTCGGCCTGCCGGACGGAGGTGATGCTTTCATCGAGGCAAACGGGTGTTCGCACGGCCTCCTGCACCATGGCGTGGCCGACGAGATCGTCCGGAGAGAGCGGTTGCTCGACCATGGCTAGATCGAAGTCGTCGAGACGGCACAGCATGTCCATGTGCCCCAGCGTTAGTTCGCCCTCCACGTCGACGGAAACGGGGTATACGGGGAACTCCTTGCGCACGGCGTCGACCATGCGCACGTCCCAGCCGGGGCGAAACATGAGCTTCACTCGGGCGTAGCCGGCCTCCATCGTCTGACGTATCAGATCGAAGAATCCCTCGATCGACTCCATTTCGTCGAAGATCGGGCCAATTTCGACCGCCTCACGCGTTCCACCGAGTGCCTTCCAAAGCGGCTGTTCTTGTTGACGGGCGTGCAGATCCCACCATGCGATGTCGAGCGCGCCCTTGGCAAAGGAATTGCCCCGGAACGACGCCAACCGCTGCTCGAGGTGCTGTCCCGAGTCGACGGCCGTACCGGCCACGCGCGGGGCGAACCAGTCGCGAATCGCCGCAAATGCCCCGGCGGCGAACTCGCCGCTGAACACGGGCGCCGTGCCGGGAGCTGCCTCGCCCCAGCCGAACGTCTCGCCGCTACGCAGACGCACCAACACCGTTTCAAGCCGCTGCAATTTCAAACCCCGGGCAGGCAGCGGCTGCTTCAACGGAAATGCAACATGGTAAACATCGACGGCGTCAATCTTCATAGCCGGTAACCGCTCAGATTGGTTTATGGGTCGCCTCGGCCAACTCAATCGCCTTGAGCAAGCCGCGAGCCTTGTTTAGGGTTTCGTTCCACTCGGCCCGGGGCACGCTGTCAGCCACGATTCCGGCGCCTGCCTGCACGTACGCCTTGTCGTCCTGCACCACGATGGTCCTCAGTGCAATGCACGTATCCATATTCCCGGCGAAATCGACGTAGCCGACCGCCCCGGCATACGGCCCGCGACGGTGCGGCTCGATTTCGTCGATGATTTGCATGGCGCGAACCTTCGGCGCGCCGGAGACCGTGCCCGCCGGAAGACATGCTTGCAACGCGTCGAAGGCCGAGTACTCCGGCCGCAATCGTCCGCTGACGTTCGACGTAATGTGCATGACGTGACTGTACCGCTCGATGGTCATTACGTCGCTCAGTTCAACGCTACGGTATTGGGCCACGCGTCCCACGTCGTTTCGCCCCAGGTCCACCAGCATGGTATGCTCCGCCCGCTCCTTCGGATCCGCCAATAACTCCTCCGCGAGTCGGCGGTCCTCTTCTTCCGTGTCCCCGCGACGACGGGTGCCGGCAAGCGGGCGCGTAATGATTTGTCCGTCAACCACGCGAACCATGATCTCCGGCGAACTGCCCACCAAGGTCACGCTGGGCGTACGCAGGTAGAACATGAACGGACTGGGATTGATCACTCGCAGCATTCGGTAGATTTGAAACGGATGACTGCGGATGGGCACCGTCATTCGCTGGCTGATTACGACCTGGAAAATGTCGCCCGCGCGAATGTAGTCAACACACTTCTCGACTGCCCGCTCGAAATCGGTCTGCGTGAAGTTCGACTGGTACGGAATGGTAGGCTCGCCACCGAATCGGATATCGATTGGTTGCATGTCGCCACGCGGCGTGGAGAGTTGTTCGACTAGGCGATCGACGCGACAACAAGCGTCACGATATGCCGTTGCCGGATCGGCGCCATGCCGGTCGATCCGAGCCTGGACAATGACAATGATCGACTTGCTGACGTTGTCGAACACCACCATCTGGTCGTAGAAGGCAAAGGCCAAGTCGGGCACTTGCCGGTCGTCGGACGGGGCATTGGGCAGGTGTTCGAAATATCGCACGGTATCATAGCCAGCGTAGCCAACCGCACCGCCGCAGAACGGCGGGAGTTCGGGTAGGCGAACGGCCCGCACCGCTTCAACGCGGCGACGGACCTCGTCCAGCGGGTTACCGCACTGTTGCTGCCGAGTCACGAGCGTTGGAGTCCCCGCCGCCGAGACCCCGGAATAGGCATTCGTTGTAACCCGATCGCCGTATGCCTCGATTTCGAGAAATGGCTCCGTAGCCAGAAAACTGTATCGCCCCACCTTCTCGCCACCGACCACGCTCTCGAAGAGGCAAGCGCAGCGGCCGGCATCGATGCGATGAAACGCCGTCACCGGACTCAAAGCGTCACTGGTGAGCCGTCGATAGACGGGCACGAGGTCGGCATCGCGAGCCAGGGTACAGAACGAATCGAGGTCGGGGTAGTAATGCCCCATGTTGCTATCCAGTCTATCCTCATCAGAACCAGTTTCGTTGCATTGACGTGATGCAACCGCAATGGATGCTCGACCCTGAACTCCCAAGAGTACCAAGCACGCCGGCTGCTGGCAACCGCCCCACTCCAGCGCTGGAGTAGACCGTTGTTTTTTCTAACGCGACGTGTCTGACCCTTCCCAGGGGGCAAAAGTTAGGGCCCCGAATCCGGCACTCTGCTACCCTTTACGGATTGCGGATTGCGCCGATAGAATACACTAGATCAATGGGGTTCCATGTGATATCATAAAGGTACGGGAATTGGTCGCGATGGATCGGTGCCAATAAGCGGCTGGCAAAGGCCGCGTCTGGGCTTGTCTGTCGACGCCACGAGGCTGGCTTTTAGGCCTGAAGCGCCTGGGCCGCCGCGATACGCTCCTCGAGTCGTGAGAATGCCCAAACCCAAAGCTGATACGTTTGTTGACCTGCTTTACCGCAGCGGACTGATTGAAAAAGATCAGCTTGACGCCGCGCTGGATCGAGTGCGCGAGCAAGCCGGAGGTCAGTTGCCTGACGATTCCGAGCAGTTGGCCGAACGCCTGATTATCCTGGAGCTGATTACGCGATGGCAGGCCAACAAACTCTTGGAGGGACGTCATAGGGGGTTCTTCCTGAAGCGGTACAAGCTGTTGGATCACCTGGGAACGGGTGGCATGAGCAGCGTGTACCTCGCCGAGCACGTGCTCATGCAACGGCGAGTGGCCATCAAAGTACTGCCCCGCAACCGTGTCGAAGACACATCTTATCTTGCCCGATTCCACCGCGAGGCCCAGGCTGCCGCCGCACTCGACCATCGGAATATCGTGCGAGCGTACGACGTAGACAACGAAGGCGACAACCACTTCCTGGTAATGGAATATGTCGAGGGGCGCGATTTGCAGGTGATCGTTCGCGATGAAGGCCCGCTTGGCTATGCCGACGCCGCCGACTATATTCGGCAGGCGGCCGAAGGACTGGCCCACGCCCACGAAGCCAGCCTGATCCACCGCGACGTAAAGCCAGCCAACCTGCTGGTCGATCTAAAGAACGTGGTCAAGGTTCTCGATCTCGGTCTGGCCCGATTCACGGATGACGACTGTGCGTCCCTGACCCGCGCCTACGATGAGAACGTGCTGGGAACGGCCGACTATCTCGCCCCGGAGCAAGCGATCGATAGCCATGGTGTCGATGCGCGAGCGGACATATATAGCCTTGGCTGCTCGCTCTATTTCCTACTGGTTGGCCATCCGCCGTTTCCAGACGGCACGTTGCCGCAACGGCTGATGGCGCATCAGAAACAGCAGCCACCGCCCATACGGAACGACCGTCCCGATGTTTCTGAGGATTTGGTCGATATCTGCACCAAGATGATGGCGAAGCGGCCGGGCCAGCGATATGGCTCGATGCGCGAGGTTGTTGCTGTTCTGGCCGATTGGCTTGTTGCGCACGGTCATTCGGTTGACGGAGGCAGCAGTCCAAGCGGTGGTTCGTCGGGCCACCTTGTCGGAGCAGCCGTCAAGCATATCTCGCAGGTAGCCAGGGGGACACCGGAGCGAGAACGTCGCGGCGTGCCGCCAAGAAGACCGTTGAAAACCGGCGACTCTTCGCCCGGTAGGCCCCCACAGCGACGCGTGGCACAAGCACTGCAAGACACCAACGACCATTTCGGTCCTACCGCCGTACGGCCAGGAAAACCACGGCCACGCACCAGATCAGCGGCCAGTAGCTCGGATATCAACCTCCAGGATAAATCGCCCGAATCCAAGATGCGGCCTGCCCCCGGCGAGTTCGTCTTTCAAGTGAGCGAAGACCCGATGGTCGCGCGCATACGCTCGCGAGCCTCGTTGACCCCCGAGCAGATTGAAGCCTACAAGTCCCGACAAAACCAACAACCAGTGTGGCTCTGGGCAAGCATTGGCATCGGTTTGGCGATTGCCGTGATCCTCTTCATCGTGCTCCTGACGAGCATATGAGGGTTCTGCCCCAAGTCAGTCGCCCCGGTCTCCCGGCTCCGCGTCTTTGCGTGAATGCTTCGCTCCGGCGATTTCCATGCTGTCGACTGGCAGGGTGATGTTCATGCTGCCGCTACGAAACCCCTCCAGATCAAGTGAAACATAGTTGAATCCTGCCCGCTTCAAGGACTCCACAACTCGCCTGCGAAACGCCGCGTCAACGAACCGTGGCAGTTCGCTCTCCGATACTTCGATGCGAGCCATGTCGTCGCGGTGATAACGCACCCGGAGCGGACGGAAGCCTAACTCTCGCAGGAACTGCTCGGCGCGATCCACCATTTTCAGTCTTTCCGGCGTGATCTCCTCGCCATACGCAATGCGGCTGCTCAGGCAAGGCGTTGCCGGTTTATCCCAAATGGGCAGGCCCCAGTGCCTCGCGAGTCGTCGAAGTTCATCCTTGGTCAAATCGCACTCGGCTAGCGGACCTCGGATGCCCATCTCATTTGCAGCGCGAATACCGGGTCGATGATCGTCCAGGTCATCCCGGTTCCGCCCATCGACAACCACGGCCAAACCGAGCCGCCGCGCCACAGCCTGAATCGCCTTGGCAAATACGGTCTTGCAGAAATAGCAGCGGTCGGCCTCGTTGCGTCGATAGCCCGGATCGTCGATCTCATGCGACTCGACAATCTCGTGCCGAATGCCAATTTGCTGGGCTAACTCGCGGGCTTCATCCAGTTCGCCGGTAGCGATGCTCGCGCCAACCGCGGTGACGGCCACGGCCTTCTCGCCCAGGGCGACGACCGCTGCCTTGGCCAGCACGCTGCTGTCAAGCCCGCCGGAGAAACCCACCGCGCAACTACCGTAGCCACGAAGCAGGTCAATGAGCCGGTCTCGTTTGACGCGGAGTTTGTCGGAAAATGCGTGTTCACGGTCCATTGGGCAACACCATTTCGACCGGGGATTCGGAGTTGTGGATTCCGGCGGTTGCCGGCGACGCGGCGTGCAGCATAAAAAGGCTCTGTAACCGTTCACAGGGGGACAGTCCCATTTTCGCGGCGGAAACGGTGGATCATTGGGAAAGAACGCCCTTTGTGCCGCGAAAATTGGGACAGTCCCCTCCGCATTTCAAACAGCCTTTGTTCTTGGTGGACGGCATACGGCGCGTACCTACTACATCACCACGGCCCGTACCTAGAAACGGAAGAGCCAGAAAAAGCGATGGCCCTCCACCGCAATGCCGTGGTGATGGGTGTTGATGGGAGCCCGTTACGACCAAAGGGGGCAACCTGGAACTTGGGTTGTGTGATTCGCGTTTTCCGCCAAGGCAGATAACGCGACTGTACACGCTTCCAAGCCCTTTAATGACAGGCGCCCAACGGGCTGAATATCGGCTCCCCAAATAAACCATCGGCTCACGCGCATGGCAGAGGGCCACCGTTAAACATCTTATCCGGTTCACGGGCACCTGGCAAGGGCCCCCTCCAAGAAAACTGCAAAGTCAGCCGAGTAATGGGAAGCCGACGATCCACACACGCACGGGGCATGAAAACCTTCACTTCCGGGCTCGTCCCGGAAGATCTGTGACTGGCCAGCTACAAACGGGCCCATTTCACCATTGCTTCCGTCGGGGCAAGCCCGACGGGGAATCGCACGGGTGCAGCTCCAATACGGACCTCACTGTTCTACATTCGCCACCCACCCGATGGTCTGCTAAATCTGACATCTAAAAATCATGGTCTAGTCCTCACGGGCCATTTCGGCGGGGCCAGAAGAAGCACCATGAGCACGACTGTGCCAAACAGGACATACCCAAGCGTGAACACCCAGGGCGACAGTTGGAAAAACAGCACGTAGTGGACCATTCGGCCGACGAAGGTGCCCGGCTGACCGGTATCGCCTGCCGCAACGCGGAGTTGATACTCCCACGTGGTCAATGGGCAAGTAACGCCGACGATTGCCTGCAATGCCACGACTGCTATCATCAGCAGGTGGATCGTGCGAAACCAGAAGTTGCGTATCCAAGTCCAGCCTCGCCATGCGCCCAACAGAATGGCGGCCAGTCCGAACACAACGACCGCCACATAGACGCAATGGACGGCAACAATTAGATCGGCCAAGATGCGGTACATGCTAGCCGCCTTCCTGTCTGAGCAACCGGAACGCACGGCCGAAAAACAGCGGTAAATCACGTGCAATAAGGCTCTCCTGACCCATCTGTTCAGCGGCCAGGTCGCCAGCCAACCCGTGGAGACGCACACCGAGGCGAGCAGCATCGTAAGGCTCGAGATCCTGGCAGCATAACGCTGCAATCAATCCCGTGAGCACATCGCCGGCGCCTCCAGTGGCCATTCCAGGGTTGCCGGTTGTGTTCAACACATGCCGCGTGCCGTCGGTTACCACCGTGCGGTGGCCTTTGAGAACCACCACGACGCCACACTCGGTAGCTAGTTCCATCGCAACGGCGGTCCGTTGATCGGCGGATACCAATCGGCCGAGCCAGCGAGCGAACTCGCCGGGATGAGGCGTAAGGATGCGAGGGCCTCCCGGCTGCGTTCGCACTCTGGGTTGCTCCGCCATCGCATTGAGCCCGTCGGCATCGACCACCATGGGCTTGGCCACGTCGCGATACAGGACCGCAACAAGCTGTCGTAACTCGTCGGATCGGCCCAGCCCAGGTCCCAGGGCAACCACCGTCGCAGCCTCGGCATGTTCGAGAATGGCATCGGTAGCCGCGAAGGAGATTCGACCGGCAGCGTCGGCAGGCAGTGGGATGGTCGTATAGCACGGCTCGAAGCCGGCAACGGTATCGAAACACGCGTTGGGTACGGCCATTTGCACCAGCCCGGCCCCTCCGCGCAACGCAGCCATGCCGGCCAGCGAGGGCGCGCCGGCCATTCCTCGCGATCCGCCCACAACCAGCACGGTGCCGAACGTTCCTTTGTGCGAGTCGGGCGGCCGAGGCGTCAGCCGGGGCAACGGCTCCTCCGTCGATTTCGGCATACTTCGTCACCTCTCCCTTGCCGTCTCACGAGCTAGCGCAGCCCGGCGAGCGATCAGGCCGGCTACGTATCCGGCCTTGAAACCGGCGTCGATATTGACCACCGTGACGTTCGACGCACAGCTATTGAGCATTCCCAACAAGGCAGCCAGACCACCGAAGCTTGCACCGTACCCCACGCTGGTTGGCACGGCAACGATCGGGCAGTCGACGTATCCGCCCACCACGCTCGGCAGGGCGCCCTCCATGCCGGCCGCCACCACGACGGCGTCGGCGCCGGAAAACTGGTCCAGATGGGCGCGCAGCCGGTGAGGTCCCGCCACCCCCACGTCATGCACCATGCGAACCTCGGCGCCAGTCCACAGCAGCGTCTCTAGCACTTCCTCCGCAACCGGTAAATCGCTGGTTCCGGCCGTCACCAACGTTACCCGGCCTCCGACGCGCTGGACGCCGGTGGCCGGAATACGGAACGTGCGAGCAACGCCGTTGTACCGTCCGCTGGGAAACGCCGGAACGAGGTACTCGGCCTGCTCACGGGAAATGCGAGTGGCGAATACGTCGACGCCATGTTCCAACGACGCTCGGAAGATGCGATCAATCGCCTCGACCGTCTTCCCCTGCCCGAAGATCACCTCGGGGAACCCGCAGCGGCGAGTTCGGTCGAGATCGACCTGGGCATCGCCCGTATCGCCTATCCCCACGGGCGCGACCTGACGCAGGAATACCTCCGCCGGCAACTCGCCGGCCAGTAGTGCGCGAGCCATCTCCAGGAGTGTGTTTTCGTTCATTCCGCCAGTATACTCGCTGGTTCGTTTCTCGTGACCGGGGGGCTTCGACAACACCTATGCTCACCACGCCGCAACTACTTTGAGGGGGTATTTGCCGAGAGCTTCCTCTACTGGCAAGTCAACGCCGTACAGCGCGATTGCACAGTCGCTCCGCCTTTATTCCTTCGCTCAACTGCCCTCCCGTCTATCGCACAAGCGTGCTACAATTCCGTCTGAAACGGTCGGGATTGTTCCTGTTCAGATTACCCCAAGGAAGGGATTCCATTATGTTTTCATTGATTCGATGGCTATTCGGTCTGTTGTTGTGCCTGGTTCTGATTGGGCTGTTCCGAGGTTGGTTCAGTTTCTCCAGTGTCGGCGGCGACCCGACGAACGAACAGGTCAACGTCAACGTGTCAGTGGATACGGCAAAGGTGAAGACCGATGCCCAGAAGGCGGGACAATTGGCGGAGAAAGTCGCTCGGCGGATCAAGGAACGCCGTGATGATTCAGACGTCCAAACGCTCCACTAAAGTCGGAGTGTCCTCGCGGCGAAGGCATTGAACAAACTGCCCGTACATCGCCGCCAAGGGCGACCAACTCGCCAGCCCAGCCACGTCGATCATACGACAACGACCGGCACGTGTACCACAGTGTAACGTAACGCGTGGATGAATCCAACTGCCGAGATAGTCGGAACCACCGACCCTGCGTTTCTGGCCAGCTACCATCCCGCCCACGCCCGCTCCCCTCTTCTCCGCCGGCCTTACTCCGCCCCGGCAACAATCAAAAACGCCACTGGCTATTGCTCGACCGGCGGTTGTTCCGGCATGGGCGGCCGTGCCGCGGCCGTGTCTGTACGGTATTGCTCATACACGGTCTCGAAGATGCGGTTTGCATACGGGTTTGCCGAATCTTCGCCCCAGAGCCGCGCAAACGTCTGTTGCGCCGGCACGTGAGAATGATGATATGGGCGAAAATAGTAATACCCATGCATGGGCGGAAAGTAGGCTTGGTGCTGCGGCATGTTGCACGCGCTGCCGATCATGCGAGCCCGGTATCCACGGCAACGCGAACAGCATGGATCATAGCAGTAGGCCATTGAGCCGCCATCACCAGCGGAGGCATAACCAATGTCGTAGTCCGCTTGCGGCTTAGTATCGGGAATTGTCTGGCTTGGGATAGGTTTCAAATCAACCGGCGCGGGCGCGGGATCGGTTGGCATGGGCGCCGGACTAGTAGGTGTCGGTTCCGGTGCGACAAAATGAGTCTTCTCGACTTGGTAACCCCAACCCGGCTCGTCGGCGATTGCCGACGAAACCGCGACGTGCAGGAGTGCCATTCCGGCCAAGCATGTAAGCATCGCTCTGACTTTCATAATTTCCCCCCTGGCCACAAAACTGTGTTTGGGCCTTACCGTGAAGTGCCTCGGATATTTCCACCAGGACAATTGGCTCTTCCGTTTCTGGATGCAAACCAGTGGTGAAAGGCGTAGGGTGGGTGGT
>CAZASB010000121.1:0-13208 GCA_964487655.1 uncultured Planctomycetaceae bacterium
TCGGCCATGTCCTTCGGGTTGAAGGTAATGGCGGTCCAGAAGTAGCAGAAGAAGTAGATCAACACGACGTACAAAATATTGTATACGAACGAGTCTCCACGACGAAACGCTTCATTGAGCGTATGCATTGCGGGAAACGCTCGCGACAGATATTGGAACACGGCCGACGGAATCAACAAAAGGCTGCTGGCGAAAATGATGGGCATGACGCCGGCCTGATTCACTCGCAACGGCAGGTACTGCCGCGTCCCACCGTACACGCGCCGTCCGCGCACATGCTTGGCGCTTTGCGTGGGAATGCGCCGCTGCCCGAGGGTAATAAACACGACACCGGCCACCACACCCACAAACAGGGCGGCCAGCGCCACGAGCGTTTCCACGCCCATTTGCCCGGGGGCGCCGCCCAGGGTGATCTCACCCGCTTCCAGCATGGGAGCAAGCAGTTCCCAACCGGCGGCGGGCATGCGGGCAAGGATGCCCGCCATGATCAGGAGGCTGATCCCGTTGCCGATTCCGTACTCGTCGATCTGCTCGCCCAACCACATCAGGAAGACCGTACCGGCGGTCATGGTCAGCACGGCGCTCAACTGCCATGAGAAGGACAGCGTGCCGTCGGCACTGAGCACACTTTCGCGAATGAGGCTGTCGCCACCTACCGTACCGGCAAGCCAGCGCACATACGCCCAGCTTTGCCCAAGGCAGAGAACCACAGTTGCGTAGCGGGTGTATTCATTGATTTTCTTGCGACCGCTTTCGCCCTCCTTCTGGAGTTTTTCAAGCGGTGGATACACGCTACCCAAGAGCTGGAAGATAATCGACGCCGAGATGTAGGGCATGATGCCGAGGCCGAAAATGGTGGCCTGGCTAAGCTGGCTAGCGCTGAATGTTTGCACCATGCGCAGGAACTCGCCCAACCCGCCGGGGCCACCCTCCTGGAAGAACGCTTCCATGGCCTTGTGGTCCACGATGGGCAAAGGGATTTGCCAGCCGATGCGGTAAATCGCCAACAAACCGAGCGTGAGAAGGATCTTCTGCCGTAGCTCGGGGATGGTGAAAATGACGCGGATCTTTTCCCACATCGTTTCGTGATCCCGGGTGTAGTGGAGAGTTGAGGGTGCGACGGAGTGCGGACTACTGGTCGCCGGATGCTCCCGCTCCGACACCCCGCTTACGGCTATTGGCTTTATTCTTAACGACAGGCTTCTTACCGGGCAGAACAATGACCGTACCACCCGCCTGCTCGATCTTCTCTCGCGCCGACTTGCTGAACCGATGCGCCGACACGGTAAGCCGCTTGGTCAGCTCGCCGTCACCGAGGATTTTCAGCACGTCGTACCGGCCCTTGGCAAGGCTGTTGGCCTTGAGGGTCTCCGGCGTAACCTCCGCGTTCGCCGGAAAACGTTCAAGTTCGCCAAGGTTCACCACGACCACGGTCAGGGCGAAGGGGTTATTGAACCCGCGTTTCGGCACGCGCCGAACCAACGGCATCTGTCCGCCTTCGAAGGTTGGGTGTACGGAGTAACCAGCACGGGAACGCGCGCCCTTGTGGCCCCGCCCGCTCGTCTTCCCATGCCCGGAACCGGCACCCCGGCCCACGCGTTTTCGTTTCTTATTTTTATGAATGCCGCGATGGACTTCGTTGAGATTCATGTCAGCGAGACTCCGCGCAACCGCTCGACCTCGCTCCGCGAGCGGAGGCTCTGAAGCGCGTCGATGGTCGCCTTGACCACGTTAGTTGGGTTATTTGTGCCAAAGTTCTTCGTCAGAATATCCGTGATCCCGCAAGCCTCGCAAACGGCGCGAACCGCGGCGCCGGCAATGACACCGGTCCCCGGCCGAGCCGGCACGAGTGTGACCCGCGCGGCCCCGAATCGTCCCTTCACGACATGTGGTATACTGGTTCCTTCCATGGCGATGGAGACCATGCTCCGGCCACCGTCTTTCACGGCCTTTTCGACTGCGGGAGGAACCTCGTTCGCCTTGCCGTACCCCCAGCCGACGAGGCCCTTGCCATTGCCCACGACCACAAGGGCCGTGAAGCTGAACCGTCGGCCGCCTTTCACCACTGCGGCACAGCGGCGGATCTTGACCACCTTGTCAACCAGTTCGCCATGAGTTGTTTCAGTCGCCATCGAAAGATCACCAATTGGATATTCTTGTGTGAAATTGTCAGGACCTCGATCACCGGCGGTTCATTCGCCGGTTTTCCAGGCATCCGCCGGGCCCTCGTCAGAACGTCAGGCCGGCAGTTCGGGCGGCGTCGGCCAAGGCGGCGACTCGCCCGTGATACTTGTATTCCCGCCGGTCGAACGCCACCACCTGAATGCCCCGTTCCAGCGCGCGTTCGGCCACCATCTTGCCAACCGCGGCGGCTGCCGTCTTATTGCCGCCGTACGGTAGCGTTCCGCGCAGTTCCTTGTCGCACGTGCTGGCGCATACGAGGGTGCGGCCGGCCGCATCGTCAATCACCAGCGCGTATATGTGTTTGTTGCTCCGGATCACGCACAAGCGAGGACGCACTGAATCCCGCTTGATCCGATTCCGGACCCGGTATTGCCGACGCTGGCGTTGCTTGTTAAGTCGCTTGTACTGTTTCATCACTGCACTCTTGGCTGCGCCGCCCGGTCGGCGGCGGCTGGACCCGTCTTCTCCCTGCCGCGAAAGCGGCACGATCTCTCGATCTAATTCGCCATCGCCCCTTATTACTTCGCCATCGCCTTGCCTTGCTTCCGGCGGATTTGCTCGCCCACATATCGAATGCCCTTGCCCTTGTACGGCTCAGGCTTCCGCCGCGAGCGGATCTCCGCCGCAAACTGGCTCACCTTCTGCTTGTCGATTCCTCGCAGCACAATGCGCTGCTGGTCGGGAACGGCCACCTCGACTCCCTCGGGAATCGGCACCTGGAGTTCGTTCGCAAGACCAACTCGCAACTGCAGCATGTTTCCCTGGATCGACGCCAAATACCCCACTCCGTGAATCTCCAAACGCCGCTCGTATCCTTCCGTCACGCCAACCATCATATTCTGCAGCAGCGAGCGGGTGAGCCCGTGCAGCGCCCGGCTCTGCCGTTCGTCATCTCTTCGCGTGACCACCACCTGCCCGGCGGCTTCATCGAAGCTCACCGACAGCTCGGGCCGATGCTCCCATACAAGCTGTCCTTTCGGCCCCTCGACGACCACGCGACAGCCGTCGACGCGTACGGACACACCCTTGGGAACAGACACGGGTTTCTTGCCGACTCGCGACATTGTATCAGCCTTTTCGCTTCTGCGCAACGCCACGTTGCGCGGTTCTCATTCGTATTATTTCGACCAGCGGGCTCGGGCCACGGCCCCTCCCGCCTTGCATTCCTCGGTTCTTCCTACCACACCTCGCACAGAACCTCACCGCCTAGCTTCCGTTGCCGTGCCTCGCGGTCACTAATGACGCCCCGACTAGTACTGATAATGGAAATACCCAGTCCGCCCAGCACGGGTTTCAGCGCCGTGGCCCCGCTGTAAATACGTCGGCCAGGCTTGCTGATTCGCCGGATCGTGCGGATTACGCGCTCTCCGTTGGGGCCGTATTTCAGGTGGACGCGGAGAGAGTGGCATGGGACTGCCTCCAACTCCTCCCAATCCCAGATGTACCCCTCTCGCTTCAACACTTCCGCCAAACCACGCTTGACTTTCGACAACGGCATATCGACGTGCGGTCGTTCGATGCGCACGGCGTTGCGGATGCGGGTCAACATGTCGGCGATTGGGTCGGTCATCATGGCGTTATTACTCGTCCTGCTCGGAAAACGTGCTTTTCTTAATGGGCTGCCGAGGCATTCTTACCAACTCGCTTTCCTCACTCCGGGAATCAAGCCCTGGTCAGCCAACTCACGGAAGCAGATGCGGCAGATACCAAACTTGCGATAGACGGCCCTCGGCCGCCCGCAAAGGCGACACCGGTGCTCCAGCCGCGTTGTGTACTTCGGTTTACGAAACGCCTTGGCGATTTTCGATTTACTTGCCATGGACTTCTTGGGTCTTTGGGTTTCAAGTGGTACGCATTGGAACGCCGAAATCGCGCAACAAAATGCGGGCTTCGTCGTCGCTGTCGGTACTGGTTACCAACGTAATGTTCATTCCCTGCGGCCGGGTGTACTTGTCCGGGTTCAGCTCCGGAAACACCAGTTGTTCGGTGAGCCCCATGCTGTAGTTGCCATGCCCGTCGAACGCCTTGGGGTTAAGCCCTCGGAAGTCGCGGACTCGCGGGATAGCGATCGAAACCAGACGGTCCAGGAACTCGTACATTCGTTTCCCGCGCAACGTCACCTTACAGCCGATGGCGTTGCCTTCGCGAAGCTTGAAGCCGGCAATCGACTTCCTCGCCAGCGTCACCACTGGTTTCTGGCCAGCTAGCGTTGTCATGGCCTCGACCGCCTCTTCGAGGTGCTTCTTATCCTCCAACGCGCTGCCCACGCCCATATTGATCGTAATCTTTTTCAGGCGTGGGAGCGAGAGGCGATTCTTACGTCCGAGCTTCTCAACGAGGCTCGGCAGGATCTCCTGCTGGTACCGCATTTGCAAACGCGGGATGGGGATAGGCCCCTTGGGCTCGCCCTTTTTGGCGGCCTTTCCCTTTTCCTGGCCCTTGGCGGGCTTGGCGGGCTTAGCGCCCTTATCCGATTTCGCTTCTTTGGCGCACATGATCGTTTAGGCTTTCACCCTCCGCGCTTTCGCCGGTCCCAACTGACCGTTCTCGGCCCCGCACTTCTTACAGTAACGTTCCTTCGTGCCGTCGTCGAGGAAACGGACGCCCATGCGGGCGGCCGCCTGGCACTTCTCGCAAATTACCAACACGTTGCTGGCGAAAACCGGCATTTCCATCGACAATCGCCCGCCTTGCGGGTTGCGCTGGCTGCGCCGCACATGCTTATATACCCGGTTGACGCCTTCGACGACCACCTTTCCGGACTCGCGGTTGACCGACAGCACTCGGCCCCGCGAACCGGCATCGTCACCGGTCAGAATCTTAACGGTATCGTTCGTGCGAATCAGCATCAGACCACCTCACTGGCCAGACTAATAATTTTCATGAAATTCCGCTCTCGCAACTCGCGGGCAACGGCGCCGAAAATGCGCGTTCCTCGAGGATTTTTATCGTTGTCGATCAGCACGGCGGCGTTCGAATCGAACCGGACATAACTACCGTCGACTCGTCGCGTCGGCTGCTTGCATCGAACGATCACGGCACGCACGATCGCTCCCTTCTTCAAGTCGCTTCCGGGAATCACACCCTTGATGCTACCTACAATGACGTCGCCAAGCCCGGCCGTCCGACGATGCGTGCCGCCAAGCACCTTGATGCACATCAACGCCTTGGCGCCCGTGTTGTCGGCGACATTGAGCCGCGTTTGCATCTGAATCATGGTTTGAATCCCTGTAACAATTCTTCCTGGCGTCGCCGTTCGGACGACCACCCCAACTTCTATTCTGCCGATCTCGCCTGGTCGAAGCCCAAGGCTTTCGTGCGGCGGGGCGCGCGGGCACGAGGCCGGCGTTACGCGCTTTCCTCGGGCGAGACTGCTTCCTCGGGCGAGACTGCTTCCTCGGGCGAGGCGACCGACTCGTCGCCAGCTTCGTTCACGATCTCGTCATGTTTTCTTCGTTTCTGCGCCGCTCGGAGGGCCACCAAGTCGATCAATCGGCTCTTCTCCACCACGCGCACCAGTTCCCACCGCTTAGTCTTCGACCTCGGCGGACACTCGCAAATTTCCACTGTATCGCCAAGGGACGACGTATTCTCTTCGTCATGCACGTGGCATACCGTCCGCCGACGAATGTACTTTCCGTAAAGTGGGTCTTTTTCGCGGCGAGAAATCTCCACGCGGCGCGTCTTCGCGCACCGATCGCTTGTCACCACTCCGACGGCCAATCGCTTCGGCATGTCGCTATTCCTATTTTTTGGCTCTAACTGGGCTGGTTCACTTGGGCCGCGGCACGGTCTCGCTCGCCCCGTATCGTCTTGATCCTCGCGATCAAGCGGCGGCTCTTGCGCAATTCGCTGGGCGCATCCAGCCGTTCCGTCTGGGCCTGCAGCCGCAAACGGAAGAAATGTTCCGTGGTTTCTTTCAGCACCGCATCAAGTTGTTCGGTGCTCATGTCTCGTAGTTCGGCCGACTTTGCCATTTATGCGATCCTCCGTCGCAGGAAGCGTACGCGGACGGGCATCTTGTGGGCCAAGCGATTGAAGCAAAGCCGCGCGGCCTCCTCCGTCACACCGCCGATCTCGTACAGAACGGAGCCGGGGCGAATCGTTGCGGCCCAATAGTCCGGCTCGCCCTTTCCCTTGCCCATGCGCGTTTCCAACGGAATCGACGTAATGGGCTTATGGGGGAAAATACGAATATACAACCGGCCCTCGTTGCGCAGATACTGCTGCGCCGCGATACGACCGGCCTCGATTGTCGCCGCGGAAATCCACCCACCTTCCACGGCCTGCAGTCCGAACTCGCCAAAGACAACGCGGTTACCGCGCGTGGCCTCACCTTTTATACGTCCTCTTTGGCTTTTTCGGTGCTTGACCCGTTTTGGCATCAGCGCCATCGATCTCGTCCTCGCTGTAAATGCCTTGGTTAATCCACACTTGCACGCCAATATGCCCCTGGGCGATCATGGCCTCGGTAAAGCCATAATCCACCTTGGCACGCAGCGTGCTCAGCGGAATCGAACCGGCAATTTGCTTTTCGCGCCGGGCCATCTCGGAGCCGCCGAGCCGCCCAGCAAGTTGAATCTTAATTCCCTTGGCTCCAGCCTCCATTGACTGCTCAAGAGCCCGCTTCATCGTGCGGCGGAACCCGGAACGCCTTTCAAGCTGTTCTGCCACGTCATCGGCCACCAGTTGGGCAACCAACTCCGGCCGGTTCAGTTCTTCAATCTTGATGTTGATCCGCCGTCCCGTCCTCGCTTGCAGCTCCGCCTGAAGCTCTTCAACGCGTTCTCCCTTTCGCCCAATCAGAATACCCGGGCGGGCGGAGAACAACGTTACCTTCACTTCGTCGCGGGTCCGATCGATTTCGACCTTGGAAACCGCCGGATACATGCGCTTCCCGCCCCGATCCTTTCGATCCCGAATGAATCTCCGGATCTTCTGATCCTCAACCAGAAGATCTGCAAACTCCCGCTTCGACGCGTACCACCGGCTCTTCCAGCCGATCATGATTCCCGTGCGAAAACCGATAGGATTGACCTTCTGACCCATAATGCGTTTTCCCGATTCTTCTTGCGGCCCCGAGACTTCCCCGGGCACCGATTCTTCCTAGCAGTCCGTTTCCGGAACTCGTGCCAGTTTGATCTCTACTTTGCGTTTTTAGTCCAAGGCCACGTGAATGTGCGACATTCGCTTCTTGATGATCGCCGTCATTCCGCGCGCTCTCGGGCGCATGCGACGAAACATGGGACCGGGATCGATCCGCACGTCAATCACCATTAAAGTTTGAAGATTCGGCGCCCGGCGATCCTCGGCGTTCGCCAGCGCGCTGTGGACCACCTTTTCCAGCATCCGCGCTCCACGTTGGGGTTGGAAGCGCAAAATATTGAGAGCCTCGTCAGCGAATTTCCCGCGAATCAGGTCGGCGATGGGGCGGACCTTCCGCGGACTAATCCGCGCGAATCGATGCACCGCTTCGTATGCCATGATGTGTTCCTCGTAGTCCCCTGCACCGGCGCGAATCGCACCGGCCGTGTCCCTTATCGTTTTCCCTTGCCGCCATGACCACGGAACGTACGCGTCGGGGAAAACTCCCCGAGCTTGTGCCCGACCATCTCTTCGGTCACAAACACCTTCATGTGCGTCTTTCCGTTATGGACCATGAATGTGTGTCCCACGAACTCCGGGATGATCGTACACGCTCGGGCCCACGTCTTGATGGGTTCTTTCGTGCCCACGGCGTCCTGCTTTTCAATCTTGCCGAAAAGCTTCGGGTCCACAAACGGGCCTTTTTTCAGGGATCTGCTCATTGGTCTCGGGCGCGACCCACAGTCGCGGCTTCGGTTCGTTCGTTCGTTTCCATGCGACCCGCGGTCGCCGTATATGTTTTGGGCGCGACCACCGGTCGCAACCTTATACCTTCAGTGTCATACCTTCAGTTGTCCGTAACGCTTCGATCGCCGACGGCGGACAATCGCCTTGTTGGACGCCTTCCGCCGGTTGCGCGTCGCATGGCCCTTGGTGGGCTTGCCGGTTGGGGTGACCGGGTGCCGGCCACCCTTCGTCCGTCCCTCGCCACCGCCGTGCGGATGGTCGATCGGGTTCATGGCGGTGCCTCGCACATGCGGCCGGCGTCCCAGCCAGCGTTTCCGCCCCGCCTTACCCAACACGATTCCCATGTGCTCCGAGTTCCCCACCATGCCAATGGTCGCACGGCACATGGCCGGTACGCGACGAATTTCGCCGCTGGGAAGGTTGATCTGTGCCCAACCTGCGTCTCGGGCCGCAAGCGTTGCCCTAACGCCCGCCGACCGGCACAATGCGCCGCCCCGGCCCGGCTGAACTTCGATGTTGTGTACGCTCGTTCCCACCGGAATGTTGGCAAGCGGCAGGCAGTTCCCCACCACCGCCGGCGCTTCGGGCCCGCTGACGATTTGGTCGCCCTGCTTCAACCCGTCCGGAGCCAGGATGTATCGTTTTTCGCCATCCACGTAGAACAACAATGCAATCCGAGCCGACCGGTTCGGGTCGTACTGGATCGAGTTGACCACGGCGGGCACGCCGTCCTTGTTTCGCCGGAAGTCAATGGATCGGTAAGACCGCTTGTGCCCACCACCCCGGTGTCGCACGGTGATCTTCCCTTGATTATTTCTTCCGCTCGACCGCCGTTTTCCACGGGTCAAACGTTTTTCGGGCTTCGCTCCAGGCGTAAGCTCCACGAAGTCGCTCACGGTGGCCCCGCGGCGTCCCGGTGTCGTCGGTTTATATCTGCGAATACCCATGATTCAAGCCGTTCTTGCTGAGCGTTCCGCGCCCGGCCCATTCGTCCGACCGCGGCCCAGGGCCGGAGCCCGCCTAAAAGAAATCAATCCGGTGTTCAGGGTCCAGGGTAACAATGGCCTTCTTCCATGCCTTGGTCGTGCCTTGGCGGTACCGCGTGCGCCGTGGCTTGCCCGGCCGGTTCTGCGTGTTCACGCGAACCACCTTCACGTCGAACAATTCCTCAACCGCCCGCCGCACGTCGTCCTTGCTGGCAAGCCGGTTCACCTCGAAGGAGTAGGCGTTGTTGCGCGCAGCGCGATGCACCCCCTTTTCCGTTACCAGAGGCCGAAGCACAACCTGATAAGGCTCCAGTATAATACCCGCCGCGACTGCTTTCGTTGTTCTCTGTAAAGCCATTATTCAGCTCCCTCGCTGGGCTCGCCAGCCGATGCCATGGGCTCACTCTCAATTTCGACACACTCACTCCCATTGCAACGGTTCGCAGTCACGCGATCGCGAAATGCCTCCAAGGCCGATCGCGTCATCAGCATTCGCCGCGGTCGTAGTACATCCAAAGCGTTCAGGTTCGCCACCGGCAAGATCGTTACGCCGGGCAAGTTCCGAACACTCATGTAGACGTTCGCGTCATGCCCGTCGATCGCCACCAACAACGTCTGTCCCTCGATTCCCAACGCCTTGAGAATCGCGGCCATGTCGCGCGTCTTCGGCTCGTTGAACCGCAACTCGTCAATCAGCGTTACCTCGTCGTCGATAATCCGCGAAGCGACCGCCATCCGAGTCGCCAAGCGAACCGCCTTCTTCGGCATGCGATAATGGTAATCGCGTGGCCGAATTGCGAAGATGTGTCCGCCGCCTCGACGCAGGCCGCTGCGCCGCGAGCCGGCACGCGCGTTGCCCGTGCCCTTCTGGCGGTACATCTTCCTAGTTGAGCCAGCAATTTCTGCCCGACTCTTTGTCTTGGCCGATCCCTGACGCCGATTCGCCTCGTACATCACCACGGCGTCATGCATCAGTTGCTTGCTGATGCGCGGAGCGAGCTGCATGGGGTCGATCTCGACCTTCCCCACCTCCGCGCCCGATCGATCATATACCGGCAAACTAACCATGTTTCAGCTCACTTGTTGACTGCTTCTTTCCGTGTTACTCATGTGTTCTCCATCGCCACTCGGAAGAACACCTCGTTCCACCCGTCTACCGGACCTTGTTCGTCTGACGGATCAGGAGATACCCTCCGTTCGGACCGGGAATTCCCCCTCGAACGAGTAAGATATGATTTTCCGCGTCGACACGGACCACCTTCAAGTTACGAGTTGTAGATCGTGCGTTTCCGTATCGACCCGCCATGCGAGTTCCCTTAAACACGCGGGCCGGGTCCGCAGCGGACCCAATACCGCCAGCGTGGCGATGGCACTTCTTCACGCCGTGCGACGCCCGTTGACCACGGAAATTGTGCCGCTTCATAACGCCGGCCGTGCCACGGCCCTTGCTGGTACCCGTCACGTCGACGGAAGCCACTTCGCCCAAGTCGGCGACGGTAAGCTCCTGACCGATCTGATAGCCGTTTACGTCCCCTCGCAACTCGCGAACGAAACGCTTGGGCTCACACGCGGCCTTCAACAGAGGCTCGACTCCGGCGGCGGTACGCGACCGCTGTCGCTTGCTGTCGAGCTTGGCGACGTGCCCGCGAACGGAGCGACTAGCAAGACGACGCGGCTTATCTAGATAACCTATTTGAACGGCTTCGTACCCGTCCTTTTCCTGCGTCTTCACTTGAAGTACGTGGCAAGGACCCGCCTGGATGACGGTAACCGGGATGGCCGTACCCGACTCATCGTAGATTTGCGTCATCCCGACCTTACGGCCGAGTATTCCAATAGTCATCGTTCTTGCCTTTCGTCGCCTCGCGTGGCGGGAGTTCTCGGCTCGAAGCCGGGTTTACCCGCCAGGCTTCCGTTGCATACTTAAGGTTCGCTGGATTCTCGTGTCACGGGCCCGCGGCACGACCCACCACGGGGCCATTCACGGGCCAGAATAAAATATTATTGGCGACTGGTCGCCTTGATTTTAATGTCTACGCCTGCCGGCAAACTGAGTTTGTTCAATGCCTCAATGGTCTTCGCCGCCGCCTGCATGATGTCGATCACCCGTTTGTGCGTGCGTATCTCGAACTGCTGGCGCGCCTTCTTATCGACGTGTGGGCTCGAAAGCACCGTATAGCGCTCGATGCGAGTGGGCAGTGGAATAGGACCGTGAACGATCGACCCGGTTCGCTTTGCCGTATCGACAATCTCTGCCGCGCTCTGGTCCAGAATCGCGTGATCGTAGGCTTCCATCCGAATCCGGATGATCTCTTGAGTAATGCCAGCCACGATAGTTCTCCAGGTAGCTTCCGATGCCCAGTTGTCAAATAACGCCACCACCAAGGGCGGAAACCATGGAGTTTAGCAGGTGCGGGAAAGCGAGTCAACACCCCGCCGCGATTTTTTTCTCCGCGACGGAACTCCAAGCGGGGCCGGCTCTTGCGACCGATAGGTATCGGCCGTTTCCCATTCAGTACTGTAGTTTCCAGGGCGACCAAGCCGAGGCTCCATCCGCCCCGCCACCGCCGCACCCTCGGCGACTGTCGAGTATCTCGTCCAAGGCTCCGTCACCCCCCGCAATTGGCGGAAATAGACATAACCCACACGGCCCGTCCCTAGGAACGGAAGGGCCTGTTTTGTCTCAGAAACGCATTGCGATTACCCGCAACGACGAAACGATTTAAGGCTTATTCCTTCACCTTGCTACGAGAGCCGAGTAGGCCCCCCGGGCAACACCGTTCGGCCACGGCGAAATCGCAATGCTACGACCGCGCTTTGGGCCATGCGATCTTCGAGGTTCGGCCGGAATACGGTCAGAATGAGTAGTGGGAGGTACCACGCCATGTACAGGCCACCCTGCGGCATGTGCCAAAACTGCGTTCCCAGCATGATGGCCGCGGAGCAACTCAACAGCGTCCCCAGATTCTTTTGGGCCGGCCACAGGGCCAGACTGGCGGACAGGGCGACGAAGGCGGCCGCCACGGGGATACGGAACACCGGTGCGTGCCGCGTCCAGAACCCCGATGCATCGCGAGCCGCGAACCCAACTAGGCCGAACATGTGGCGCAACGCGCCGGGAAACTCAGCCATGCCGGCAAGGGGAATCAGCAGAATCGCCATGAGCGCCAAGACAACTGCAACCGCCATGGAAAAACGCCACAGACCCCGGTGCCAATAGAACCCGCACCAAAGCGGTAGTAGAAACAGCGGATAGAAGGCCATGGCAGAAGCCAGACCAAGGAACAGCCCAGAAACGATGGGCCGGCGGTACATCGCCACCGCCCACGCCAGCAGGGCCGCCGGGATGACGTGGTCCAACCGGCCGTTCATTTGGCTCGAATAGAACAGCAGCAGGTACAGCGAGGCCGCCGCCACCCCGGTGTGGATGTTGTCGAAATGCCGGTAGCCTACCAGGACGATGCCCAACACCAGGGCCAAGTGCGCGAGGACGACCAATGATCGGCTAAGGGTCAGCGTCAGCAAGGCTCGCCGGTACGCTTCCGCGTGCGTCTTGTCGACGGCGGCGACCGTCTTTTCGCTGATGGCCGCAAGCTGAAGCAGCGGCTGGTAACCGGGCGTTGCCTCGGCGACAACCGGCTGCTTCGCAAGCTGATACTCCAACCGTTCCTCGGGATTCATCACCACGTTGGCTATCAGGAACACCAGCAGCGAGGCGCCCGTGAAGGTCAGACCACTCGCCGAAAGGTTGGGCTCCAGCAGTGGCCGGCGCACCATGACCGGGTCCAACAGTAGGCGGACCAGGAAGAACCCGCCTACCGCAAACAGCCAAACATACCCTCCTTGCACGAGAATCGGCTCGCTCTTGACCAGCCCATGGAAGATCAGCAGCAAACCGGGCGAGAAGGCGATCAACCCAATCAGATCGAGGTTGCGAACGCTCCAGAACCGGTGGAACTTGAAATATACGCCGATGGTCATCAACGCGGAGACATAGGCCCAAGTTGTCGGGCTGAGCTGGAACTCGAAGAGGATCTCGCGCATGGTCTTCAACCGAACCGGACTGTCGTGCTGCAAACCATCAGCATACCCGTTCACTTTGCCTTTTCAACCCCCCACATTCCGGCTCAATCCCAAGGCCACCACCCGGTGCCACTGTCGTTCCGATCGTACTACTTCCTCCGGTTGATTTAATCCGCTATCGCT
>CAZASB010000122.1:0-13206 GCA_964487655.1 uncultured Planctomycetaceae bacterium
AGAACGCCCTTTGTGCCGCGAAAATTGGGACAGTCCCCCTGTGAACGGTTACCAAGTAGTTTATTCGCCGAAAACGAGAACATGGATGGTTGGGGCCCCAACAGGCTCCGGAAAGACGATGAACAATTCGATGATGACGCGTCTTGGAATCGTGGTTGGTATGGCCGGTTTACTCTGGATTTCGGGCTGTTCCGATCCGACGTGCGACCCGCGGCCAGTCCAGCCAGATGAATCCGCCGTGAACGAGACGGTCGCATCCGAGACACCGCCCGCAGCCGCCGCGACTGACGCCGAGCCTGACGCCATTGCCCCGGCATCGCCCGACGCCGCCTCGCCGAAAACGCTTGGCGTCGAGTCAGTTGGCGCTGAGTCAGCGGCCGTTGCGGTGCCTGTCGAGGCCGCCAAAAAGGTGCTTGACGGGCTCGGCACCAATGCCAAGTACAAGGTAACGCCCGATGGGCGTCTTACGCAAATCATCATCCAGGACGGCTCCAGCCTGTCTGCCGACGACATCGCCCTGTTCGGCAAGCTCGCCGACCTGGAAACCCTACACATCTTCAATCTCCGCGACCTGAATGACGAGTTGGCGGCCAGTCTTGCGGGGCTGAAGGGCCTGACCAGCCTGGCAATCACCAACTCGGTTATCACGGACGCAACGGTGGAGATGGTCGCCAAGTCGTTTCCCGATTTGAAGGAACTGGATCTGTCGTCCAATACGCTCATTTCCAACGGCTCCATGCGGTTGATTGCAGAATTGTCCCGCCTTGAGCGTCTGACGCTTGTTCAAAACCGTTTCAACGACCTGGGGACCAGCCACTTGGCTAAACTGGAGAACCTGCGGGCGCTGGACCTGCGCGGCAATATGGAAGCCGGCAACATGACCATGCAGGTGATCGGTCAGTTACCCAGACTGGTCTCGTTGCGGCACAGGAGCACGACCGTCGACGATTTCGGAATGGAGTCTCTCGGGGAAAGCAAGACTCTGGAATCCCTGCTGATTCAGGACTTCATGATCACCGGCCAGGCCGGGCAGCATATCGCCAAGCTGAGCAATCTTGCGCAACTGGAGATTTTCCGCTGCCAGGGCTTCGGGTCGGACGGTGTGCAGGCGTTGGCAGGGCTGAAGATCGCGCGGCTGACCCTGCGAGACCTTCCGATGGTGGACGACATGGCCATGGAGGTGTTTGCCGATCTGCCGGAACTTAAACGGTTGTACCTGCATGAACTAGCGTCGGTCAGTGACAGCGGCTTGGCGAACCTGTCGAAGCTTCAGTCGCTTGAAGTGCTGGACATCTGGGAACTGCCACAGATGAGCGACGCGACGGTCGACGTCATCGCCGGGCTGCCGAATCTGAAGCAGTTGTCCATCAGGACGACCGGCGTGACCGACGCGGCGGTTGATAAGCTGCTCGAAATGCCGAATCTGGAATCGCTGACGTTCAAGGAGAACGGTTCGGTCACGGCCGATGGGCTGAAGAAGCTTTCAGGTAAGAAGTTCCGCGTGCTGGACATCGGCCAGCCGGTTGGCCGGTAAGCGATCGGTCCCGCCACGCGATCGAGGCTATTCCCATCGCGCCTTGCCGCAGGCCGCGTAGGCATCGTATGCCTGCTGAAGGGCTTCGGTATTGCCGTCGGCGGCGTGAATCCAAATGCGGTACGCCAGCCGGATCGGTTTGCCCGGCTCGAACGTTCGAGGCTCCACACCGGGCCAGCCAACGCATAGCGGCCCGTAATGCCGCGTGAGCCAAGTTGGCGGGTAGTCGGGATGCTCGGGATGGACCATGACGGCGGCGCCGGATCGGCCAAGCGCGCCCTCGAAGTGCCGCGAGAAGTCGGCCCAAGCAAGGGGCGTCATGGGCAGATCTTCGGTTGTCCGGCCGGAGGGAACGGTAATTACCTGATCTTCGTGCGGCTTGCCGATGAACCGAACGGTGAGTCCGCCGTAGCTCTTGCCGCCGGCGCCCCAGAGCGTAATGGGCGTTTCCGTGGGAATCCACGTGAACTCGAGATCAATGGCCCGGCTGCCGTCCGACGCTTGGTACGCGAACGTCCAAACCCGCTCCACCATGACCTTCCGGCCAAACTCCGGCTCGATGAACCAGCCGTTCTCCACGGCCAGCACGGCGGCCGCCGGGCCTGCTGCCTTGTGCAGCCAATCGACCTTGCGCAGTTGGATGTTGTCGCCAGCCCACGAGTTGTACTCACGGCCCTCAATGCCGATGTGCGGCCAAGTCCAGAAGATGCCGTGATGGTGGTAGTGGTCGCGGGGGAAATCGTCGGTAAGCACCTCGCCATGCAGGCCCCAAAGCGGATGGATATAGCACGCGGCGTGACGTCGGCGATCGGTCTCCGGCACGTTCTCGCCGGTCATCGTGCCGTAGTTGTAGGCCAGCACCGGCTTGCCATCTTGGCTCAGTTTGAGCGTGGTGTCCCCCTGTTCACTCCACTGGAATGTCCCGGCTGCTTCCGAACCCGGCTGAAGTCTGAAACGCCGCTCCGCCGGAGCGCCCGCCCGCGGTGGCATCACGGCCAGCAGCCTGCCACGCTGGGCCGGTGTTCCATCGTCGGCCATTGCCGGAACCACCTGGGCCGGAATTGGCGTGTCAGGCCCGCCGACCTCGGCCAGCACGACTGCTTGCCCCGGCATCCAATCGAGTCCGTCTGGCAGGTCGACGGCCAGATACATCGTCGCCGGTTGTGACGGCACGACCAGCTCGGCGGCAGGCGAAGGGCCCTGTGCAAAAAGAAAGGCACTGGCAGCTAACAAGGACATAAGAAGGCCATAAACGGACCTCTTCACCGCAGACGTGGTCATAGCCGATTTCTCCAGAAGGGGGCAACCGTACACGGTCCTTAGCCGTCTGCCGTAGATAAACACGCTGATTGCCGCAAGCAGGCAGCCGATCAGGTTCGCCACTGGATCCCAGCCGAAGCATTACCGACCACAACGCCAGGCCGGCTCCGGTGGAACTCGGCCTAGCGATGCAGACGGCTTGCGTGAGAATTTCTGCCGGAGAGGGTGAAGACGGCATGGCCGGCGACACCCGGGCGAAACTACACCGGCTTGACGTTCTCGGCACACGGGCCCTTGGGTCCACGGCCTTCCGTGTACGATACCTTCTGACCCTCATGGAGTTCGTCGAAACTAACACCTTCGAGACTCGACGAATGGAAGAACAGATCCTTTGCGCCTCCCGTGCTGATGAATCCGAAGCCTCTGTCCGTCAATCTCTTAATACTTCCCTCAGCCATGTCTACACTTCCGTACTGAATTCTGGAACCGGCGTCGGCCGGCCTACATGAACCGGCTGGTCGCCATCCGTTGATTGCTAGTAGTGTACCCTGCACCGCGCGACGACGCAAGTAGGGTGATCTTTCGCCGTTTGTTCGCAGGATGACCTTCCTAATATCCATTGGGGGGTATAAAGCCACCCTCAAAAGCAGGTAGGCCGTCCAAGATTTGTTTCCCGACTCCCGCGGCAGCGGCCAGCGTCTCCAGCAGTACAGAACCGACTCTTTGCAGCAGCGGCGCGTTGAACTTCTTGCTTCGCTGTTGTGCGCTATAAGACCTGGAATGAGGGTGGGCCGGCAAGGTTCACCTTGTTCTTTGCGCCACGGGGGTATTCCTCTTTGAGCTTCATGCGACGTCCTCCGAAAGACACTGCTTCAGTCGATTTCTTCAGGCCTTGTCCTCCACCGTGCCTGCATAGGCGTCGAACTCCTTTTAGCACAAGCAATTGGCGATGATTCGCCGCACTTCCCCTCCTAGTTCTGCGGTGGAGCGTCCCTCGGACGTATCCATCCGCCCCCGAGCCCATCCCGCCGAGCTTTTCCACTCGCGTCACGTCAGATCAGATCAACAAGCACGCTGTCTTGCAGGTCCATGCCGAGCCGAGTCAGCCTTAAGGCGCCTTCGTGCCATTCGAGCAACCCGTCGCGGATCGGCCCATCGAGTTTCTCGTCGAACGCCTCGCGAAGACTCATTCCGTGCATTCGAGCGAACTCCTCATCCCGCACCCCTCGCGTCATGCGCAGCCCCAACATCACGCTCTCAAACCTCGCGCTTTCTTTGGACACATGCTCCGCTTCCGGCACTTCGCCGGCCAGATACGCGTCGAGCGTGGCCGGGTTCCTTGTGCGGCATTCCTCGAAGAAACCGTGCGCCGCGCAGCCGAAGCCAAGGTACGGCACGCGAGTCCAGCAGCCCTCGTTATGTCGACAGACGCACCCCTCTCGCGCGAAATTGCTGATTTCGTATTGATGAAAGCCATGCGCGCCGAGCGTCTGCCGCGCAACTTCGTACATGGCGCGATCGAGATTCTCTTCTGGAAGGCTCAACTTTCCTGCCGTGATGTCGCGATAAATCGGCGTTCCTTCCTCAACCATCAGACTATAGCAGGAAAGATGTGTGGGCGAGAGCGCAAACGCGGTCTCCAGCGCTTCCCGCACATCCGAAACCGTTTGCAACGGTAAACCGAACATCAGGTCCAAATTGATATTGTCGAAACCCGCCTGACGCGCGATTTCCACCGACGCGATCACGTCCACCCAATCATGATGCCTACCCAGCATGCGCAGAAGACGCGACTGGCTCGCCTGCGCACCCATGGACAGCCGGTTCACGCCTGCGGTGCGCAACGCCTGCGTGAAGGACGTTGTGAGCGTTCCCGGGTTGCATTCGCAAGTGATCTCGGCGTTTGCTTCAATCGGAAATGTTTCATCGAGCGCATCCAGGATGCGAGTTACCTGAAACGCGTCCAGGATCGAGGGTGTGCCCCCACCCAGAAAGATCGTATCCACTCTCGGATGCCCCGTTTCCTCGCCGCGCCAGGTTATCTCCCGGACAACGGCATCCACGTAGCGTGGGACATCCGCCTCGCGCCCCGCGTACGATGCAAAGTCGCAATACGCGCACTTGCTCACGCAAAAGGGTACATGCACATAAAGCCCGATCGGCGGCTGGAACGATCCTTGCATATTGCCTCTTTGTACAAGTAACGGATCAACGCCGTCGCAACAAGATGGCAAGAATAATCTCGTCCAGCAGCCACATGCCAACGAGCATGATCCAAATTTAGCCAGGGCATCTGGTGGTCGAATCTTCCATCGCCGTTGCTGTCCTGCTTCAGACTGGCATCACTTAAACTCGACGACGGCGTAGATGGGAAACGCGGGTAACTCGCAAGCAAGCTTGCCGTTCATGGCTTGGCATGGAAGGGCGCGTGGCGCGGAACCCGGCACGTACAGCGTCGCCGTCTTGGCCCGGAACGGGGTGGGGATGGCGACGCCGACTGGGCCGACCTTGGGCGTCGGTGGCGGTGCCACGCCCAAACGAACATGATAGTTCACCAGGTGAAGGATCAGGCGGTTGCCGTCCGGAGACCGCCAGACGTTCACGCGAATGCCGGGGCTAAGCTTTGGATTGGCGCAGACGAGTTGCACCTGCGACAGTTTATCGGAAACTACTTCGAGCCTAGCGACCCGTTGCACGACGCCGCTCTTGTGCTTGAGTTCTGCGTCTGGAGCGAGGGCGGCAATCTGGGAAGCAAAAGCCGTCGTGCGTTCGCGCAGGTACTCGTCGTGCGTGGCCAGCGAACCGACCACGAGAAGCCGTCCGCCCTTGGCCACGAAGTCCTCGGCTATCGCAAGCCGTTCGTCGCTCAAGTTCTTCAGATCGCAAGCGACAAGGGTGGAATAGAGGCCCAACTGCTCAGCGCGCTGCCGTCGTTCCGGCACGAATTCGTAGATCACATGGGCGTTGGAGAGCAGCCCGGCCAGGACTCGGAGGGAGTTGATGTGGGTGGTATTGTCTCGTTCGCCCTCTTCGAGCCCCGCTAGCACGCCAATGTCGGCGGCCGGAAGTAGACCGGCAAATAGCCCCGGATTGTCCTCAAGGAATCCCCGGTATTCGTTGAGGACGTCATGGTACAGATCGAAGCGCGGGCGGAGCAGAAATCCACCGCCACCGCTGAAAGCGGCGCATTCCGCCATGGCCAGACGCGCGGCATCCGGATTAAGTTTCAGCCAGGGCTGTGAACGTGGATAACCCGGACGGCTGAGAATGATCGGACGCACTCGCTCGCGCATGGATTGGACGATGCGGTACTCGTAGATGTTGTCGTTAATGCTGTTCAACGACACACCCTCAAAGACCGGATCGACGACCGTACCGGGATGGGTACCGCGGATGCCATGACTCTTCTCGAACATGACGAAATCGCAGTCGCGCAGGGCCTCCTGGATGTAGCTGGGCCGGCCGCCATTGGGAAAGACGATGAACTCGCGTCCAAGCGACTCGCTGCCTGCCTCGGCGATAGCCGCCATCTGCTGGCGAATGGTCTCGCACCAGAAACGCCACTGCTCGGTTCGTAGCGCGACCGTGCCTCCCGTGCGTTCGGGAAACACGACGCTGGCGAGATCCTCGACTCCAAGCCGTTCGCTCGCCTGCTCCGGCGTGAATCGGTTGCTCAGAAAGGAGCGGAACGCGGCCAGGGCGGGGGCGGAGGTGGACCGCTGCGAACAGCCATTATCCACGAATACGCCATCGAACCCGCAACGAGCCACGCCTCGCACCACGTCGAGCAGCCACTGCCGCCAGCCCTCGGTATGCCAGCAGGCGGCAAAGCGATGGTTGGTCTTGAACGGCGGATAGAACTCGTCTGGATACTTATAGCCGTAGTAGATCGTCGGCGTGCCGTCGGGCCTGGTCTGGAGCCAGGCAAAGGGGTCGGCAACGGGACGCGGACCGAGCCCGAGATCGCGGTATTCGTCCCAATGGTCGTAGAACTCCCAGAACCCCGTGCGTCGTTCTGGGTTGCCATTGACCGTCATGCTGCAGATGTAGGGAGTCAGCCAGCGTGCGCCTGCCGCGTGCAATTCACTGGCCATTCGGGTCAGTTGCTCCAGTCGCTCACGGACCTCGGCCGGGCTCAGTCGCTCGATGCTCTCGCCATAGCCGTAGGCTTGGTTCTCGCCACCCAGGGCGCGCACCGGGCCCCAGCCATGGTTGAAGGGCACGTCCTTGCCGAGGTGCAGCAGGGTGGACGGAGCCGAGGCGACCGCAGGCACATAATCGGGATTCCCCACATGCTGCGAGCCGTAATCCAGAACGTACGTAAACGGCAGCGAACTCCGCCACACGGCGCCGCTGGTCCGCTGATAGGCCGCGTCCAGTTCCGGGTTGTTGGTTCCCCGCCAAGGCGGCAAGGTTGCCGGACGTCCCTCCAGGCGGTCCCGTGCCGCACTTACCTCCGGTTCGTAGCGCCAGCCGTTTGCGAACAGACGCGACCATTCCGGAGTCGGCGCGAGAAACGGCGGCAGGTGACGGCCTAGCTCGAAACTGACATCGTCGATATAGAGCCCCTTGGCCGCCGGTTTGAGCAAGACGACCGACCACGCCGTCCCGGTCTGGCCGGGTTTTGGCTGGATTTGCACCTTGGTGCGCGCATCGAAATCTCCTTCGTCCGCCCGGACGACCGTGCCCGCGGCATCGCGGATTTCATAGCGCAGCCCTTCGCCCCGAACACTGGCCGAGAACCAAAGGTTGAAGTACTTGGTATTCTCGGGCACGAAGAAAAACAGCGGCCCCCATTCGCGCACCGTCTGCAACGGCTGGTCCAAGCCGGAGCGGTAGGCATAGGCGAGATTCGCCGAAGGCGAGAGTCGGGCGAGATTCCACCCCGTGTTCACTTCCAGCGCCATCCGGCCCGACCCGGGGGCCACCGCCATTGCTTTGAGCGTTCCGGCCGCCACCCTTGCCGTGGCCACCACCTCGCCCTGATCGACTAGCCGCGCCGACAGGTCGTCCTGAGCCGTCCGCAAGCCATGCGGGATACACTCAAGCCCCATCTCGGCCGCTGCCGCCGGCTGCATCGCGACGTAGTTCAGATGCCGCAAATGCGGTGCCACGATTTCCGGCTCGGCTGCCGCCAAATTCCATGCCGCCAACGCCAGAACGATGCAGTGCGGTTCCATATTCCAGTCCTCCGGGGAGTCCATGCGTAAGTCATCAGCTTAAGTCATTAATAGCGGAAAGTCCAGTGTCCAGGAGGTAGGCGGCAAGACTTTTTGGCGAACGCAGAGGGGTAATCTTATGCTTGTCGAGTTGCTGGTCGTCATTGCCATCATCGGCATTCTCATCGCCTTGCTGCTCCCGGCAGTGCAAAGCGCTCGTGAGGCGGCGCGGCGGCTGCAATGCTCGGGTAATATGAAGCAGATTGCGATGGCGCTGCACAATGGTGCTGGAGACCTTGGACCGGAGGTCGGACATCCCGGTTATCTATACCTCGGAGAAGACAACTCCCCTGGTGTTTGACGTGCCCGAGTCTGGGGACACGATCAACCTTGAACTTCTGTCGACTTCGCCAGCTCGTAAGCGTTAGCCCGGGCTCACGTTTCCAGTATGCGCTGCGCAGCGAGAGTCGGAACCATCCCCCGCAAACGGTTACGGAACCTGCCTACTATCGCTACGACTCCTCGCGCACGCTAAACTCGAGCTTCCACTGCTTGTCGCTCTGAGTGCTCACGCACCACAGTTCGAGCACGCCGAGTTCGGTAACGCGGGAACGGAATGTGACGGGCACATACGGTTCGTCGATGTTTTCATCGGAGGGCAGGGTGGCCTCAAGGGGATCGGTTTCGGTTAACTCGTCCGTGGTCCATTGGGCAAGCTGGTCGCCCGGCCGATCCTCCTTGCGCATGGTCGAGCTGAAGAAGCGGAAATGGGCCGGTTCGCCGACCATCAGTCCGATCTCACCGCTGGGCACGTCGGCCTCGGTCCCTTCTTCCATTCCGAACGGAACGACGCACAGCGCCCTGAGTGGACGCGGAGCGCCCGGCACGGCAAGGCCGGCCGTTTCGATGCCCACATAGTACGCGCGAGCCGTGCCGCCTCGAATACGGACACCGCCGGCGTGCTTCGCCCAGCCGTAGTAGGCGGCGCCCTTTGCCGCCGCATGGTCCAGGTCGTGCGTGCCGCCCAGGGCACGCGGGGCGGGCGAGTCGCCGCCGAACCAGTCGCCCAGGGCGTCCAGCAGCCGCTGCCGGAACGCCTCCGCTTTGAACACGCCTCCGTTGAACAGCACGTGCGTCGGTCGGACGGCTGTCTGCTCCGCATCGCCGACATGGGCCCCCAGGAATGCGGCCAGATGACGCGTAACTGCCGTATCGGCCTCAAACGGAAGCCCGATCTCGCGGAAGCCGCTCACCTGTTGCCGGCCGGGCCGTTCGGCGAGTTGGCAACGAGGGAAAAAGCCTTCGATCAGCAGGTTACCAACCGCCTGCCGCTGTACCTCGACGGTCACTGTTCCGCCGATCAACCGGCGGCCGCGTCCCAGGACGGAGACCGGGTGCGTTGCCTTCGCGGCATCCGCCTGGCCGGGTGCAAGCAACGACTCCTTCGCCGCGCGGCAGGAATGCCATAGGGCGACGGACTGCCAGGGATCGAGTTGAGTGCCTTGCTGGGCGAATTGTCCAGCGACGTAGTGCGCGAGGGCAAGGTCCATGTTGTCACCGCCCACCAGCAAGTGGTTGCCAACGGCAATGCGATTTAAGCGGAGTTCGCCCTCCTCCTCGGCCACTCCGACCAGGGTGAGGTCGGTCGTTCCGCCGCCCACGTCGCAAACCAGCAGGCAATCGCCAACACTCATCTCGCGTCGCCAGTGGTCCCCGTTTTCGGCAAGCCACGCGTAAACGGCCGCCTGCGGCTCTTCAAGCAGGACGAAATCTTCCGGTAAACCGGCGGCCATCGCGGCCTCGCGTGTGAGTTCGCGGGCGGCGGCGTCGAACGAGGCAGGCACGGTCAAGACAACTTGCTGCTGGGCCAAGGGGGCATCGGGATTGGCGTGATGCCACGCGCCGATGAGGTGCTCCAGATAGCGTTGCGTGGCCGTGACGGGCGAGACCTTGGACACGTCGTCCGGCGCGCCCCAGGGGAGAATAGGTCGCCGCCGGTCGACACGACTATGGCACAGCCACGACTTGGCAGCCGCCACGGTCCGATCCGGCACTTCGGCCCCCTGCCGACGTGCATATTCGCCCACGGCAAATGTTTGCCCCGTCGCCCAGGGCAAATCGAGCGCGCCGCCGGCCATTTCGTGGGAAGGCGCAAGATAAAGGAACGACGGCAACGACGGCCGAGTCTCGATCGTTCCAGAGGCTACGAGCTGCGGGATGTCGAGCAATCGGACCTCGGGCAAATCTCCGGTGATCGGCGAGTAGGCGAGCACGCAATTCGTCGTGCCCAGGTCGATTCCAATAATGTACGTGGCGGCCATGTTTCGTGTCATCCTACAGCTCGACTTCCGCAGGCGCAATAACGCGAACGGCCGATTTACCACCCGACCAGCTCGGCACCTCGCATTTTGTGGCTTCCCAGCCAGGATGCGCAAGCCGGCCACGGAACGGCGGTTGGCCGGTCACCTGACCAACGAGTCGGTAACGCCCGGGATCAAAGCCGGCAGCCACGTCGATTTCCGTTCCTTCCGCTTCACCAAGCAGCGGCTTCGGTGCGAATAGTCGACGAAGGACAGCTTGGCAGTTGCGGTGGACATCGCGCGCCGCGGCCCCTACCTGGGTGTCGCTGTAGTCGTCGAGCGGTTCTTCAATAAAATCGACGAATCGGGCCTCTCGTTGCAAAGTAGCAACCAATGTGATCGCATCGCTTCGTTGCGGGGCTTTCGGTGGCTGCGGCGCCTTCGGAGCGACTTTGGCCGGCTCCACGGGTGTTTTCGGCGGGGCTGTCTTCCCTTCCAGGGCCAGCCGGACTCGTTCCGCCACGTCGCGACGGAAGAGCGTCAGGAAGAAAACGCGAATTGCCAGCCAAATACGCCACATAGCAAAACCTCGACACGGACCCCCCTCAAGACGCCGGGACGCTTCGACGCCCCCAAACGCATCATCCAACCGTATAGTACGCGTTCTGTCAAGGTGGCACGTCGTGCGCAAACAAGAAACCCCCGCAGCGCGCGGCGGCGCTGACGGGGGTCTATATCACTCACTCACTCGAAGTACAGGCGTTCTTCTCACTGGCAGCAAGAGGGAACGGGCTCGCAGCAAGAGGTAACGGGACGGCAGACGTAACGACACACCTTAATCGTCTTTGGCACCATGCGGCAAACCGGAACCTGAACTTGCCTCTCCACCACATGCGGCGCCATGACCGTACAAGTGACCGTCTTCTGTTCCGGCTGGCAGACGTACGAAGTGCAGGAAACCGTCCTAGTCCGTACCTCGGGTACGCACACCGTGTATTGGACTTCCTTGGTCTTCTGCTCGCATTTCATCCGACAAACGCGAACCGTCTTCGCGCGCACTTCGGGAACGCACCGAGTGACGGTGTACTCGCAAGGCTCCTCGACGAGCTGCGCCTTCATCACCGTAACTTCGGTCTCCTCCTTGACTACGTTCGGCACCCACACCTTGCAGGTTTGGACGCAGGTGGAGCAGCAGGAAGTTGAGCAGGACGAACAGCACATACCACAGCGGCGCGCCAGACGCGCGGCGCGACGACTCCGGTAGCACACCTGCCGTACGCAGGAGGTCACCTCCCGGTCTTCCCAATGCCCTTCGTCCTTGCACACGGTCCGCTTCTCGGTCACCGGAACCGCCCGGCACACTTGGCGAACTCCCTGCTTTGTCTCCTGATGAGGCACCATTACGGTATATTGAACCTGCTTCTCTTCCCAGACCGGCTTGGCCACGGTGTACGCAACCGTCTTCGTTCTGATCTGGGGCACCATTACCGTGTACTGCCGATCGACTGTTTGCACCACCGGTACCCGCTTCATCACGGTGACGGTGTTCGTGCGCAACTCGGGCCGACATTCGACGCACTTAACCGTGCGCGTTTCGGTCACCCACGTAGGGACCTGGACAACCTTCTCGACCCATTCCGGCACAACTTCCACACACGGCTTACAGCAACACCCGGCGGCCCAAGCAGCCTGGGGCAACACCAGCACCGCGGTCGCGGCCACCACACCTAACACTGCTCGCATCATCGTTGCATCCTCCTTTAAGAAAGTGATTGGAGACCTACGTCTCTCTGGTTCCATCGGCCGAGAACTGCACTGGTCGCACGGCCCGGCCAGCCGTGTGTCGGCACTGCCCACACACCCATAAGTATACTAGCCGACAAGCCGTGGTCAATCCTTTTCGTTCCAGCGTGCAAAATTTTC
Source organism: uncultured Planctomycetaceae bacterium (assembly GCA_964487655.1). Taxonomy (GTDB): domain Bacteria; phylum Planctomycetota; class Planctomycetia; order Pirellulales; family Thermoguttaceae; genus PWXP01. The sequence continues at coordinate 12,177 of CAZASB010000122.1, forward strand.
AAAGGAATGGAAAAACCTTTCTTTTGGTGAAATGCCATGGGGTATTCTGGTCGTTAGCAGTAGCGTCCGTGAGCCTCGGCCAAGACAACCATCCGCTTCAGCCGCTCTGGATGCACGTGGGGCGCCACCGAACAGGCGGAAGAGAGAATGTAGCCAGAGTCAGGCATGCCGGTCTTCAACCGTTCGAGAACCGCGCGGTCGAACGTCGCATCGTCCGCATGGAGCATCTCGTTTACTGCGTCGAGATTCCCCTTCAGGAAGAACCGCTCGCCATAACGGCTCTTGGCCTCCGGTAGTTCGACCGTACCCAGCGGCGGCGGGTCCAGCGTGTCGATCCCGTCAATGCCGCTCTCGCTCATCAGATCCAGGCGGTCGCCAATGGCCCCGCACGTGTGAACGTACACTGGCAGACGATGCCGATGTACGGCCTCGGCAATACGCCGTTCGTACGGAAGGACGAACTGCCGGTACATCTTCCGGCTAATGAAACCGGCGCCGGCGAATGCCGAACTAACCAGAATGGCGTCCGGATCGTGCGGCACGAGGCACTCCACCTGCGCTTTCACCATGGCCGTGAACCGCTCCAGCAACCGGTGGCACGTCTTCGGTTCTTCAATCAGGGCCATCAGCGAGTTCTGGTAGCCGAACAGCTCCAGCAGATGCGTAAACGGCGAGAACACCTCGATGTGGACCGAGGCTTCTCGGCACATCGCACGGGCAGCCTGCAGACTCGCCGTGAACCACTCGGGATACGCGGCCGGGTCCGTCAGGTCGGCATCGGGCGGAATATCCCATAGATCAGGCGCGTGCCAGGTGTTCCAGACATACCCGGCATGGCGGTACGTGGCCGGATCGTCTACGTCCACGTTCGTGTAGTCGGCCCGAGACAAGGTTTTGCCGTCGGCGGCGAACATCTGCGGGTTATCGTCCAAAGGAACACGAGTTTGCAGGCCCGATTTCCATGTGAGCCGTCGCCCCGATTCGGCGCTTTCGTCCCTGGCTAGGTAGTCGCGCCAGTTGACAGGGCGTC
>CAZASB010000123.1:0-13176 GCA_964487655.1 uncultured Planctomycetaceae bacterium
GGCTTCCACCGGAAGCCCCCAAGATCCAGCGTCTCGGAGAGACGCGTCAACAATAAATCAACAGGCCGCGTGGGGCACCCCCCACCGACACACCAGTATAAACAGTAAACCAAACGATGGGAAGAGCCTTCTGCGGAGGGGGTTTCCGGTGTGGCGCCGCCACGGTCGAGGCGAGTGGCGAGAGCCAAAATGACCGAAGAGACGCGGGCCGCGGGGTTCCCATATAGCGTCAATTATCCATTTTCTTCTTGCTCGATTCGTCTTGGCGGCGGGAGCGTGCCTTGCTATAGTTCACCCCCCGGGAACCTATTCGCATTGTCCGGACAGAAACCAGAAGCATGTCTACCGTTGCCTATCGAGCTTGCGTGCTGAGCGTTTTGGGGCTGCTTGTCGCCTTTGTGGCAGGTTGCTCCAGTATGCCGTCTATTCCGATGTTGGGCCGAGAGAAGCCGGACGTGGTGCCGGGCGTGGTGCCGCCGAGCGAGCGGGTGAGCGAATTGCGGAAGCTGCGCGAGGGGGCCGCTTCGGCCTCTGCCGAGCAGAAGGAGCAGGTGGCATCTCAATTGGCCGGGCAGATTACCCAGGAGACCGACCCTTCGCTCCGCGCCGAGATTGTTCGCACCCTGGCCGCGTATCCAACCGACCAGGGAAAGCGGATTCTGCGCGGCGCCCTCCAGGACACCGACCATCAGGTTCGACTGGTCGCATGTGAAGCCTGGGGGCAGGTGCGCGGCCCAGAGGCCGTTGAGTTGCTTGGGGAAGCCCTGACGAGCGACAGCGACGTCGACGTACGTCTGACCGCGGCCAAGGCCCTGGGGCAGACGGGTGATCCGGCGGCTGCCGCGGCATTGGCCCCTGCCTTGGCCGACTCCGATCCGGCCATGCAGTATCGGGCCACGATCTCGCTTCGGCAGGTGACCGGCCAAGACCTTGGCACGGTCGCGGCATGGCGACGGCACCTCGATCAGGCCATCACATCCGAAAGCCGTCCGGCCGCCGTGGCCGAACGTCCCCGGGCCACTTTCTGACCCAGCCGCCCCCGGATAACGACCGTTTTGCGGGAAAACGCCCCAAAAAAACGGCTTCTTCCCGTTGAACCTTTTTCTCTTCGCCCGTATGATAGGGCGATTGTTCCATCTCCACGCCCCACGCCTAAACCTCGGCGGCACCACGGATGCAGGCGCTTCGTTTCACGGATCGGTTTCAGAGCCTCTTTACACTGGCAGGCGCCATGGCCGATTCAGTCATGGCCGAGGGGATTCTGCTGTTGCTCGACGGCACGGCCGACTGGCAACGGCTGAAGAAACTCAGCAACGAGCGGAAGGTTGTTATTGCGAGCAGCATTGCCGAAAGGCCGGCCGAAACGAGCGAGTTTGGGATCGAGTTCGTGCATGTGGGAATGTCGGGCGCACCGATCTACGAGCGGCTTACCCAGGCCGTCCTGGAGGCCGTGGCCGACGATTTCTTCTCCCCGGGCTCCCAGGTCGTGGCCCTCTACGCCGGGTTCGACGCCGATACGATCGACTCGATTAGCGTGATCAACCTTGACGAACACCTGAACCGGCTCACCGGCCGCGACTTGCGACAGCTCGAAACGCGGGTGCCGCTGGACACCCTAAAGATGGTGGTCGACTTGGCCGTCGAGATCGGCCGCGAGGGGCGCGAAGGCAAGCCGGTGGGTACCCTGTTTGTGGTGGGCGATGCGAGGAAGGTTTTGGCCAGCAGCCACCCGGCCGGGTTCGATCCGGTGCGAGGGTACGGCCGCAAGGAACGCAATTTGGGAGAGCCGCGAGTACGCGAGGGCATTAAGGAAATCGCGCAGATGGACGGCGCCATCATCGTTTCGGGCGATGGCACGGTCGAGGCCGCCTGCCGGTATCTCGACTGCTCGGCGGCCGACGTGACCCTGTCGAAGGGACTCGGCGCGCGTCACTGGGCCGCGGCCGCGGTCAGCCGGGCGACCAATGCGGTGGCCGTCACCGTGAGCGAGAGCAACGGCACGGTGCGTATTTTTCAGAATGGCGAGGTCGTGCTCCGCATCGAGCCGCAACTGCGCCGGCCCATGGTCTGGAAGGAGTTCGAGTACGAGCCGCGTCCCACCGAAACCAAGCCGTAGCACGCGTCCCGTGGGATACGCTTCCAGCTTATCATCCAAGCGATCAGATTCTTTCCCCCGCTCGCCTTGTTCCGGCATCCCGAGCGCGTGTTCAACGCCGGATGCGCCCGGTGAAACGGCAGCCGACGAGGAACTGCCGCCGACCATCGACCTCCTTCTCGGTAACGCGGGCGATGTTGGCGGTGAAGAAGGTCAACTGTGGCGCTTGCCCCAACCCGACAACTACGCGTTTGAAGTCAGGGGGAGTGTCCAGGTAGAACGCGATGCCGCCGGCGGAGATGTCCTCGCACACCACTTCGAAGAAGCGATTCCGCGGCGGAAGTCGGTCACCGATGAGCGGAGCGATGAGTTGCCGGTATTGGTAGGTACGTCGCGGGCTGCTGCGCATTTCATGACCTTTGACAAGCTCGCCGGTTGGTTGGAACGGCAAAGACCCCTCTTGCGAAGCCGACCTGGAATCGCCCGGATCGGCGTTTCCGTTCCCCGCGAGTTGTTCTCTGGCTCGCAGAAGCTCGCCGGCCAGCCGGGCAATTTCCGTGCGGTCCACCCCGCAAAGCAGGACAGTGGGCCGGCTGCGGGTTTGTTCCGCGAGTCGAGTACCGCGAAGTCGAACCATGCGAGGGCTGCCATCCTTGGCAATCAATTCGACCTCAAGGCCGCGCGACTCGCCTTCGTTGATCGCTTCGCGAAAGAATACGGCAAAAGGCTCAACCGCTTTCGGAGCAAGCATTGTCGACGCGAACGTCTTTCCGGCCACTTCGGCAAGCGAGAAGCCCAGCAAATACTCCGTCGCTCCATTCATGCGGAGCAGACGCTCCTGGTCGTCCAGCGTAATGACGAGGGAATCCACCGAGTCGAGCACCGACTGGGCCAGTTCCTTCTGCCGCGCCATTTCGTTTTCGGCGTGGACACGAGCAATGGTGGCAGCCAGCAAGTGGGAAATGCTCTCGGCAAAGCCGCTGTCGTCGGCGTCGAATTGCCGATGCTCCAGGCTGAACACGCTCAAGGCGCCGAACGGCTCCCGATTCAGGTGGACGGGTACGCACAACGCGCTTCGAATGCCCAGCTTCCGCAAGAACATGTCTTGGTAGGCGGTCTCGTTGGGCAAGTCGGACGTAACCACCGTGTTCGCCATTGTCAAGGCGAATGCCGCCATGGAACCGATGGGATTCATCGGCATCTGCCGTGAAACTGGGTTCTTCATGTGTCCGGTCGAGTCGAGCGAAGCCACCGTCGTCACGAGGCGTTGACCGTTGCCAACCACCTCGGTCACGCCGGCCAAGCCCGTACCGAGAATCTCGCCGACCAAGGCCACCGCATCTTGCATGAGCACGGCCAGCGCGGGCCGTGCAATCGTCCTTCGTCCGAACGCGAGAATGGCCGCCTGTCGTCGAGCACGAGCATCCGCGTGATTCGTTTCCGAGCCCAAGCTCGAAAGGACCTCGGCCAGCCCTTCCAATCGCACGGAATCCGGTGCATTGGTCATTGGCGTCGCGTTCATGGCGTGAGATTCCACAAAAAGAAGTATCTGAAGTAAAGTATATGTCAAGCTTTCGAGGCCGGCTGAGCTGCCAGGCTAATTGTGCTGGTTGAGCCAGTTATTCCACCTGTTTTCTGGAGGCATTCACACTAGCCATGGGAGGGTGACGTAGCCGGCTGCGGTTTTGCGAACTCGGCGTTCGGCCTATAATAAAGCGAGAGTGGCCAATCACCGAAAGAAGAAAGATGGAGTGGACCTTCCCAACACGGTGAGTGGGGCCGGTTACCAGAAAACTCCTTGGCCTTTTAGTGGACCTCCCCGGTACGGTGAGTGGGGCGTTACCAGAAAGCTCGTTGGCCTTTTACGAAGGAACTACATCGGATGCGGCAGAAACTTATGAGAACACTACTTGGATGTTTGGTGCCTTTGGCCGTGGCAAGCGGTTCCTCCGGCGGCGCGACCGACGCGGCGGAGCCGACGCAAGATACGGCGCCGGTTGTCTCCTCGGAAGCGGGCACGCCGCGGGCACGCTACACCAGTGTCCGGAAGCTGCCCGACCAGGTGACGCTGGCCACGCTGGAAAACGGCCTGACGGTGATTGTCCAAGAGAACCACGTGGCGCCCGTGGCCACGGTCCGCTGTTTCGTGCGCAACACCGGTAGCGCCTATGAAGGCCAGCACTTGGGCGCTGGACTGAGCCACGTGCTCGAACACGTCGTTTCCGGCGGCACGACCACGAAACGTTCCGAGAAGGAAATCGAGCACATTATCGACACTTTCGGCGGGGCGACCAATGCCTTCACCTCCACACACCTGACGGCCTACTTCATCAACTGTCCGGTGAACAACGTGATGGAGACCATTGAGCTGCTGGCCGACTCCATGCAGCATTGCGCGTTCAACCCCGAGGAGTTCGAACGCGAGCTACGCGTGATTCGGCGGGAGCTGGCCGACGGCGAAGTCGACCGTCGCCGTGTCCAGTGGAACCTGCTCAACAGGACCGTGTACACCCTCCATCCGATCCGGCATCCGGTGATCGGCTACCTCGACGTGCTCAATCAGACGACCAACGAAGCCATCATCAACTTCTACCGACAGCGCTATGTTCCGAACAACCAAGTGTTCGTGGTTGTGGGCGACGTCGATACGCAGACGGTGATGGACCATGTTGCGGTGCAGTGGATCGCGACCCCGCGGGGTTACGAGACGCTGGTCAACTTGCCTGTCGAGCCGGAGCAACTCGCTCCCCGGGAGGCCGTTCGGGAGATGGATGGCTCCGGATACGATTTCGTTATCGCCTGGCCAACGGTCGAGCTTTCCCATCCCGACCTGTACGCGCTCGACGTGGCCGCGTACATCCTGGCCGAGGGTGAAAGTTCGCGCCTTGTCCGCCAATTGAAGTACGAGAAGCCGCTTGTCCTATCGGTCGGTTCAGCCAGCTACACGCCGCACTTCGCCCGGGGCTTGTTCGGCATCTTTGCCAGTGCCCAGCCGGCAACGTGGCAGGAGGCCTCCGACGAGATCTCGCGAGAGGTCTACCGTCTGCAAGACGAGCTGGTCTCGCCCGAGGAGCTGGCCAAGGCGAAGAAGCAGAAGGCGGCCGAACTGGTCTTCGGCGCGCAGACTGTGGAACAGGCGGCCGATCGACTGGGGCGCAACTATCTGTCCACGGACGATCCGCTGTTCGATAAGCACTACGTCGCGGAGATTCAGAAGGTCACCGCCGAACAGGTTCGCGACGTGGCACGGCGCTATTTCGTGCCCAAGCGGCTCAACCGGATCGTGATCACGCCGCCGGGCGGCGCGCCGAAGGGCGAACTCGAGGCGGCCGCCGGCCATGAAGACGACGTCCGCCTGATCCGGCTCGACAACGGGCTCCGCGTGCTCGTCAAGCGGCACACGCACCTTCCGCTGGTCAACGTCCAGGCGTTCTCTCTCGGGGCGACCCTGGTCGACACCGAGGCGACGGCCGGCCGCGCGGCCCTGGTGGGCGCGATGCTCGATAAGGGTACCCCCTCACTTAACGCGAGGCAGATTGCCGACTATTTTGACTCGGTCGGCGGTCGGCTGACCACCCGGGCGGGCCGTAATACGGTGTACGGCTCGGCTACGGTTCTGCGAGAGGACTTTCCGCGCGCCCTTGAGATATTCGCCGAGTGCATGACCCAGTCCACGTTTCTCGACGACGAGTTCGCCCAAGTTCAGACCCTGACCCTCGGCGCCATCGACCGCCGGGCCGACAATCCGCAGGCCGAGGCATTCGAGATATTCTATGACAGCCTTCCAGTCGGCTCGCCCTACCACTTGCTGCAAGACGGCAAGCGTGAAACGGTTGAGCGGCTGACCCCGGCCGACCTGCGAGCGTACCATGCCGCGTACTTCGTGCCCGAGAATATGATCGTGACGATCTTCGGCGACATCGCAATTGAGGAGGCGGAAGCGATGGCCAAGCGGACGTTCGGCTCGTTGCAATCAAACTCCGACTTTCAGGCCATCACGTTCGACCGGCCCAACCAACTCGCCGAGTCTATCGTCCACCACAAGCAGACGGCTAAAGATACCGGCATGGTGCTAATCGGCTATCCGGGAACCAGCATCTTCGTCCGGGAAGAGTACGCCGCGCTAACGGTTCTCGACGCAATCCTGTCAGGTTATAATTATCCGGGCGGCTGGCTGCACAACGAGCTGCGCGGCGCCGGGCTGGTCTACTATGTCCATGCCTTCCAAATTACCGGGCCCGCGCCGGGCTACTTCGCCATCATGGCCCAAACACAGCCCAGCAACGTCAACGACGTCCTGGTTCGCATTACCGCGAACGTCGCTCGGGCCGTCGAAGGACGTATCCCCGAGGACGAGTTTCGCAAGGCCCAGCAGATGATCATTGCTCTGCACGCCCAAGAGAACACGACCATCGAGCAGCAGGCCTTGCAGGCGGCGCTTGATGAGCTGTACGGGCTGGGCTACAATTACGACCGTTCGTTCGACGAGCGCATTCGGTCGGTCACCCTGGAAGACGTGGCTGGCATTGCCCGAAAGGTCTTCGTCAACCGTGTTGTGGTGACTACCTCACCCGAAACACGCTGACCACCCATGCCATGCAGCGATTGTTGGCACTTACCGCCGGGATGATCTTCGTTGCGCTCGGCGCCTCGGCGATGTGGCTCGCCGCCGGGCGCGGCGGCGACCGGCCGCCTGACGCAATCCTGTCGACGCGGGTTCCACCCGCCGCGCGGGCCGCGCCTGCCGTTGAACACGCGCCGACGACCGAGCGGCAACCTGCCACAACGGACGACCACCGCCGGATTCTCGGTACGTGGCAGGACGGCTATCGGGGCCGACGGACGATGACGGTTTGCGAAGACGGCACGGCGACCATGGTGTGCGAACTTGAGGGTCTGAATGCCCGGCTATTCACGCCTGTGTTACACCTCAACCTCCGCTGGCAGCTTACCGGCGGCGTGATGACGAGGGTGATCGTCGACGGCGAGCCGGCCGACAAGGTGCAGTTTGTTGTCAACCTGATGGGCGCCCGCTCCGACGAGAAGCTTCTTCTCCTGACGGACGGCGAACTCCACTTGCTCGACACCGACGGCACGACCGAGTATCATTGGACGCGCGTTCAGGGAGGCGCGAACCCGCTGCCCAATCCTTGAGAATTGGACCATCGGACACGCGGGGCGAACAGAGAGGTAATCTTGCGCGAATTAGGGCGCCTGCGGCGAAACGATTCCCGGCACTCCACTTCCGAATGACGCCATGCTACAATGGGCTCGGTGAGGTCGTCCATAAGGAGGACCGGAATGAAATCGCCGTCGAGTACAATATCACATTGCTCGAAATCAAGTTGTTCCCGCTTGACCGGAAAGGACACATGATGAGACTGCGACCCAGAGTTGTTCTACAAACCGCGGCCTTGGTGGCTGTGTTTGGTGGTGTTGTATCGGGGTTGAACGCCCAGCCGCCCGATCCGGGCAGTTACTCAGCCGCCGAGCACAAGCTGGTCGAGTTCCGCAACGAGATGGTGCCCATGCGCGACGGCGTGAAGCTGGCCGTTGACATTTTCCGACCCGAGGGCGACGGGCGATTTCCAGTGGTGCTGGCCCAGATTCCGTACAACAAGAACGGCGGCGCCGGTCGAGCCCAATGGTTGGCCGCGCGGGGTTACGCCGTGGTCAATGTCGACGTGCGCGGCCGGTACGAGTCGGAGGGCGACTGGGATCCCTTCGATCCCAAGCACAAGACCGACGGTTATGATCTGGTCGAATGGCTGGCCCGGCAACCGTGGTCGACGGGCAAGGTGGGCACGTGGGGTCTTTCGTACATGGGATGGGCCCAGTGGTGGACGGCCACCCAGACGCCGCCCTCGCTGGTATGCATGGTGCCCGAAGTAGCCCCGCCCGACCAGTTCCGCAACCTGCCTTATCAAGAAGGCGTTCTGTTCGGCTGCATGATGGACTGGGCGGCCTGCAACTCGGGCCGTACGGCCAACGTGGTGGGCAAGGGCGGTTACGGCGGTTTTTCACCCAGGCGGTTCGACGACTTCATGCAAACGCCATACATTGACCTGAACAAGTACCGCAAGGTGGAAAACGCACCCTGGTTCGAAACCTGGATACGCGAAAACCTTTCGACCGCGCCGTACTGGAAAGCCATCGCCTACCAGACCGAGGAGGAATACGCAAAGGTCAAGGCGCCCTCGCTGGCGATCTCCGGCTGGTTCGACGCGGACTTTCCCGGCACGCCGATGAACTACATCGCCATGAAGAAACACGGCGGCACGCCCGAGGCTCGGTGCCCGAGAATCGTCATTGGCCCCTACACGCACACGGGCCGCGGGAGCAAACTGCTCGGATTCGACTATGGCCCGACCGCGGCCATCGACTGGAACGGGTACATGTGTCGCTGGTTCGACTACCATCTCAAAGGCGTTGCCAACGGCGTGCTGGACGATCCGCCGGTACACGTTTTCGTGATGGGTTACAACCGTTGGCGCGCCGAACAGGACTGGCCGCTACCCGACACGAAGTGGACGAAGTATTACCTGCACAGTGGCGGGAAGGCCAACTCGTCGGCCGGCGACGGCACGCTGAGCACGACTCCGCCGAGCGACGAATCGCCCGACCGGTACACCTACGATCCGATGCATCCGACACTCTCGGCGTTCAATGGGCCGCACATCGACGGCCCGGTCGATACTCGGCCCGTTTCGACCGGCCAGGATTTGCTGGTGTACACCACGCCACCGCTGGAGGAAGATGTCGAGGTAGTGGGTCCGATTACCGCGAAGCTTTACGCCGCCACTTCCGCGCGGGACACCGACTGGATGGTTCGGCTCGTCGACGTTCACCCGGACGGCTACGCCGCCCTGCTTTGCGACGGCATCATTCGCGCGCGCTGCCGCGATCCCGAGCGAGGCGGTGCGTTCACCTCGACGAAGCTTAGCCTAGTCGAGCCGGACAAGGTTTATGAATACTTGATCGAATTCTGGCGAGCCACGGGCAACGCCTTCTTGAAGGGACATAGGATTCGCGTCGAGATATCCAGCAGCTACTATACGCTATACCTGCGAAATCTCAACACGGGCGCCGACAACGTGGGCCTGGAGACGTCACACGTGGTTGCCCAGCAAACGATTCACCACGATGCCCAGCGACCGTCACACGTCGTGCTGCCGATCATGCCGAAATGACGCACTGTCCACGATTTTATGAACCACGGCCAAATAAATGACACGGACAGTTTAAAAGGGCTGATCGTCTAAATTTAACCCGACCAGCCGTGAGCGCCGATCAGGGGAACGAAGCGGCAGGCAGAGAGGCTCTCGGTGCGGGGCGCGGCATCGACCTTGCGTATCACGTCAAGCGATTGTACGTCTCGCCCGCCCACGGGAATGACCACGACCCCGCCTTCGCGCAACTGCGAAAACAAGGCCGGAGGACAGTGTGAAGCCGCCGCGGTAACCATGATGGCGTCAAACGGCGCGCAGTCTGGACAGCCCAACGTACCGTCGCCTACCCGAGCTTCGATATTCCGATAGCCGAGTTCGCGCAGGATGCGAATCGCCTTTTCCGAAAGCTCGGCATGACGTTCCACGGTGACGACCTCGCGAGCGAGTTCCGCCAGAATGGCCGTCTGGTAGCCGGTGCCGGTACCAATTTCCAGGACGCGTTCATCACCCGACATCGCCATGGCTTCCGTCATCAGCGCTACGATGTAGGGCTGGCTGATCGTCTGACCGCAATCGACCGGCAGGGCTCGATCCGCGTAGGCCCCATCCCGCTCGGTCGGCGGAATGAAGCGTTCTCGCGGCACCTTGCGCATCGCGTCGAGCACCCGTGTGTCGCGGATGCCGCGATGCAGCAGGTGCTCACGCACCATGATTTCACGAGCCGTTTGCAGATTGTCAGGCATGGGAACAGAACGCACTTTTGTAGGGGAGTTGGGGAACGAGACCCACCTCGTCGAACTCGGTTTGCCACTGGTTGGCGGGGCTCGTTCCTTGCCCCACTCCAATTCGCCGCCTATTCCCTGGAACCGATCAGGCGGAACGAACCGAGGGCTCCGGCCCGGGTTTCCAGTCGATCAGGCGTAGTTCCACGTTGCGACGGCCACGGAAGCTATTGATGACCGGCCGAAAGACGATGTCCATGGGTGCGGTGATCTGGGCAAGTGGTTCGGCCCATTCGCCGCCGCCGAACGCAACGGCCCGGAGCGTTACATCGTGCTGCTTCAGCCGCAAGGAAAGGTGTCGCCCACCGCCCATGGCCTTTGGCGGCCCGGCGAGAGTCACGCCACTGGTACACATCAACGGTTCGCGATTTCCCTCCCCGAACGGGGCAAGGCGATCCATTTGCTCGACGGCACGGAGGGTGAAGGCACTCAGGGGCGCTTCGGCGTCGATGGCCAGCTCGGCCATACACTTCGAGTGGTCCAATTGCTGCGCAACTACCTCGCAGAAGGCGGCGCGGAATGCGTCGAACTGACCTTCCTCGATCTTCAGTCCCGCCGCCGCCGCATGGCCGCCGCTGGAAACAAGGTAGTTGCCACACGACTGGAGCGCCGCATGCAAATTGAACCCCGGGATACTCCGCGCGGAGCCCACGCCCGGCTTGGCTCCGAGTGCGTCCCACGAAATCATCACGACTGGCCGATGATACCTTTCCGCCAACCGGCCGGCTACGATGCCAATCACGCCTGGGTGCCAGTCGCGATCGGCCAGCACCAGGGCCGGCTCGTTGGGCGGGTCGCCGTCCTGTCGAGCCTGCTTTCCCGCGGCAAGTTGCATGCTCCGCTCCAGCGACTGACGCTGGCCGTTCAAACCGTCGAGATACTGAGCCAGCTCGGTGGCCCGGGCGAGCCGATCCGTCAGGAGCAGCTCGACGGCCAACTGCGGCTGCCCCAGTCGGCCGGCGGCATTCAGTCGCGGAGCTAGCATGAAGGCCACGTCCTCGGCATCGAGTTCCCGTTTCTTGTCCAGTTCCGTAATAGCCATCAACTGGGCAATCCCGAGAGTCGGCTGGTTCTTCAGGCTGTTGAGCCCGTGGCGAACCAGTACGCGGTTCTCATCGACAAGGGGAACCACGTCGGCCACCGTCCCGAGCGAAGCAAGCCCAACCGCCTGGAGCAGAAAATCTCGCATCCGTTGCCCCACCCGCTTGGCTTGGCTCGCCTGCTGACACAACGCCCAAGCCAGCTTCAACGCCACACCGGATCCACTGAGCCCACCGAACGGATACGCGGTTCCTGGAAGCCGAGGATGGACAATCGCATCGCAATCAGGCAACACGGCGGATGGCTCATGGTGATCGGTAATGATCAGTTCAACTCCCAGTTCGCGGGCCAGCCGGGCCTCTTCGACACTGGTGATGCCACAGTCGACCGTGATGATCAGCTCGTTCGATTCGGCTGCCAGCTTGCGGACTGCGTCGGTATGGAGTCCGTAGCCCTCGTCAACGCGATGAGGTACGTAGTAGCCGACCTGGGCACCGAGCATGCGCAAACACAGCCACAGGATGGCAACGGCGGTCATCCCATCGACGTCGTAGTCGCCATAGACCACGATCTTCCGATTCGCCGCAATTGCAGCATGGATGCGTTCGGCAGCCTCTGAGCAACCCGGCAGATCCTCCGGTGGCCGGAGCGCCGACAACTTCGGGTCGAGAAATATCTGGGCATCGCGTGGATCCGTCACCCCTCGACAGATCAGAAGCTGGGCCACAACTGCCGATAGGTCAGCCCCCCGAGCGAGCCGCGCAATACAGTCCGGATCGTGCGAGTGAATGCGCCAGTGCTTTACCATGACGGGCTTCCAAGTGCCCCACGCTATTTCTTCTTCTCGTTGTGGATGGTGTGTCGTCGGAGCCGAGGGCAATACTTCTTTAGCTTGAGCTTCTCGCCGCCGGGCCTTCGTCGCAGGGTATAATTGTAATCGCCCGTCTCTTCGCACACGAGGAATACGGTTTCGACCTTTTTTTTCTTCTTGCCTTTGGTCGCCGCCATGACGATTCTCCGAAAGTGAACACTTCAAACCGGACATTATAGCCGATCGGCGAAAACGTGGAACCGGGGCCAAGGAACCTTTTTTAACATTTTCTCGGCCCCTGGCGTTTCTCGGTGCAGCCCATCAAGGTTGGAGCCCCGCCTTTGGGCGGTTTCTTCTTGCCGGCTAAAGCCGGGACTACAACGCGGTACCGTTCGCCCAAGACAATGGACGCGTCTTTTTCTGCGAGCCGCGCTGCCAACACCACTCCACCGCGATATCCTCGACATTCCATTGTCTTCCATTATCTGGAATAGCGAAGGGCCTACTGGGCGAAATACCTGGTAGGCTGTTGGGTGAATCCGCGCTGGGTTCTTCTGGTCGGCCACCCTTCAGAGGAAATAGCGGCCTCGTTATCCAGGTTGACGAGGCCAGGTTGTTGCCCTAATTAGGGGGTTAAGCTGCCACTTTTGCCCGCTGAGGTAGGGGGCGCCACTTGCCAAACGGAGCGAAAATGGGTAACCTGTAGTTGGGAGCATATCGTCATTCGACGACATTCAGAAGATTCGGTTTCTAGTTCATTGGAGTGATATAAGATGTCAAATACAGACCATGCCGTTGCCCCGGAGGCAGCCGAGGCGGGTGTTGTTCAGCCTGCGGCCAAGCCTCAGGCGGTTCCCGCCGGGGAGGCCGCCTCGGACCAAGTCCACGAGGTTCGAGGAACCCGAGCCGTTGGCGTGCGCGAAGAACTGGACGAACTTCGAGAAATCGGTAGTCTCGGCATCTGGATGCGCGCGGCGCTGAAGCAAACGCCTAGCTGGTTGGTCAGTCTGATCTTCCACATGGTCGTGCTGCTCGTATTGGCGGTGACCTTCGTAGGCGACAATAGCCTGGACGGCCCCCGCGTGCTAACGGTTGCGCCGGGTGAGGAGGAGACGTTCGACGAATTGGACGACCTGGACGACGAGTTGCTAGACCAGCCGATCGAGTTGCCGATGGAAGTGGTGGCGGTCGACGTCAACATGGAAACTGAGCAAGTCGACCTCTCGCCGAACGAGGACATGGAACCGGCGCAGATGGCGATCGAGCTGAGCGACTTTG
>CAZASB010000124.1:0-13119 GCA_964487655.1 uncultured Planctomycetaceae bacterium
GGTCGAACAGGATATCGATGATCGCATCCGCCGGCGGGCGGCCGGCAACGTCGGCGTAAACATAGACCACGCGCTGGAGGTTCTTGTGGTAAATGGTCTTGTCTTCCAGGATGGGCCTTCCGTCCCGCTGGGCCACGAACTGCCCGAGCGCGCCGATCTGCACCATTTGGCCTTCTCGCCCACGAACGTAGAGTTCACGCAGGTCGTCTTGGGCGGAACTTTTTGCGCGATCGATCTCGAGGTTCACCCAAAGTGGCTCGACTTCGCCTGGTACCTGAAGAACCGTGGCGGGCAAGCCCTCCAACGCCAGGCTGATGGTGCTCGCGATGTCCTGTTTCGCGACTCCCGACAACGCGGCCTTCGGTTGATCAGTCTCGAAGACCAGCTTCGGCTGGTCGGCCTCGGCGCTGATGTCAATGTCGACCAACAGGGGCTCGACTCTCATGCGAGCCTCAACTCGACGGCCGGCGGCGATCAGATCGTCATATCGGGCTTCGGGGGGACCGTACACCTCGGCGGTGACGGTTGCGATCACCGGCGGGCCGGGCGGAACCTCCACCAGCTTGATGGTCGCGCCTGCGGCCTCGGCCATGGCGGTCAGATCGTTTCGCAGCCGCAACAGAATGGAGTGCGACTGCTGAACGCGATTATCTTTCGGTGCAAGGTTCACGCGAATATCGGCCAAGTGGGCGCCCTCGCGCAAGAAGTAGTGGCGCACCATGCCGTTGAAGTCCATGGCCGAGGCAAGGCCCACGTACATCTGAAGATCGGTTACCTCCGATACACCGGCCAGGTACTCGCCCAATTGCCGCGTCACGGCGCCGGTGCGTTCGAGCGTGCTTCCCTCCGGCATGTCGATCAGAACTTGGAACTCGTTTTTGTTGTCGTACGGAAGCATCTTCAGTGGCACCACGCGGAACGCCGGCACGGCCATGGTCGCTGCCAGAAGCACTGCAACCGCTCCCAAAACGCTCCAACTTGCAATTCGAGAATTGAGGATGGGGCCGAGAACGGCTCGGCTGATCCGGTAAAGGATCCCGCTGGCCGGGTCGTACTCCGGCTCGCCTTCCTTCTTCTCGGCAAGTCGCCGCAGCGTAACCAATGCGACCCACGGCGTAATGAACAAGGCGACCAACGTCGAAACCGTGACCGTGAGTGGTACGTTCAGCGCCATGGGCGCCATGTAGGGCCCCATCATGCCCGTGATGAACATCAAGGGAGCGAAGCTGGCGATAATGGCCAGCGTTGAAAGGATCAGGGCAGGCTGCACTTCCTGGATCGCCTTTACCGTGGCCTCGCGAGGCTTCAGCTTTTTCATGCCGAAGTAGCGCACGATGTTTTCCACGTCGGTAATTGGATCGTCGACCAGCAACCCCAGGGCGAGAATCAGAGCGAAAAGGGTCACCCGGTTGATCGTGTAGCCGGCCATCAAGTTCACGAAAAGGGTGATTCCGTAGCACACCGGCACGGCAAGCGCGATGACCAGCGCAGCGCGCCAGCCGAGGATGACGCCGATCAGCGCAATCACGGTCACCACGGCCACGGCAAGGCTTGCCACGAGATTATTGACCTTCTCGTTTGCCGTTTCGCCGTAGTCGCGCGTAATGCGATAATGAACGCCGTGGGGAATGAGACCCTCGGCGACAAGTTCCTTCATTCGCCGCTGGACACCGTCGGCAACCCAAACCGCGTTACTTCCCTTTCGCTTGGCGACGGCAATATGCGCCGCGGGCAGCATCTGCCCGCGAAGCTCCGCGCTGGCGCCAGCGCCTGAATCGGCCGGCCCCGACTCACGGTCCTTGGGATCATACGGCGAGCGGGCCGCCGGCCCGAATGCCATCCAGGTATAGCTTTCCGCTTCGGCCGGACCATCGACGATTCGGGCTACGTCTTTCAGGTAAACTGGGCGGTTACCGGCAACGCCGATGACCAGGTCGCCCAGTGCCTGACTATCGCGCACGAACGTGCCGGCCTCGACCACGAACTGCTGGTCCTGTTGGTCGAACTCGCCTGCATGATGGTTTACATTGCTCGCCCGGAGCGCGTCGGCAATTTGGAAAGGCGACATCTGGCGGGCGGCCAATCGGCCCGAGTCGACGAAGACACGAATCTGTCGAGGCCGCCCCCCGATGACCGAAACTCGATTCGTGTTGGTAATAGCCTGTAACTCGTTTTGAAGCTCCTCGGCCAGTCGGCGCAACTCGTAATCGCCGTACCGTTCAGGCTGTTCCGACCAGAGGCTGATATTGACGATGGGAACATCGTCGACTTCAATCGGTTTGACCACCCAACTTTGCACGCCTTCGGGAATTTGATCTACGTTCGAATGAATCTTGTTGTACAGCTTTACAAGGGAGTTCTCCCGATCCTCTCCCACAAAGAACCGAACAGTTACGATGCTCTGGCCCGGCTTTGACATGGAGTAGACGTATTCGACGCCATCGATCTGGTAAAGGAGCTTCTCGAGCCGGCGAGTGACCTTCTGCTCGACCTCCTCGGCCGAAAGGCCGGGAACGCCCACCAGGACATCGGCCAGGGGTACGACGATCTGCGGTTCCTCCTCTCGCGGCGTAAGCACCAGGGCCGTTGCCCCCAACGCCAACGAGACAACCACCAGCAAAATGGCGACGTCGCCCCGAAGGAAGGTCTCAATAATCCGGGTGAGTAGCGGGGGAGACTGCGTGTTCGGTTCGGTCATGCCGGTGTTTCCTTCGGAAAGTCGAAAGCAGAGCGAGTCAAGCAAGCCGAATTCTTGACGGGGCATCGGTCGCCGTACCGGCTCGCCTCAAGCACTTGTTTTGAGAATCGCGCAGGCACGGCTTGTAAAGGCCGATCAGCGATTGTCGCGCCCTTACCCTACCGTTCTGCCCTCACTCTACTGCTCTTTCGGCGGGCGTTTCACCCATACGTTTTCATCTGCCTCCAGCCCGGCGAGGACTTCAACCCGCCCGCCCATGCCTCGACGGCCTGTTTTGATAAACCGTCGTTCTAGCGAACCGTCCTCGCGCACGACATCCACAAATTCCAACTGTCCGATCGTATCGACCGCGCCCTCCTTCAGACACAGGTGACGCCGCGAACCCGCCGGAATGTACACACGTCCGAACATGCCTTCGAACAACCGGTCGGACGGCGGCAAAGAGAGTTTGACCAAGAAGGAGCGGCTGGCAAAATCGGCCTGGGGTACGATTTCGTCGACCGTACCCTCGAAATCCTGCACGTCGTTGGAATCGACCCTCACGCGAAGCTTGTCGCCCACCTTGACGTGAATCGCAAGGTTTTCCATGACCGGTACTTCAAGTCGAAGCGATTTCGGGGCATACAAGACCAGCAGAGGGTCGCCGGGCCGGGCCATATCGCCCTGCTCGGCAAGCCGTTCGACGATGACGCCGTCCTTCGGCGCCACGATGGTCGTGAAGGTAAGCATGACCTCGGCCTGGGCCAGCTTGTCCTGCGCGGCCTTCAATTTCGCCCGAGCCACGTGGACCGCCTCGACGGTTTGGTCGTATTGCTCTCGGCTGACCGTTCGACTCTCTTGGAGTTGCTCGGAACGGCGGAAGTCGCTTTCTGCTCGGTTCAGGGCCGCCTGGGCGGCCGCTACATTGGCTTCCGCCTGACTGCGTTCGGTCTCCACGTCTCGCCGATCGAGGCGAACGAGCGGGTCGCCCTCCTTGACATTGGAACCGCTCCGAACGGTAATCTCCTGAATGCTCGCCATCACGCGAGATGATATCTCAGTCCGGTCGGCTGCCTTCAGTGTACCGATTGCCTCCTCAACGTAGGTTTGTTCAACGGGAACGATCGACGCAACGACGGCTCCTTCGGGCAGCTTTCGGCCCACTGGTTCCTCGCGGCCCGGCGCCTGAACCTCGGTGTTTAGCGCGCCGGCCATATAGGCCATTAGAAGCACCAGAATAGCCAAGCCCGCGATGGCGGGAATCACCTTGATAAGTAAAAACTTGAGAATCGGAGCCGCTTTCATCGTCCGGTCTCCCCGGTTCAGTCGCTGAGGGCAAGTAGATATGAAGGAGCCTCTTACCGAATAGTATAGCGATAAGATTGCTTCAGGAAAGGGTCCCCTGCTATGGCTGCTCCGCGACTGCGCCGGAATCCGAATGGCCCAGTTTCCCGGCAACCTCGCCCGCCTGGTCGTTGCCTGTCTGATCGTTGCCCGCCTGGTCCTTATCTGCCTGGTCGTTGCCCGCCTGATCGTCGACGGACGGAAGCCCAGCGAGAGGGCATGCATTGCTTGGCCCCACTTGGCACGCACCCGACATACAGGTTGGAATGCCAAGGGCCGGCAGCACGAAACGCACCAAGCTGAACCATACGATGAGCATTCCACTGAAAATAGCGATGTCTTTCCAGGCCATTGCCCAGTTCCTTTCACGTTGCGTTTGGAAACTTTCGTTGCCACGCTTCCTTGAGAAGTCCGCATAGACGCTGGTGTAACTCGGGCGGCATCTCGTACGGTTCGCCGCCACTGTACGCCTGAATTGTCTTGTGAAGGTTGTCGACCACGAGCACGCAGGGGTCGCAACCGGCCATGTGTTCTTCAAATGCGGCACAAAAGCCGGGGTCCAGTTCCCCGTCGACGTAATCGCCCAACGCGGCAAGCATTTCCTCGCATTTCATCACCCAAACTCCTCGAAGCGTGAATCCATCAACCCTAGATGCGCATGGGGCAGCCTTGGTTACAGCCCATCTTGCCCCCAAGAAGGGCCATTCCATGCCTTTCCGCAACCGCGTTGACTTTGGGAACAAGAGATGGTCATCATTGCCGCGACATGTTGCCATTTGGCATCGGCGGCATAACGATCTCATCCGACCGCTTGCACGTAAACCGTTGCACAATAAAGACTTACCAAGGCTGCGACTTCGCCTCATGGTGCTTGGCATGATGGTTGCCCAATGGACATGTCGTGAGCAGTCGACGCCGTTCGGAATGGCCGCTCACGGAGATTCCTCTACCAGTCCACCGTCCAGGCAAAAAACATGAGCACCGCAGTCCTCGATCGAGCCGCTTCGAAAATCGGTGGTGACGCAGTCCGCTCGATCAAGAGTGCCGTGAAGGTTCTCCATGTGATCAACGGCGAGCACTATGCCGGTGCGGAACGCGTCCAGGACCTGCTTGCCATGCGACTCGGCGAACTGGGCTTTGAGGTCGGTTTCGCCTGCCTGAAGCGAGGGCAGTTTGCCAAGGTGCGTCAGTCGAAGCGAGCACGCCTGCACGAGGTCGTCATGCGCAACCGATTCGACCTCCAGCCGGTTGCCGAGCTGGTCCGTATTGTCCGGACCGAGGGCTATCGGTTGATCCACGCCCACACTCCCCGTTCGGCGTTGGTTGCCGCAATTGTCTCGAAGCTGACGGGCGTACCGATGGTCAGTCACGTCCACAGCCCCGTCGCGCGCGACACGACCTACTGGGTTCGAAACTGGCTCAACCAGATCGTCGAGCGGCTCTCGACTCGGCGGGCCTCGGCCATGGTTGCCGTATCGGAGAGTCTCGGCGGTTATATCGGCAGCCGCAAGCACGCTTGGGGCAAGGTTACCGTGGTGCCCAACGGCGTGCCTGCGGCTACCTCATCCGTCCCACATCGCGAGAACCCCGCCGTCTGGACAATCGGTACCGTTGCCCTATTTCGTCCTCGAAAGGGCCTCGAGGTACTACTCCATTCACTAGCCAAGCTTCGGGCACTTGGATTTCCAGTCCGACTTCGGGCGGTGGGCAGCTTCGAAACACAAGAGTACGAGGCCCAAATCAAGACCCTGGCCCATCAGTTGAAGGTCGACCAGTTTATTGACTGGGTTGGGTTCACCCGTCGCGTCGACGAGGAGCTGGCTTGCATGAACCTTTTTGTTCTGCCGAGCCTCTTCGGCGAGGGGATGCCCATGGTCGTCCTGGAAGCGATGGCGGCAGGTGTTCCGGTGGTGGCCACGCGAGTCGAAGGTATTCCCGAGGCGATTCGCGATGGAATCGATGGCCTGATTGCCGAGCCGAATAATCCAGACGATCTTGCCCGGGCCATCGGGTTGGTAGTCCGTGGCGACGTCGATTATCGCGAGATGCGGCAGAATGCCCACGGCCGACATGCCGAGCGGTTCTCGGATCGAGCCATGGCGGAGGGGGTTGCCCGGGTCTATCGACGTGTGTTGGGAGCGTAGATCGCTGGAAACTCAGACGCAGGTCGTTGCGACCTCTTCTTCCTTATCGTCCGCCGTTTGGACCTCGTCGGCAGGCACGGATTCGGCGCCCTGTACCCGGACGACAACCTGGTTGAACTCCTCGGCAAAATCCTGCCAGAAGTCGCCGTCGCGGAATTCGATTGGGGCGATGTGCTCTCCGCGCGCCAAGGCTCGCATCGACCGACGAAGCCGCAACATGGGGCCGGTAAACCGGTTGCTCACCCGGATGATGTCGGCGATTACCATCGGCAGGAGAAATAGCGAGGCAATCAGTGCCGGTCCGTGGAAGAACCACATGTCATCAAAGTGCAGGAAAAGCGGTCGGGCCGGACCAGTAATAATCCGCCAGCACAGAAGCATCAGCGAGATCGTTACGAGACACGCCACCCAGTAGACGATAGCCCGAATGACTAAGGCTCCCTGCACCTTGGGATCGACGAACAGTTGCTTTCGCATGACCTTGCGATTTGCCAGCTTTTGCGTGCTTTGGTCTGCCATGGTTTGCACGACCTCCAGAAAACGCGGTCCGGTGGGGATAAAACGAGAGCCACTAGCTACTTATAGCATAGCTTTCCCAGAGGCCCATCGGTGAACCACCCCAACGGCGAGTCGATCGGCTCTCTCGGTGGCGTTGGAGGGCAATTGGTAGCGATTGTGCTGGGAAGGACGATTCCGCGTACCCCCAATCCAATGACGGCAAGCATTTAGCGAGAGCGTTTGCCGTGCAGCAGAGAACCGTCGTCGTGGCCAACCCCACGGACGGCACCGCGCATCCAACACCGAGCAAGCACACAACGGAACACGGATCGTGCCCCGCCCACTTCCAGCCGCAAACCACCGGTGTGTTACGCTTGCGAACGACCTCGGCGGCGATGCCGCCGCGGCCAGCAGAGGAAGCCCGCAGCGCCGAAGGCAAGAAGCAACATCGATCCCGGTTCAGGAACGATCTGGAAAGCCGAGAGCTTCGATCCCGCGCTTGCGACAATGATTCTGTTGCCGAGGATCGCGGCACCGTAGATGTCGCCAACGCCAAGGTCAACCTGCGAGGTCATCGCGCCGATGGTCGTGTCGTCAAGCAGTTTGTAGGCCGTCATATTGTCTGAGCGGCCGAAAACCAGCAGTTCATTGCCGCGCCGGAGCACCTGATGGGCGGTGTTTCCTTCCACGTGGCTTCCCATCGAGTAAACGTTCTGGGTAGCCGGGTCAACAGCGTACAAAGTTGTGCTGCTGCCGTCGCCGCCGTTGTGCATGTAGAGCAGCCCGCTACCAGGATCGTACGACAATCCTCGCACGCGGCCTCCGCCCGGCAGATCGACATTCCACGCCTCGGTCAGACTGAACGGGCCGGTGCCGACCGTGTAGGCATGGATGCGGTTTTGAGTCCCATCGTCGTTCGCATAGATCAACGTTCCGTCCGTAACGATCGACTCGGGACTGGTGCTGCCCGGGTTAATTACCGGTTGGAAGTTGGTGCCAGTCCATGCGTTGGCTCCGGTGGCGTCGAAACGACCGATACCGCCGTCCTGGTTGGTGATATAATAGTAATCGCCCAATCGAAGCAGCGACTTTGCGCCATTGTGAGGCAACAGGCCGTTCACGGAAAGCGAGTTCAACTCGGCGCCATAACGGTCGAATTGCCGCCCGCCGAAGTTGATCTGGCCGACCAGCACGCTGCCGCCGTCGAGGTTGTTGTTCAGATAGTAGCAGTTGGAGCCGGTAGGCGTGACCGTCCACACCGGCGTGAGATCAATCTGAATGGCGAAAACGCCTGTCGAAGCCAAGCCGACCGTCAAACCAACCGCACAACACAGAATGCTTCTCATCGCAGTTTCCTCTCGTGCAAGCGACTTCGTTACCGAGATATACGTTTGCGCCAAATACAGCAAGTTTGCAGAACAGGCACATTACGGCTAGGCCAATCACCCACTCACACTCAGATTGCAGATTATAGTTTAGCAAGAAAGCCAAGGACTGTCAAGCATGGCGGAGCATACAGTAACTCTGGTAAGGGGGATTACAGACGTAACCGCTTGCAGCACAAGAGGTTGCCTCGCAAGAAAAACTAGAAAAATTATTGTCGATACCTACGAAATCCACTCCCGACGCTGGCGGGAACTGGGAATGTTCATAACCTTGCGGTACTTGGTGACGGTGCGGCGGGCGACGGTCAGACCGTGTGAGGCCAGGGCGTTGACAAGGTTTTCGTCGCTCATTGGATTCTGCTTGTCCTCGTTGTCGATCACTTCCTGAAGCTTAAGCCGAATAGCGTCCCAGGTGACCTCTTCGCCGTCGGCGCTGACGGTGCCGCCGCAGAAGAAACGTTTGAGTGGGAAAATGCCCCGTGGCGTCTGGATCCACTTGTCGTCCACCGCGCGCGAGACCGTCGTGACGTGGACCCCTACCTTGTCCGCAATCTGCTGCATCTTCAGCGGTTCGATGGCCTCCGGCCCCTTGTCCAGAAACTGCCGCTGATGCTCCACGATGGCCTGGGCTACGCGACTGATCGTATTGCGACGCTGCTCAATCGACTCGATCAGCCACTGGGCCGAGTTGATCTTCCTTTTGATGTACTCTCGCGTTTCGTTGTTGGCCTCGCCACTCTGGAAGAGTTTGCGATAATACGGGCTGATGTACAGACTCGGCGTGCGGCCGTCCTCCAGTCGAACGATGTATCGGCCTTCATCGTTTTGTTCGACGAAGACGTCAGGCGTCACGGTCGGCACTGGCTGGCTGCCGAAATCGCCGCCGGGGCTCAAGTTCAGCTTTTTCAGCTCGGCAATCGCATCCTGAATCACCTCCAAACTAAATCTCGTTCGGCGGGCAATGCCAGGCAGTCGATTGTGCGTCAGATCGTCCCAAAAATCGGTGATCAGGGTCAACAACTCATCGTAGAACGGCATTCCAGGCACGAGTTGCAGCAGGAGGCACTCGCGCGCGTCGCGGGCACCAACCCCCGGTGGATCCAGGCCCTGAACCACTCGCAACGCGTCTTCCGCCAATGCCCGATCTTCGGGCGTGGCATCGAGGCCAAGAATATCGTCGAGCCGGCCCTGCAAATATCCTTGGTCGTCGAGGTTGTAGATAATGCGGTCGGCCATTGTCCGCAACTCGGGGGAAAGCGCGAACCACCCGAGTTGCTTATGCAGGTAGTCCTGCAAGGATTGGGGGCGGGCCGTCATGTTGGCCATGGCGTCGTGCTTCCGGTCCGATTCGTCCTCGACCCGGTTGCGTGACGGGCGTGAACGCTCCTCGAAGTGGTCGGGCCACTCCTCGTCCATCTTCATCAGACGCTCGAAGTCGTCCTCGTTGCCGTCTTTCTCCCCGATGACGAGTTCGCGTTCGTCGTCGGTTGGCGCATCGGGCGGCTCGTGATCCTCGGTCTCGGTTTCGGCGGGCAAGTCGGGATCGGCCTCGTGCAGCTCAAGCAAGGGATTCTCTTGCAGTTCCTGCTCAATCCGCTCCTGCAGCGCCAAGATGGGCAACTGCAGAATCTCCATTGACTGGATCATCCGCGGCGCGAGCACCTGCTTTTGCTGCATTCGCAGTTCTTGGCCGAACGATAAACGCATCGATTCTCCGTACAATAGGTACGCGTTGCCCAACTACCGGGGATGGGCAAGGGAGAACTCCCGCTGAGGTTGCCTACCCAATCCCGTTTGCCAAGGTGCGGACCCAACGTACCGCACATGTCCAAGTCTACCTTACTAGAACTCCTGCCGACCAGTCAGGGCATCGGAAAGTATCTCCTTGTTTGCCAACTCGATGACGCTACCCGACGTAATACCGCGGGCCAGCCGCGTAATTCGAGCCGGCATTTCACCGAGCAGATTGGAAATATAGAGTGCCGTGCCGTCACCCTCCAAAGTTGGGTTCGTTGCCATGACGACTTCTCGGAAGTCGCCCCCCCGAACCCGTTCGAGTAGCCGGTCGATCGTAAGTTGTTCGGGCCCGATACCTTCTAGGGGCGCCAGGCGGCCGAGCAGCACGTGGTAGAGACCGCGGAATAGACCGGTTTGCTCCAGAGCGATCAGGTCGCGGGGCTGTTCAACAACGCACAATACGTCCCGTTGGCGACCGGGATCGGCACAAACGCTACACAACTCGCCCTCGGCAAGGTTGAAACAATCGCGGCAGTAGTGAACGTTCTCCTTAACTGCTCGAATGGCGTCGGCCAATGCGGCCGCCTCCGTTGCATGGATACGCAGTACATGGTAGGCAAGCCGCTCCGCCGACTTCTTGCCGATGCCTGGCAGCCGGGCAAACTGGTCGATCAGATTCGCCACCGATTCCGTGAGTTCCGGCACGTTACACCTCGCGAGTTTTGTCGTCGTCTGCCAGTGCGTCATCCGCTCCAAACATGGTTTCAGGCGCGCCGGTGAACCGAGCAATAGCCTCGTTTAAGCCTGGCAATTCGATTCCTCCGGTGAGATCCTTCATGGCCTCGGCGTGGAGTTGCTTCCCCTTAAAAATTGCCTGGTTCACCGCGGCAACGATCAGGTCTTCGAGTAGTTCCCGGTCGTTCTGCAAAGCTAATTGCTCGTCGATCGTGCATCGCAGCACTTCCAATATGCCGTTGACTTCGATCTCGACCATCCCCCCGCCGGCCGAGCCCGTCGCGCGCCGCTGCTTCAACTCCTCGCTCAGATTCTTCAATTGGCCGCCAAGCTGCTGCGCATGTCGCAAGATGGAACCCAAGCCTGCAAGATTCTTGAACATCGTCATCTCCTGTTTTTCGCCCACCGGGCGACGTGATTGTCTCGTACCGTGTTTTCGGAAATCGCAGGGTCAGTCTTCTGGCCCATCGACTCTCAGCGGCGTGGCGCCAAACAACTCATGGACGCGGCGGACGACCGGATTCTCCATGACTTCCTTCAGTCGCTGCTGGGACGATGGCCGGCAGGCATGGCTTGCCTCGCCTTGCGACGAATCACCCTTCCCGCCGTCCTCGGCGAACCGAACCCGCACAATGCGGCCGGTTACCTCGTTCAGGGCTTGTTCAAGCCGCGCAGTGTTCTCCGGACGTTCGCAGAACGACTTTGCAAGAGCATACTCGGCCGGGAAGGTGACGACCAGTCGCCCCGGGCCCTCGATAGCGATGCTTCGGAAGAGCTTACCTTGGGCCGCGGCCATCACCGAAAGTCGCTCCAGGGCGGCGCGCCAGACCGCCTCGGCGCTGGCGTCGCTGAGCGCGACGACCGGTTCGGAAGAGGCTGGTTCGGCCCGAGGCAACTCGTCCCGCAAGCTTGGCGTGGCCGGGGTCGGCGTTACGCCGGTCGGCCGCTCAGTGTTTTTTTTTTCGTACGCACCGCTAGGCGGTATTCGAGCGGCGGCTGGCGAGAGCGAACCTTGGCCGGCTCGCAGTTGCGCAATCAATTCGGGCAACTCGTCAAGTTCCTCCAAATGACAAATGCGCACCACCGCAAGCTCCGCCAGGATCCTCGCCTGCGTGCTCTGTCGCATTCGGGCCAGGGCCTGCTCCACAATTTGCATGGCCGCCAACACCGACACGAGCTTCATTCGTGCCGCGGCATCTACAACCGCCTGAGCTGTCGAGGGTGATACGTACAAGAACGCTGCCGGAGGGCAGCCGGCAGCCGATGCCATCACGTCACGAAATGTGCCCAGAAGCTGCTCCAATAGTAGGGCAGCGTCGACCCCCCCGTCCACGGCAGCGCCCAATTCGCTCAGGGCGGCAGCCGCATCACGGCTGGCCAGGTACCCCACCAACCGAACAATCTGATCTTCGCCCGCAGTCCCCAGCATCGCGTGAACCGTGTCGACCGTGATCCGGTCCGAAGCAAACGCCAGGAGTTGCTCCAAGAGCGATTGGCTATCGCGCATGGAGCCGGTGGCGCGGCGAGCAAGCAAATCGAGGGCGTCCGGATCGGCCTCAACTCCTTCAGTCACAACAATCTGCTGGAGCCGAGCGGCAATGGCTTCGCGGGAAATCCCGGCGAAGTCGAACCGCTGACACCGGGAGAGGATCGTGATCGGAATCTTGGTGGGCTCGGTCGTGCAAAAGATGAACTTCACGTGCTCCGGCGGTTCTTCCAGCGTCTTCAGCAAGGCGTTGAACGCCTCTCGCGTGAGCATGTGAACTTCGTCGATAATGTAGACCTTAAAACGGGCCCGGCTCGGACGAATGTTCACGTTCTGCCGCAACTCGCGGATCTCATCAATACCGCGGTTGCTGGCCCCATCGATTTCCAGAACATCGATATCCTCGCCGCCGGCAATGCCCCGGCACAGGTCGCAGTGGTTGCAGGGCACTGGCGTGGGGCCTTCCACACAGTTAAGCGATTTGGCCAGAATGCGCGCGGCCGACGTCTTTCCGACTCCTCTCGCGCCGGTGAACAGGTAGGCATGTCCCACACGCCCTGTCTGGATCGCGTTCGATAGTGCGTTTCCGACGTGCTGCTGCCCGAGAAGTTCGTCGAACCGCTGCGGCCGGTATCGCCGGGCAATAACCACATATTCGTCCGCGCTCGACGGCTTGGCTGGAGCGGACTTGGAAGACTCGTCGGCCATGACTTCCTGTGTACGAGAGGCACCAACTTGCCCGCAAGCGCGGGCAAGAATGAATGACCAGTGTGGTGATTTCGCAATTCCTCCGCCGACAGTGGCGGCTTATACCCCACCGGCCTCCGACGAGAGGCCCCGCACACCTGAGGTGAACTGCTTATGGCTGCTGCGGTTAAGCCCTGACCAAGTTCGCAGGTCCTCATTGTGGGGGCCCCTCGTCGGATGTCGGCAACGGGCAGGCTCGTTATATTATTGCCGATCGGCGCCGGTTCGTCAAAGAGGGGCGCGCAAGTATCTGGTTCCAAGGCGATGAAGGTGGACGCAACGGTGCATGAACGCGACAAAGGAAGAGATTTCGGGCTCTTCCGTTTCTGGGTGCAGAATTGCCTGACACGTGGATGAACCCGGATG
>CAZASB010000125.1:0-13052 GCA_964487655.1 uncultured Planctomycetaceae bacterium
CGCGCATCCATCGCCGACTTGCCGCTGGTCAATCGCCACGCCACATCGCGAGCGACCTGGGCGTGTCGCGCCGAATGGTCGCGCGATTGAAATTGCGGCGAGCGCTCATCCACCGCATGGCCACGGGCCAGTCTATCGCCGACGCCGCCAAAGCCATGCACCTGTCGTGCGACGAGGCGAAGCGGCTGAAAAACTCGGAGCCGCGGCTGGCCGCCGTTGCGGTCGGAAAGCACGAGCGCCGCGTAATCCGCCCAACGCTCTGCCCTCGTTGCGGCGCGCCGCTGGCCGTGCTGCCGTGTCGCGCGTGCTCGATTCGGGCGCAGATTGCCGCCCGGTAGTGCGTGCCTCTGGGAATCGCCTTTAACGCACCGCGCAACGAAAACGCTCTAGGCTTGCGCCTGCTGCGTTGTAGCGTCCAGGGTGTTCTGACACGTCCCGAGCGGTTTGGACGCAACAGCGAGCGCCACACGGGACGAGATTCATAGTGCGACCACATCGACCGAGCGTTTATCGTCCATTGGCGGTATTCGCCCCGCTTTCATCGCGGCCGGCCGACCAGTTGCGGCGAGAGCAGCTTGCACGGCGGCAGGGGACTGCTTTGGCGGGCCGCGGCGATGCTTGAGTTCTACCACGACGGACCAGGTTGACCTGGACGATTCGCATCTTTGCTGCCCGCATTGCGGATGCAACAGCGTGGACGTACTCCGCGAGCCACGGTCTACCAGATGGTTCGACCGCGTTGGCGTGGGCGAGTGCCATCATTGCGGCTGGGGCTGGATCACCCCGAGCCGATCCATTGACGGTCATCACGTAGTCATGGCCGCTGGTTCGAGCGCAACGGCGGGGAGGTCGGACGCGGTAGCGGCCGGGTGGGGCGTGCGGTAGTAGGTCCAACGGAACGGTTTGCGGCACTAGCTGCCTCGTCCTGAAAAGGAAAGGCCGCATGGACCCGGAAACGCCATGACCTGCTGTTGCGGTCGCCCAGTTCGACCATGCCCGTTCCGGTTTCAGCTCTGCCCGACCTGTGCCGCCTGGCTGCGCCGGCGCGAGGATGTTTACCGCCGTCGGCTTGGGATTCCGCCTGGCGTCTGCGTTCGTTGCGGGGAGCGCCGTGCTATCCCCGGCGACGTTGCTTGCGCCGGGTGTTTGGGCATGGAACGCACCGCGCAACGGGAAACGCCGTAGGCTTGCGTCTGTTGCGTCCTAGCGTCCATGGTGTTCTGACACGTCCCGAGCCATCGGGACGCACGGGGCTGAGCCTGGAGGGCGTGGAAATCAGCATGTGGTAAAGGATCAAAATGAACCTTTACCTTCCACAGCGGACAAGCTGGCCGATCCATTGACCATCACGCAGCCACGCCGACTAGGAGCACCTCGTGCAGCACCTACTTTCCGGCTGGCGCGCGGGTGGCAAAAATAGCTTGCCTTCTAAAGAAGGCAAGCTATCCACAAGCGTGACTTCCGGAGCCGTGTCGGAGGGGGACGCCGATTAGGCGGGCAACCCAAACCCGGTGCAACCTCGTGCGGGACGCCTGGCGCGCGGGTGCTTGCGGTTGCGGAAACCGACCAGCAACCGGGGGTCAATGACCCCTTTTCGACCCCTTTTTCCCCTTTCCTTCCCTACCCCCCGAAGCAAGAAAACCCTATAAAACAAGGGTTTTTCGAACATTCAGTATCGGCTACCGGGTTTTTCAAGACCGCCGCCTTAGACCACTCGGCCACCCATCCGTACCGCTCACTGGGGCACTTTGGATAAGTGTACCACGCTTTGAACGGCATTGAAGCGCCCCCGGGGATCTGGAGTGCGAGTTGGTCTGGCGTGTCGGCAAGAGAACGGACTCTCCGGAGCGAGTCACGCTTCGGGGAAGATCATCGCGTCGGCGAAGGCCGTCTGGAACGCGGCGTTGGTGGAAAGGTCAACATGCTCCGTCATTCGAGCGATATCCTCAGCCTGCTGTCTACAGTGACGCGAGAGGACTACGGCCTTTGCTCCCGCCAGCGAGGTGTTCCCCTGGTAGCGGATTCGGTGCCGTTCGACGCGATGTGGCATGAGTCCAATCCGCTGGGCGTTGCTGCGCCGGATGAAGTTGCCGAATCCGCCGGCGATCAACACGGACTCAATATCCTCCGGCGCCAGCCCGGCTTGGTCCAATAAAATATGGATTCCGGCTCGAATGGCGCCCGTAGCCAGTTGTAGCTCGCGCAGGTCGCGCTGGGTAAGAAGGATCGGTTTGTTCGTGCCCGTCTCCTCGGCTCGCGCGAGTATGACCGCCGGTTTGCCTTCGTGGTGAGTTACTCGTTCGGCCAGATCGGGCAGCAGGCCGGACGGCAGTTCGTCGGGCCCGAGCAATCGTCCTTGTGGCGTAAGCAACCCGTGACGCAGCAGTTCGGCGGCGGCATCGATCAGGCCGGAGCCGCACAGACCCACCGGAGGCACGCCGCCGATCACATTCAGGCGCACTCGCCCGTCGACCACCATCTTCTCGATGGCGCCCGTACTGCCGCGCATTCCATGCATGATGCGAGCGCCTTCAAAGGCGGGCCCGGCCGCCGTGGAGGCCGTCGTGAGCCGGCCGTCGGACCAGAGGGCAATCTCGCCGTTGGTGCCAATGTCCACCAAGAGCGTCGGCCCAGTGTTTTCAGTCATTCCCGATGCAAGAATTCCGGCCACCGTATCGCCGCCCACAAAACCGCCGATGACCGGCATGACGTACGCTTGCCCGTGAGGATGAATGGCTAGACCGATTTCGCTAGCATCGAAGGAAAGACCGGGGCCCATTACGGGCACAAAGGGGAGCGATCCCAATGCGCGTGGGTCGATGCCGCACAGAAGCTGTTGCATGGTTGTATTGCCGGAAACCGCGACCTCGTAAATGCGGTCGCGCCGAGTGCCGGAGGCGGTGGTCAACTCGCCGATCATCTCGTCGATCGCGTCGGTGACCGATCGGGCAAGTTCCGGAAGCCCATCGGCCGTGTCGCCGGCGTGTACAATTCGCGAGAGGACGTCGTCGCCGAATCGCGTTTGTGGGTTCAACCGCGAAGCAAGGGCCAGTTCCCGGCCTGCCGGGACATCGAGCAACGCCGCAACCAGCGTGGTGGTGCCCAAGTCGATGGCCACGGCAAGGTGCTCTGCTTCGGTATTGCCCGGCTCAAAATCGATGAGTCGGTTGCCGGCGGTCACCACGGTTCCGCGGAACCCGTATTGACGCAATCGGCCGGGCAAGAGGCGCGCCGCGTGCAGGTCGAGCTGGAGCAGCCCGGTGGCTCGCTCCAGACGTACGACATCGGGCGCGTCGTCGCCGCGACGAGGGGCGACAAGCTCGACGTACCGCTTGCGGATATCCGAGTCGATTGCCACGGTTGGCATCGAATTGGAACGGTCGAGAATCTGGTGTCCGGCTGCCAGAAGCGATGCTTCGGGCACTTCGACGGTCGCGGGGCCGTATATCGTGGCCTGGCAGGCCAGCCGGACTCCATCCGAGAGTTCCCGTTCTGAAAGTCGCGCTGTTTCGATCGCCGTTGGGGGACAAGCGTCGCCGGCGAAACGCACGCGGCACTTGCCGCACACACCGGCGCCGCCGCACGGCTGGTCTAAAACAATCCCAACCTCCGCTGCCGCCTCGACCAGCCGTGTGCCCAAGAGTACGTAGGCAGTCCGACCCGAAGGGCGAAACACAACCGCAACTTCCGTTTCACGCATGGGATTCCTCGTCTGAACCGTTTGCAACCTCGCGCAGCAACTCAATGAACTTGGTAACCGTGGGGGTAAAAATCTTCCGCTGTCGATGGATAATACCCAACGGACGCCACAACTCGGGCGCGATGAGCGGTACGACGCGAAGAAGTCCAGCCCTTGCCTCCATTTGAACCGTTGGCTCCGGCAAGATGCTCACTCCCACGCCAATGGCCACGGCCTGTTTGATCGTCTCGATATTGTCGAACTCCATGGCCACGGTAACATTCACCGACCGCTGGCGGAACTGGCGGTCTATCTCCTTGCGAATACTTAAGTCACGATCGAAGGCGATAAACGCCTCGCCAGCCAAATGTTCTACCGAGATCGCCTCCTGCTGTGCAAGGCGGTGCTCCGGATGGCACGCCACGACCATTTTTTCACTCCTCCAGGGGGTGAACGCCAAATCGAACGAAGTGGTTGGGTAGGACACAATTCCCAGGTCCACCTCAGCGCCAAGCACTTGCTCGTACACCTTGTTCGGTCGCTGATATTCCAAACGCACCTTGGCCTTGGGATACCGCTGCATGAACTCCTGCATACAACGAGCCATGTGGTGTAACCCGACCGAGTAGATGGCTGCCACGCGCACCACGCCGGTAATCTCCATACGCAGCGAACGAGCCCTGGCTTCTACCGAATCGTACAGTTCAAGCACCTCGCGGAAGCCCTCATAGCACACCTGTCCCTCGGGGGTTACGATAAACGGTCTCTTTGTCCGATCGACGAGTTGGACGCCGAAATGCCGCTCCAACCGGTGGACCGATTGCGTTGCCGCCGACTGACTCACGTCGTTCAACGCGGCGCCACGCGAAAAACTCTGATGCTGGACGATGTCACAGAAGAGCCTAAGTGTTTCGGTGTTCATGGGAACAGCGTAGCATAAGCACTGCTTATAAACAAGCAGGCTTTTCAAGACCAAACGCTACACAGTGCGAGAGGCCGGGAGAGTGGCCCGATAGGGGTAAGGCACGCTTCGAAAACCCATGTGCGGCCAGCTCGCTGCACTCAGGCGAGCGGCAGAAGGAGATTTGGGCTTCAGCCCGTCGTCTTCCAAATTCTACGGAGGCGGCCATCTCCTTGACGACCTGAAGTCCATCCTACGGCCCGGTAGTTTCTTTTCTGCCGCTCGCCTTAGAAAACGCCGAACGCCAAATACCAGCCGACGGTGAACGCCAGCACCAGCAATGTCCAATGCCATATCCCCATGCTACAAGCCTAGCACACGCACTTGGCATACGGTTTCGTTGATGCCTGGAATTTCGGCTTGGCAACCGTCGCCCGGTCATGGAGATCGGCGTCTTGAGGATCGTACGGGGCTTGGCGGCAGGTACTTCGGGATGGTATCCTTGGCGTTCGGCCGTCGGTAGGCTCAATCGTCCCTGGCGAGAGAGAAGAGGGCATACGCAGCCAACCGAACAGCACATAACAGCCTGCACCCAACTCCGCTCGATCCGCAGGGTGCCCGTTTTTCCTATGTTGAAACCCCTGTTTGGAGTGTCTCAATGCCCGAAAAGGTCGTGATTATTGGCAGTGGTCCGGCTGCCTGGACTGCGGCGATCTATGCCGCCCGCGCCGAACTACAGCCCCTGGTGTTCGAAGGAGCCATTACCCAGGAAAACCAGGAAAATGGCACGCTACCCCTTGGGCAGCTTGCGCTGACAACCGAGGTGGAGAACTACCCAGGCTTCCCCACCGGTGACCTGGGAGCTTACTTGGACAGTGCGATCGATCCATCACGGCGAGGAGGGTTGCCGCCGCACACGAAGAAGGGCGTAAGTGGCCCTGAGCTGATGGAGTTGATGCGTCAGCAGGCGAAGAACTTCGGCACGCGGGTCATCACGGACGACATTGTCGGAGTCGACTTCGACCAGCACCCCTTCAAGCTGACTGCCTCCAACGGTTCGGAACATCAGACGCTAGCCGTCATTGTCGCCACCGGCGCCCGCGCCAATTATCTGGGACTGCCTTCCGAGCAACGTTTGAAGAACCGGGGCGTCAGTGCCTGCGCCGTGTGCGACGGGGCCCTGCCGAGATTCCGCAACAAACCCCTTGTCGTGGTGGGTGGGGGCGACTCGGCTATCGAGGAAGCCGGCTACCTAACCAAGTTCGCCAGCAAGGTCTACCTGGTTCATCGGCGGGATGAGTTGCGGGCATCAAAGATCATGGCCAATCGGGCCATGGACCATCCAAAGATCGAAATCCTCTGGAGTCGTGTTGTCGACGAGGTGCTCGGAAACGATCAGGACGGGGTTACCGGGTGCCGACTGAAGAGCACCAAGGGCGAACCGGACCTGGAAGTCGAGATTACCGGTTTCTTTCTCGCCATCGGGCACACGCCCAACACGGCGTTCCTCAAAGGCCATCTTGCGATGGACGGTGCCGGCTATATCAAGTGGACAACCCCTCAGCGGACTTACACCAGCGTGGAAGGCGTTTTTGCCGCAGGTGACGTGGCCGACGACTACTATCGCCAGGCCAACACGGCTGCCGGTACAGGCTGCATGGCCGCCCTTGATGCGGAACACTGGCTGGTGGCGAGGGGACAGTGACGGACCCTTGACAACGTAGGCCAGCATTAGACTCGCAAACACGATTAGACTCGAGAAATAGCGTCATACATCAACCAGGAGGACGCACGACCATGGCTTCTGATCCGAAACATCGACAAGATGCCTCCCAAAATCCGAAGATTGAGCGGGATCGGCAGCTTATCCTGGATGCCCGCGCCAAGGGGCGGGGGCCGCTATTTGGAGCGTTTGTTCGCCTTTCGGGGCCCGGCTGGCTGCAAAGCGCCATTACGTTGGGCGGAGGTTCTCTTTCGTCCGGCCTTTACCTGGGCGTGCTGGGCGGGTTCATGTTCATGTGGTTGCAGCCCGTCGCAATGATTGCCGGCATTGTCATGTTAAGCGCCATCGCGTACGTGACGCTGTCGACAGGCCAACGGCCGTTGCGTGCCATCAACGAGCACATCAGCCCGGTGCTGGGCTGGGGGTGGTTGCTGGCCTCCATGATGGCCAACCTGGTGTGGTCCATGCCCCAGTTTGCCCTGGCCACGGCCTCATTTCGCCAGAACTTGCTGCCTGGTGTTTTTGGCAACGGGGCGATGCCCGAGGTGTGGGGTGAAGGGGGACTACCCGAGATATGGGGCAAGGTGGCCGTCAGTCTGATTATCCTCGTAGTCGCCCTGACCGCGTCGATGCTCTACACGACCGGCGGAAAGGGCATGAAAGCGTTTGAAATCGTCGTGAAGTGCATGGTGGGTACTACGGTGCTTTGCTTCATTGGCGTGGTAACCCGCATGACTGTAGCCGGGGAATTACCGTGGAACGAAATTCTCGCCGGATTCGTACCGAATTTGCGACTGCTTTCCGAGCCGACCGACCAATTGATGCCGCTGATCAACCAGGTAGCTGGCGAATACCGCGACTTCTGGAAGGACATTGTCGTCGGCCAGCAGCGCGACGTGATGATCAGCGCGGCGGCAACGGCTGTGGGTATCAATATGACCTTCCTTTTCCCCTACTCGATGTTGCGCAAGGGGTGGGACCGCGACTTTCGCGGACTGGCCATTTTCGACCTGTCGACCGGATTGTTCTTCCCCTTCTTTCTGGCCACGAGTTGCGTTGTTATTGCATCGGCGTCGCAGTTCCACGCGAAGCCGGGGCTCGGCCTGATGGGCGAACGAGACGAGGCGACTGGCCAGGAGATCGTCCCCGCGCCTAACCTGGTCAAGGGTTACAACAATCTGTTGCGACAGCGCCTGGAGAAGGAGCTGGGGGCAGAGGCCGTGGGCGCCCTCGGCGCGGAGGAACTTCGAGCAAGGCTTGACGAACTGAGTGATGCCGATCGCCGTATGGCAACCGTGCTTGCCAAGCGTGACGCATTCAATTTATCCGACTCGCTCTCACCGTTGGTCGGACGGCGGTTCTCTCATTATGTGTTCGGTCTCGGCGTGCTCGGCATGGCCATGGGCGCTGCCACCATGCTCATGCTGATTAACGGCTTGTGTTTCTGCGAGTTACTCAACCGCCCCGCGATGGGCTGGACGCAGCGCATTGGGTCGGCCATGGTGTGTGTAGGCATCTTGGGCCCCTTCTTTTGGACCGACGCGCAGATGTGGCTGGCCATACCTACCTCGGTCTTCGCCATGACCTTGCTGCCGTTTGCCTACTTCAGCTTTTACCTGTTGATGAACCAGAAGACGCTTCTGGGCAACGACATGCCGCGGGGCCTCCGTCGCCTGTGGTGGAACCTGCTCATGACCATTTCCGCCGGACTTGCCGCGTTGGCCAGCCTGTGGTCGCTGTGGTCGAAGATTCGCTGGTATGGCATCGGTTTGATATTCTTGGTGTTGGCACTGATGGCCATTGTCCATGTGGTACGGAAAGCAAATCGAACCGCCGGTTAGTCCATGTCATTTCCTCCCATACGGAATTGTCGATTCCTGACCGGTCCAACCGGATCGGGCAAGACGGGCGCAGGCATTGAGTTTGCGCGGAAAATCGACGCCGAGATCATCTCAATGGACTCGATGGCCCTGTACCGGGGCATGGACATCGGCACGGCCAAGCCGACTGCCGTGGAGCGGGCCGCCGTACCGCACCATCTCGTCGACCTGATTGGGCCTGACGAGGAGTACAGCTTGGCGCGGTACGTCGCAGTCGCGCACGAGAAGGCGGACGAGATTCGCGAGCGGGGGCGGAGCGTGCTCTTCGTGGGTGGCACGCCGCTGTACCTGAAGGGCCTTTTGCGGGGCCTTTTCAAGGGACCACCTGCTGACCCGACCTTTCGCCGCGCGCTCGATAAGGAAGCCCAACTGCACGAACCCGGTTGGCTGCACGCCCGGTTGGCCCAAGTCGATCCGGCCTCGGCCGAACGATTGCACCCGAACGACGCGCGGCGGATCATCCGCGCGTTGGAGGTAGCCGACAAGACAAACATGCCAATGAGCGACTGGCAGCAGCAGTTCAACAAGCGGCCGGAAGAAACCGGCAATCTCGTGTATGTGCTCGATTGGCCGCGGTACGAACTGAATGAGCGGATCGACCGGCGGGTTGACGAGATGTTTGCCGCCGGCCTAGTCGAGGAAGTGCGAGGACTGATGACCCTTGCTCCGCCGTTGAGCAAGACAGCCCGCCAAGCCATCGGCTACCGCGAGGTAATTGAGCATTTCGAAGGCCTTCAAGGTCTTGACGAAACCATTGCATTGGTCAAGCAGCACACGCGACAGCTTGCCAAGCGACAAAGCACTTGGTTCCGAAGCCTCCCTGAAAGCCGTTACGTCGCCATGGGCGGATTGCTAGCTTTTGATTGATCGACCGCAGTTGTTCACGACGACGGCCACTTCAGGACGGCCCCGCAGCAAAAAGGGGCGTCCGGTCACTCCGCGCAAACAGTCGGTGTCACGCGCCCCGCTGGTAGCAGTTTTCACTTCACCAGTGGGGTTGTGCCGTGAAATCGTCTGGGGCAGGCCCTTGCCTTTCAGGCAAATGACTGAAGAAAACGGACGGGGAATCACGAAAAGCCCCTTGACGGTTCCCGACGGAGCATTATCGTATCAGACTGTACAGGTTGACGCCCCGGGCGGAGGACTGGCAACCGGAAGGCGACCAAAGGGTTGGCCAATCCGGTCGCATTGAGCAGGTTGCTTCCTGGGGCGGCATTGGGTTCTTGTTTTTTCCTAAACGGGAGGTTTTTTCATGGCTGCTGTGGTTGATGCGGAAAAATGTACCGGCTGCGAATCCTGCGTTGATTCCTGTCCGTTGGATGCCATCGAAATGCAGGAGAACGTTGCCGTGGTCGATGCCGACACGTGCGGCGACTGTGGCGCTTGCGTCGATGCTTGCCCGGTGGAAGCTATCACGATGGAATAGGCCGCTTGAGTCAATAGATTGCTGCACGGAGGGGTGGGCCGCGCGATGCGCGGCTCACCCTCGTTTTCACACTGTCGATGGGTGACGGTCCCCCGATTCCGGCCGCCGGGCCGTCTGGACATTGCTACCGGAGCATTTCTTCCTTCGTGGATTGCTAGTCATCATGGACCTATGGACTGCCGCCCTTGTATCGCTCCTTCTGCTTGGGTGCGCCGCGGGACTGATGGTTGCCCACGTGCGTACTTGGCGTCGTGCGGTTGGCTGCGCCGCGACACGCGAGGAACTCGATTACCGCCGCCGCCAATATCGGCGCCGCATGCAGACCAGCGCCATGTTAGCCGTCCTTGCGGTTGCCCTTTTCGTGGGCGAGTGGCTCACCGGCGAGATAGCATCGCGTTGGTTCGCGATTGTCTACTGGCTTGCAACGCTGGTCGTGGTGGGGTGGGTAGGACTGCTTGCCCTAGCCGACGTGCTGGCCACAAAAATCCACTACGATCGAATTCGGCATGGTTACGTGATTGAACGCGCGAAACTGGAGGCGGAACTTCGACGCTTCGGGCGTTCGCAAGGCAACGATCAATCGGACAGTGACGCGAGCAGTAACGACTAGATTGTTGACAAATCGTTTGAAAAAAGCATGGGTGTCTGCTACACTGCACCTTGCGTGGACATTCGGATGCTGCGGAGCGTGGCCTGATTGGGAATGCCGGCGAGCTTGGCTAACGCATACCAAGCCAGAACTTCGCTTCGCTTGTTCCGGCCTACAGATTGTCCGACTCACCATGTGCTGAATTCTCTGAGCGAGCGGTTTCGGCCAGGCTTTACCTCCGACGTAGTTGTGAGTAGAATGAAAATGCCTTGACCTAATGCCGGAGAATAACCGGAAACCGCGAGTTCTCCTGGTGATCGGGTGGGAGGGCACCTGCCGTTTTGTCCTGCCGCGCGCGGAATCAAAGGCCGCCGATTTTCCCGGAGGTATTGTATGATATCGCTGCAGCTTGGGTGCATGCGAGCGTTGCTTCTGCCGTTGATTCTGGTTTCGCCGACCCTGCTGGCCACGGAGGTGAACGACCGACAAGTTGCTATTCCGGTCCGGCTTGGCAATCCGATCGCGCCGGACGCGCCGCCGCGGGAGTACAAGGTGATCGTGACCAGCGATGAGGATGGGACGCCTACCGGTTACCGTATGCCACTTCAGATGCATGTGTGCGCGGACGATCAGTGCCGGATTGTCGACGTGACCATGTATTGGAACGCATTGGGCTACTACGAACGACTGGAGTGTCCTCCGGATGCACCGCTGACGCGTAAAGAGCACGATCTTTTCACGGATGCTGACTACCGGAAGCTGGACCGCATCTTGAAGAACCGGCAGTCGATTCTCGGCACGCTCCCTTACGAGGCGTTGGTCGTCAAGCAGCCGGAGCCGGCCGAAGCCGTGGACGGCTGGTCGGGCGCGACGCCGCAGGCGGTAGCCGACGCGGTGGTCGAAGGCGCCGCGTTCACCACGTGGGCGTTGTGGCGATGGGCCAACGGCGAAATCGTTCCACACTTGCACGCGGCAACGTGCAAGCAGGCCGCGCCTGCCTATACGCGGCGGCTGCTGCGATCGGAGGAACTGCGAGAAGTCGACTTTGCACTCCGCTACCTCCTGACGCAGTCGCCGACGAACACGGAGTTCATCGAGGACGCCTTCCATGTATTGGCGAAAGCGAGGGAGATCGAGCACGTTTCCCTGGCGCTCGATTACGTGTGCCGCGTCGCCAGTGACCAGCGGCAATTGCACGAGCGGCTCATTTCGCTAGTCCGCCAGATGGACGGCTACACCAGCCGCCCAATTCTCGACTATTTCACCACGCAGCCGGAACTGTCTATCGAGACCTTGGAAGCCCTATCGGCCGCTCTGAAGGACATGCCCTACTTCGCCGTCCACCGCATCCTCGAAATGCTAGCAAAGGAGGAACGATCTGCGAAGGTCGAGGCGAATATCGTCCACCTACTGGACCACGACAACTTCTTCATCGCCCGCCGCGCCTACAAGCATCTGCTCAAACAAACGCTCGACGGCGGCACTCGGCAGAAATTGACCGCGTTTCGCAAGCAGTATGGCAACCGACTGTAGACGATTGCTAAGGGAAAAGAGAAAACTTGACATCCAAGTCTTCTTCGGCATCGGACGAAATGTGGACGATTATTGTCCCACTTTCAAAAGCCGGGCTTTGGCCTCGTCCCATGGATACACCGTCGCTTGCCACCGGCCTTTTTGATCAAGGCTGGAGACTGGCAATGACGGTTGCGTTGTGGAACGTCGCAGCATTTCTCCTCCCCCCCTTTCTTGCCGCCTACTCGGAAGTATAATCGCTGCTTCCATGGCATCGACATCACATCGCTTATTTGGCCTTTTCTCCGTAGATACTGTCGTGGCAGGCACGGCGTGCTGCATTGTTTCGGCCGTTGCGTATACGGGCACGAATATCTGCCTCCGCCACCTTGCCGGCGAGGGGGTCGGCGTGGTCATGACTATTTGCGTCAAGGAGACGGTGGCCGTCGCCATGGTGGGACCGTGGCTCGTCTGGCGGTGGCTGGCCGGAGATCGAATCATCCCGTCCGCAGCCACGATGGCGCTGCTGATTGGCGTGGGGTTGGCGGTGCAATTGATAGGCAACCTGGGGCAGCAGTTCGCCTTCGGCGTCGTGGGGCTGGCCGTGGCCGTGCCGGTTGTCTACGGCCTGATGCTCACCGGGGCGGCCTTTCTCGGACGACTTGTTCTGGGCGAGCGGATCGCGGCGCGCACTACGATTGCACTCATTCTACTGTTGGTCTCCATCGTTATCCTTGCGGCTGGAGCCGCCCAAGGCAATACGTCCAAGACAGGAGTTCCCGCGTGGCTGACCGCGGTAGCCATCGGAGCAGCATGCCTGGCAGGAATCACTTTTGCCCTGTTGACCGTTACCGTGCGCGGCACGGTGACCCGCGGGGTCTCGCAGATGGTGGTGATCTTCGTCATCACGGGCGTCGGCACCGCCAGCCTAGCGGTGTTAAGCCTGCGTGGGAACGGCCTGGAAGCGTGGCGGACCCTACCCGGCGAGCACGTGGTGTGGATGCTTGCCGCCGGCGTGCTCAATCTGATCGGCTTCGCCGCGCTGACCAAGGGACTGCACCTGGCATCGGTCGTCAACGTCAACCTTCTCAATGCATCGCAGGTTGCCATGGCCACCTGTGCTGGTATTGTCCTGTTCCACGAGCAGATGACCGGATGGCTCATCGTTGGCGTAGGCATGACTGTGATCGGCATGATACTGATTGACCGCCGACTGCCCGCCGTCGAAGCGTAGCCTTCTATTCCGCCGGACGAACGGGAGCTATATTGGACGCCGTGGACCGATTGCGTCGAATTCCTATCCATACTACGACGCAAGCAGCAAGTCCATTCTCCGAACCCG